>JANPIO010000405.1:0-21999 GCA_031425055.1 Phormidium sp. VAR_61_metabat_6
CGGCTCGATTCCCACTGGCTACCTGGTGGCTAGGGGAGTCAAGGGCATTGATATTCGGCAGTATGGCTCAGGGGGCACCGGGGCGACCAACGTGCTGCGAACCGTGGGCAAAGGGGCGGCGATCGCCGTCTTGGCCATCGACCTGCTCAAGGGGCTGCTGGCGGTGCTGCTGGTGGCGCTGGTCTGGCCCCAGGTGGCGGCGCTGACCGCTCTAGATGCCCTCTGGCAACCGTGGATAGCGGTGGGTGCAGCACTGCTGGCCCTAGTGGGCCACAGCAAATCGGTGTGGATCAACTTTACCGGCGGCAAATCGGTGGCCTCTGGATTGGGAGTGCTGATTGGCCTGGCCTGGCCCGTGGCGCTGGGGGCCGCGATCGCCTTTGGCCTCGCCCTCGCCCTGAGCCGTATTGTGTCGCTGAGTTCGATAGTGGCGGCGATCGCGGCGGCCCTGCTCATGGTCATCATGGGTCAGCCCTTGCCCTACGCCGTGTTAGGCGCACTAGGAGCGCTCTACGTGATTTTGCGCCACCGCAGCAATATCGATCGCCTCCTAGCTGGTACCGAACCGCGGCTAGGGCAGCAGTCCCCCGACCAAGGCGGCTAGCCCAACCAAGAAAATCCCTAGGAGCTAACTCTGTTAAAAGTTGCTCCTAGGGATTCTTAAGGGAGTCAGAGAGTTAACGAGGTTGGGTCAGACACTACGCTGGCATCGGACCGATAAACCGACTTTAGAGAGTCAGGCCGGGGGGCAAAATGACCTGGTCAATGGCGTGGATGACGCCGTTGCTGGCCTGAATGTCGGGGGTAATCACCATGGCCTCATTGACCATAACTCCACCCGTAGTCTCATCCACCTGAATGGAAACCGGAGTGCCAGCGGCAGTAGGCACTTCACCGGTCATGACTTCAGCGGCGGGCACTTCATCTTGAAGCACGTGGTAGGTCAAGACCTGACGCAGCAGATCCTGATTTTCAGGCAGCAGCAGCTCGTCTAGGGTACCTTCGGGCAAAGCCTCAAACGCCGCGTTGGTAGGGGCAAACACGGTTATAGGGCCAGGGGCACTGAGGGTCTCGGTTAGGTCGGCGGCCTCAATGGCTTCCACCAGAATGCTGAAATCTTCGTCGCTGGCAGCCACGTCAACCACGGTGTTGCCTTCAGCCATAGGATCAGTCGCGGTGGTGGGCTCTTCGGTAGTCATGGGGGCTTGCCCGGTTTCTGTCTCAACCGTAGGCTCAGATGCACCGCAGGCCGCTAGCAGCGCCGCCGCACCCACGCTGGCAAAACCAATCATCCACTGCTTTGTCTTAGAGGAACGCATAATAGCCATTGAAAACAATCCTTACGCTCGAAACTGTATGCACAGAAGTGCGAAATCGGGGGCGAACAACCGCGCCTCAAGGGGCATACCTCAAGAGGACGAAATTATTAAAGCGCTTTGTTAAAACACTTAACGTACCTTAACGATCGGCATTGGCCGCTTCCTCTACCGCAGGGTAGAACTCCATGTTGCCGATCTCGGCCAAAAAAAATCTCTGCCCAGGCCCAGGCTTAGGGCTAACACCCGGTTCAGGGGCCGAGCTTCAGGAGCTACCCTTCTGGCGCGGCGGCATCTGAGCCAGCAGGGGCTTCTTTGTCAAATCGCTGCTGGCGCTGCTGCTGTAGGGCCAATAGGATTTGCTGATGGCGATCGCGGCTAATCGGGTAGCGGTAGCAAAACCACAGCCCCACCACCAGCAGCAGCGCCGGGAGCGGGCCAATCAGCAGGCGAATGGCGGTGAGTGCTGCGGTGGGCTGAATGTCGGCGCTGGCGGCATAGCCAGTCCAGCTCAGCAACTGACCGGAGACAAACAGCGCCAGGGCCAACCCCAGCTTTTGCAAAAATACCAGGGCGCTAAAGTACAGCCCCTCCCGGCGCAGGCCGGTGTTGAGTTCATCGAGATCAATCACATCGGGCAGCATAGCAAAGGGCACCATGTAGAGGGTTGCCACCCCAATGCCCGCGATTACCCCTAGGGTATACATCCAGGCCACCTGCCCTGGCTGCACCGTGGCTAGACCACCCAGGGCGATCGCCGCCAATGGCGCTCCCAGCAAAAACACCGTGCGCTTGCCCGTGCGTTTGGCCACCCAGTCCCACCCCCAGAGCGTGGCGATCGCGGTGCCCTGCACGGCCAAAGCCATCTGGGCAAAGTGAGTCGCCGGCAAACCCATCCAAGCGCCGACAAAGTAGGGCAGCATGGCAGCAGTCACCTGCACACTCATCCAGCCGCAGAGGTAGAGGCCCAAAACCTGGCGAAACGCATCGTTGCGAAAGACAGTGCGTAGCTGGTTGAGCAGCGCCGGGGGAGCCACACCGCCCGTCAGCGAGGGGCGGCCCCGCTGCACCTGCCAGTAGCGCCGGTAGGTACCCGCCACGCAGATGCCGATCACCCCCAGGGCTAAGCTGGCCGACAGCATTCCCAGCAGCGCGTACTGGCGGGCCGGGTCGGCTACTCGCGCAAATACGATCTGGGCCATCACCAGGGCCAAAATGCTGGCCCCAATGCTAAAGGCCGACTTCATGCCGATCAGGTCAGTGCGCTCGTCGTAGTCGTCGGCCAGCTCCGCCGCCAGGGCCGTGTAGGGCAGCTGCACCGCCGTAAAGGCCGCAAAGGCAAAGATCGACAGCACAATATAGTAGGCAAACACCCCCATCTGGGTTGAGAAAGGCGGCACCACCCACAGCAGCACCGAGCAGATCGCCAGCGGAATTACCCCGCCCAACATCCAGGGAAAGCGGCGACCCAGGGGTGACTGGGTGCAGTCACTCAGCCAGCCAATGATCGGGTCGTTGATAGCATCCCACAGGCGGCCAAACAGCAGCACCGAGCCTGCCAGTGCCGGGCTCAGCCCCGCCACGGTGGTAAAGAAATACAGCACGAAAAACGCCGACAGACTGGCGGGCACCGCTGCCGCTAGCTCGCCCACGCCGTAGAACACTTTGACCGAAACAGGCAGGGGCGGTAGCTTAGCCAACGAATAGAACTCCAGGACAATCAACAGGGGATCATCATGCCATAGGTTTAACGGGGATAGCGGTTTTTAGGCGGTCGGGGCGATCGAGCAACGCGATAAGATAGCTGCGACGTTGTTTAGCCGGTGATAGAGCCACCATGACAACCCAGACAAAGGTTGCTGCAGCGCTGCTGCTGGTCATGGGGCTGGCCAGTGCCTGCTATCGCCAAGCCCCAACCGCCACTTCGGCCCCCCTCACTACCCCGGTCGCCGACGGGCCACCGCCGCCCCCCGAAGGCGCTTTTTTGGCCCAAATGTCGCCCACCCAAACCAGCCAGCTCACCAGCCTAGGCATTGAGGTAGTGGTGCCAGGGCAGGTGCCGCCATCCTTTGTGATCGCAGAAATGCGAGTTGACTCCAGCGAGTCTGGCCCCGGCTACCTGGTGGTCTACCAAAACGAGCGCAGCCAGTGCTTTGCCGTCGAGTTTGCCGCCCAGGGCATTGGCGACTCCCCCGCCACCGAAAGCCGCATTCCCATTCAGCCACCGCTGTTTGGCGACCAGGGCTATGGCCTCAACTATGGCCCCTTTACCGATGCCAATCTGCGGGAGCAGTTCCCTGACTCCAACCTGTTTACCGACTGGATGGTGGGGGCTTCTGGCGCTTACCGCCTGGTGGGGGCGACCTACATTGGCGACCTGTTTGAGTCGCTTCAGACCTGCGAAGATGTCAGCCCCGAGGCAGCCGTGGCCCTAGCCGAATCGTTCACGGTGCTGACCGCCGAGCCTATGGGCGATCCCCTCGGCAGCACCCCTTAAAGGTACTGAGTGGGCAGCTTGATCCCGCGACTGCGGCAGAGTTGCTCCCCGCGTCAGATCCGGTTCCGGTATCGTGCGAGAATGAATTTTTATAAATGGCATTCTTAGATTAGGACCTTTGGCATGGCCGAGATTCAATTTTCCCGTGGTATTGCAGAACCCGTCATTCCCGATGTGCGCCTCACTCGCGCCAAGGATGGCTCAGACGGCACTGCTACCTTCTACTTCGACCACCCCCAGGCGCTCTCCCAGCAGGATGGGGTTGAAATCACCGGCATGTACCTGGTAGACGAAGAAGGTGAGATGTCGAGCCGCGACGTCAACGGCAAATTTGTCAACGGCGAACCAGCGGGCATTGAGGCCACCTACGTGATGAAGAGCGCAGCCGAGTGGGAGCGCTTTATGCGGTTTATGAACCGCTACGCTGAGCAAAACGGGCTGGGCTTTACCAAAAGCTAGGTGCCACCCCGACCATGGCCCATCCCCCGGCGTTAGGCAGACCGGTGCGCTGCGCGGTCGTTACCGTGAGCGACACCCGCACCGTTGAGAGCGACCTGAGCGGGCAACTTCTGCAAACTCTGCTGGCCGAGGCAGGCCACCAGGTGAGCGACTACCGCATCGTCCCCGACGAGCCGCAGCAAATTCGCCCGCTGTGCGAGACATTGGCGGCCCAGGTCGACTGCATCATTCTCACCGGGGGAACGGGCATTGCCCCCCGCGACACCACCTACGATGCGATCGCCGCCCTGCTTGAGAAAACCCTGCCGGGGTTTGGCGAAATCTTTCGCCAGCTCAGCTTTGAGGAGATTGGCTCCCGCGCCATGGCTTCCCGCGCCGTGGCCGGGGTGTACCAATCCACCCTAATTTTTTCGCTGCCGGGGTCTAGCAAAGCGGTGACCCTGGCTACAGAGGCGCTGATTTTGCCAGAACTACCTCACCTGGTGAGCCTGATGCAAGCCTGACAATACATTCTATTCACCGCACTATGACCTCGGCGACTTCGACTCAGTGGGCGCGTTTACTCAAAAACCAGGGCATCTGGGTGGGGTCGTTTACCCAGGTGTCGCCGATGGGAGAAATTTTGCAGGACATCTCCTCGGAGGTGGCGCTGACTCCCCTCAACGAGGGCAACACCCTGCGTCAGGAGATCCGCAAGCATCCCCCCGGTCAGCCCCCGAGCGAAACAGTGTTGGAATACAGTTCCCTGGGGCGGGGAGTGCTGTTTTGTGAGACTGGTGCCTTTTCTCAAGGGTCGATTCAGCGCAGCCCGGTGAGTGAGTTTGGGGCCGAGCTGGGCTTGATCCATGGCAGCGAGCGCCTGCGCGTAGCCCAGATTTTTCCTCGGCAGCCCACCTTGGGCAATCTGACGCTGATTCGCGAGCATTTGGCGGGTACTGCCCCCACGCCGCGCCCGGCTCTCAAGGTGGATCAGCTGATTGGCACCTGGGAGGGGGAGGCGACCACGGTGTTTCCTGACTGGCAGCCTCAGCGATCGCTGACAACTCGGCTAGAGGTTCAGCAGGAGGGCAGCGCAATTAACCAAACCCTGACCTTTGGCAACAGCCCCGCTATCCAGTCCCAGGGCCAGTTGGTGGGTTCGACCCTGAGGTTTGAGCAGGGCAGCCAGCCCGTTACCGTCTTGCTCTTGCCTTCGGGGGCTTCGGCTACTTTTCCCACCGAGATTCAGCCAGGGCAGCCGCTGTTTTTAGAAGCAGGCTGGCTAATTACGCCGACTCTACGGCAGCGGCTAATTCGCACTTACGACGATCGAGGCACCTGGGAAAGCCTAACTCTAGTGACTGAGGAGAAAATTTAGCCCCTAGCTGTTCAAGTTTTTGACTCGGTAGCCGATGTCGCGGCGGTAGTACATGCCCTCAAAGCAAATTTTGTCGATCGCCTCGTAGGCATTGGCGATCGCCGCCTCAAAGGTTTCGCCCAGGCCGGTTACCCCCAGCACTCGTCCGCCATCGGCGACAATGCTGTTGCCCCGGCGGCGCGTGCCCCCATGAAACACCAGCGCTCCGGTGGCGGCGGCTTCTTCAAAACCCACAATTTCCATGCCCTTGGGATATTTGTCGGGGTAGCCCTCGGCGGCCACCACTACACAGGCGGCGGCTTCCGGCTTCCATGTCAGCTCTAGGGTATCGACTCGCCCTTCGATGCAGGCTAGCATCACCTGCTCCAGCGGGGTTTCGAGCAGGGGTAGCACGGCCTGGGTCTCGGGGTCGCCCAGGCGGCAGTTAAACTCCACCACTTTGGGCTCGCCCTCCGGGGTAATCATCAGCCCGGCGTAGAGAATGCCGCGATAGTCGATGCCGCGGCGACGCAGGGTGGCGATCGCCGGGTCTAGCACCTCTTTTTGCACCCGCTCCATAATGGCCGGGGTCACCACCGGGGTAGGGGCATAGGCTCCCATGCCGCCTGTGTTGGGGCCAGTGTCGCCCTCGCCAATGGCCTTGTGGTCTTGGGCGGGCATCAGGGGGCGAATGGTCTGGCCGTCGGTGATAGCCAGCACCGAAGCCTCCTGACCGGTCATAAATTCTTCGATAACGACTTGGTTGCCCGCCGCCCCAAACTTGCCGCTAAACGCAGCTTTGACGGCTTGAATGGCCTCGTCTAGGGTATGGGCTACGGTGACGCCCTTGCCCGCCGCTAACCCGTCAGCCTTCACCACGATCGGGGCACCCTGCTGCTCCAGATAGGCCAAAGCAGCCGCTTCTGCTTCAAAAACCTCGGCTTTGGCGGTGGGAATGCCCGCCTCAACCATCAGCGCCTTGGCCCAGGCTTTGCTGGCCTCGATCTGTGCCCCCGCCCGGCAGGGGCCAAACACCTTGAGCCCCTGCTCTTGCAGATAGTCGGTAATGCCTTCGGCTAGGGGCTGCTCGGGGCCAACCACGACCAGCTCTAGATTATTGACCAGGGCAAAGCGAGCGATGCCCTCAAAGTCGGTGGGGGCCATAGCCAGGTTGCGGCAGTGGGGCAGAGTAGCGGTGCCGCCATTGCCCGGCACGCAGACCACCTCGGTGATTTTAGGCGATCGCAGCAGCGACCAGGCCAGGGTATGTTCACGGCCACCGCTGCCGACCACGAGAGCTTTCACAGGCAATTTCCCAAAAATGCGAACCTTATTTTCCCACGTTGCTACCGCAAATGAATGGCGGCTTTGCCTGGGGTTTAGAGGATGGTGCTGAAACCGCCCAAGGCCAAGACGGCTGGGGTTTTAGCTTGTGCTCTAAAGCCCCGCTTTTGCCCAGGCTAGTCCCTCCTATTCAGGGCCTAAGCCATTCAGCCTGAGATCAGGGTCTGGGCTCAGGCTGAATGGCGGCGGTGAAAGCTGCCGGGGCAGCGTGACTACAAAGGTCGTCCCCTGCCCCGGCTCGCTGCTGACGACAATGGTGCCGTCCATGATGGTCACCAACGAGTAGACGATGGCCAGCCCCAGGCCGGTGCCGGGGTGCGGGCGGCGAATAGATTGATTGACCTGGCGAAAGGCCTCAAAAATGTGGGGCAGCTGCTCTTGGGCGATGCCGATGCCGGTGTCGGCCACGGTGAGAGCAATCTGGTCAGAGACGGTCTCCGTGAGGGTGATGTGCACCTGGCCGCGATCGGTAAACTTGATGGCGTTAGACACCAGATTGGTGAGCACCTGGCGCAGCCGGTGTTCGTCGTTCGCCACGATCGGGTTGTTGAGCTGAAGGGTGCTTTTGAGGGTGAGGGCTTTGCCGTCAGCCAGCGATCGCAAATCTAATAACGTCGCCTGCACCAGACTGTGGAGATTGACCTCGGTCAGGTTTAGCGTCAGCCGCTGGGCCTCTAGTTTAGACAGGTCAAGGATGTCGTTCACCAAGTTGAGCAGATTCTTGCCGTTGGCGAAAATGCGCTTAATCATCTCCGCTTGGTGGGTGGTCAGCGGCCCCTTTGACTGGCTGTCGAGAATCTGCGAAAACCCCAAAATGGCGTTCAGCGGCGTGCGCAGCTCGTGGGACATGGTGGCCAAAAACTCAGACTTAACCCGGTAGGCCTCTAGTAGCTTGAGGTTTTGGTCTTCGATATAGCGACGCTGGCGCTCTAACTCTTCGTTTTGCTGGGTGAGCAGCTTGTTGGTCTGCTGAAGCTGGGCCATGACTTTGGCCTCTCGCCGCTCCGCTTCGTACATGCGCAGGGCGTTGCGCAACAGCAGCGCCAGGCGATCGGGCGACACACGGGTTTTGACGAGGTAGTCGCTAGCCCCAGCCTTCATTAGGTCGACGGCAATTTGCTCGTCGCCCTGGCCGGTCAGCACCACCAGGGGAATGCTCACGCCCTCGGCCCGCCACTGACGAATCAGCGACAGACCGTCTCGCTCAGGCAGACGGTAGTCTAGAAAAACGCAGTCGTAGGCGCGACTTTTGAGGTTGGCGATCGCCTCCTCAGCGCTGGTCACCTCAGTGACATGAACCGGTAAGTCGGCGCGAGCTAGAGCGCGGCAGATGGCCATGCGATCGACAGCATCGTCGTCCACTAACAGAATTTCCAGCAATTCGCCCATCCGCTCAGTCCCGGCTTCTGCTACCCACGGCGGATTCCAGTGGGTCTGGTTATGGAATCTCACACAGTGCCCAATACTGGTTGAGGGCCGCCACTACATCTGCAAAGGTAGCAAAGGTGACTGGTTTTAAAATATAGCCTGCTACGTTTAATCGGTAGGCCTCAAGCCGATCTTGGTCGGCATCAGAGGTTGTCAACACAACGACTGGCGTAGACTTCAGCGATTCATCCTGGCGCAGCTCCTGGAGAAACTCTAGCCCGTTCATCTTGGGCATGTTGATGTCAAGCAGCACCAAACGGCGATGCTCTGGCACTGACGGTGGATCAGAGTCACTACCGCGCAGCATGTCAAGCGCTGCCAGCCCGTTGTTGGCGACGTACAGAGGATTGTCGATGCGGTTGCGCTTAAAGGCCCGCTGAACGTTCATTACATCCACCTCATCGTCTTCGACGAGTAGAACGTTGACGGTACGCTTTGTCATAACATGCTCCTGTGACGACAGCGGAGGCTCGAGCGCATCAGCGGTGACACTAGGCGTGCCACTCAAAGGCTGATACGGTTACGGGCGTCTATGGCCTCAGATCTCCCACAACAAATTAACAGTAGAATGTTGGCCCCATCAGCCTCTTCCAGGTGCAATTGTAGAAACCGGAAAGATGTTTTCTATCTGCCCAAAGGCTGAACCCACCGGAGAAGAACTCAACGCCTGAAGCTGCGGCACCCGGGCCGTCAGCGCCTGGGGATGTACCCCCGCCCGATGGGTCGCCAGTAGCCCTACCGCCTCTAGGTAAGACGACACTCGCACCGCCGATATACCCAACGCTTCGGGGCTGACGTCGAGGGCAGTGGCATTGGCTTCGACGGCGATCGCCAGCGATCGCCGCCCCAGACTCAGCAGCGCACTGCCTCCGCAGGCGCTGGCGGGCACCACAATGGCATCGACCTGGTCGGCCCAGAGGGTGGGGCTAGCTTGTCCCCCCGCGTAGCCTAGAGCTGGCCCGGTGACGAACTGTGGCGCTCGGCTCAAACCCGCCAGCACACAAGGCAAAAACGTGTAGCCCAGTTCCTCAGCAGCAGACTTGGGCGAGATCGACGGGTCTAGCGGCAGTGGGCTGAGCGCTGGAGCGTGGGCGCAGGGCACCCGCAGGGTGCGCACCACCAGATGGCTGATCACCGCCTCGGCCCCCGCCAAGGGGTCGACGCCGTGGCCCTGGCGATAGTCTTGCAGCGTCTCCGCATCGGTGTCTTCAGGGAAGCGGGCCACCACGGCGATCGCATTGGCTCCGGCGGCGATCGCCCGCGCCGCCGCCCGCAGCAGACTGTCGGGCCGCCCAATCGTGCCCCAGGTCGCCCCCGAAGCCGCCCTCCGCAGCTCTACCCCCAGGGGCGCATCGGTCACGACGTAGTCGGTCAAATCTAAGCCCAGGGTGGCCCGAGCCGCATCCGCCGCTTGCAGATGTCGCCAGCGCAGGTCATCTTCGATCGCCGCATCGAGCACCAGGCCAATGCGGTTGCGGTGCACCGGGTGCAGCCCCCAGCGCCCGGCGGCAAACTGGTCGAGTCCATAGCCCTCGACATAGCAGACGTTGGGCAGCGGCCAGTAGAGCTGCGCCCCGTTCATCACGTTGGGGTGGGTAATCAGGGTATCGACCACCGAGGCGATCGCCCGCGCCACCGGCAGCGCATCCCCCGCATAGCCCCCCACCGCCGCGCCAATACCCGTCGGCACCACCAGTACCGCAGTGTACGGACGACGACTCGGATCAGCAGAGTTCATAGCAGCTCAGAATTGGAGTGAGTCGTCACCACGGCTTCGACCGTGGCGGTTTGGGTGGCAGAATTCACTTGGGTAATCGCCCAGCGCAGAGGTTCCCCTCGCTCAGCCAGAGCCGATTCGATCGCCCCTACCAGATCTGCCTGAGCATCGCCCAGATGGATATCCAGAGTAATAAAGTGGGTAGCCAGTGCCATCGTCTATGCCACTAAAGAGAGCAATTTTGGCCCGGGGTAGGGTGGGCAGTGCCCACCGCTAGATCATCGCAAAAACGGGACAACCCTAATTGGCCATGAAAAACTTATCTGCCAAAAATTAGTTAACGGTAGGCAGTGCCCACCCTACGGGTTAGCCCTGGCCAAATTGCTTTTGGTAAACGATGTCTTCTTTCTCGGTCTCCAGCTTGATGTCTGAGCGGGGGAAGGCGACGCACAGCAGCGCGTAGCCATCGGCCTGAAGCTCGGTGCTCACCCCCATGCCTTCACTCTGATCGACCTTGCCCTCCAACACCAGGGCGGCGCAGGTTGTGCACACCCCCGCCCCGCAGGAAGTCGGCAGGTCTAGCCCCACCGCATGGGCGGCCGCCAGAATAGTTTGGTCTTCAGGAACAGTAATGGTTTGAGTGTTGCCCTGGTGGTGAATTTCGACGGAGTAGCTGGTGGCCATAGCGAGTTGATGGAAGGTTAGATAAGTAGTTAAGAATTGCCAGTCCAGGTCAGACGCTTGAGCTTTCCCACTGGCAAAACTCAGCCTCTAACCAGGATTGGGTGGATTGCAATTCAAGTCTCAACCTATCATCCCACCGGAAAGGTGCGGTCAAATTCTTCCAGCAGATCGTCCATTTCCTCGATCGCCTGGTTGACATCAATGCGCAGGGTGCCCAGGTCAGGCTGCTCCAACAGCTGAATCAACGCCTCTCGCTTAGAGCGAATGGTGGCAATGCGATCGCGAATCATTTGCAGTTCCATAGCGTCCCCCTGGAGAGTGTGGCTGACATTGTCCTTCGACAGCATAAACAACTTTGTAGCGAGGTGCATCGGGAAGGGTAGGTAAGGAGTGCGTCAGGCAGCTGACGCACTCCTTACCTACCCTTCTCACCCACAAGGCGGCATGATAGTCAAAAGTAATCTTTCCACCGAGGGTTCTATGCTGGGGCGAACTAAGTTAGGGCGAATCAACCTGAGTCTGGTATTGCTGGCGGTGGGTGGGGTGCTCACCATCGTCGGGTTCGTTGCCTACTTTCAAGACAATTCCACCCTCAATCTGGTCGGGTTCTTCTACGGCATTCCTGTACTACTGGGCGGGCTGGCGCTGCGGGCCGCTGAGCTAGAGCCGGTGTCTTACACCCAGCCCACCTCGCCTGAGGTGCTCAAGCTGCGCGAAGAGCAGGCCACCTCTACCCAAAATCAGGTGCGCCTCGATGTCACTCGCTACCGCTACGGCCAGGAAGCCCACCTCGATATCGCACTACAAAAGCTGGGGCTAAGCCCCTCAGGGCAGGAGTGCCCCGAACTCAGCGGCCTCCATGAGGCCAAAATCGACGGTAACTATGCCCTGGTGCTGGAGTTTGACTCGTCCATGGTGCCCTTTTCAACCTGGATGGAGAAGAAAGCCAAAATTGAATCGTTCTTTGGCCCTAACGTGCGCGCTGAACTCAGCCAGCCCACTGAAGACCAGGTGAATTTGGCCTTAGTGACCCTGCTAGAGCCTGCTCCCGCCGTGGTAGAGGCCTAGTTTTGAATCGGTAAATGCCTGGGCAGATCGGTTTTGTTGTTCAGTAACTGTTTTATGACGGGTCGCCTTTCTCTAGCCCAACCCACCGGGCGCAAGCTGCTCAGCCAAGTGGCATTTACCCTGCGCCGCCTGATGTTGATCGCTGTGCTGTGGGGTCTAACCGCCTGCGGTACAACGACGCTCGAGGTCAGCCGTGAGTATCAAACGGTGCCCCCCAGTGCCGACGGCATTGGCAGAGTTTACCTGGGCAGAGAAATTGCGCAGACTATGGGCCACCAGGGCGCTGGCTGGCTCGATCGCCCCAGTCGAGTGTTGCAAGAACGACCCCAGGCTGCGATCGCCGCCCTCGACCTCTCCCCCACTGATGTTGTTGCCGATATTGGCGCTGGCACTGGCTATTTTGCCCGCCGCATTGCCCCCCTCGTTCCCCAGGGCAAAGTGTTAGCCGTAGATATTCAGCCCGAGATGCTGGCCCTGCTCCAGGCCGAGCTAGCGGCTAAGAGTATTGAAAATGTCGAGCCGGTGCTGGGGCAGCCCGACAATTCCCATCTGCTACCGGGTTCCATTGACTTGGCGCTCATGGTCGATGCCTACCACGAATTTGCCAATCCCCGCGAGGTGATGGAGGGCGTTGTGACGGCCCTCAAGCCCGGCGGACGGGTGGTGCTAGCCGAGTATAAAGCCGAAAACCCCATGGTCATGATCAAGCGGCTGCACAAGATGAGCGTGGCCCAGGTGCGCCGCGAAATGGCCGCCGTAGGTCTGAACTGGGTTAAGACCGATGACAGTCTGCCCGAGCAGCACCTGCTGTTTTTTCAGAAGCCGGCTTGAGCAGCCCATGTGAGACAATTAATTATTATTGATACTTAGAGATCCAAGGATATTGACCCATGCTGAAGCGGCTGGCCACAGTGCTTTTGATTATTTTCGCTGTCACCCTTCATGGCTGTGCGGGTAGCGGCGGTGGTCTTCAGGCCTACGCCGACCAATATTCGGGCTACGAGTTTATGTACCCCACCGGCTGGGTTGAGGTTAACGTGCCCGGTGCTGCCGACATCGTCTTCCACGACATCATCCACGAGACCGAAAACATCAGCGTGGTGATTAGCGAGATTCCTGAGGGCAAAGACCTCGATGCGCTCGGTACTCCCACCGAAGTGGGCTATAAGCTCTCCAAAAGCTTCAGCGCCCTAGCGGGGGATGACAGCAGCGTCGATTTGCTCAGCGCCCAGCGCATCAACACCGCTGACGATAAGACCTACTACATTCTGGAGTACCTAGCCGACCTGCCCGCTGGGCCGCGCCACAACTTGGCCAGTGCCATTGTGCGCCGAGGCAAGCTCTACACCTTCAACGCCTCCACCGACGAAGGCCGTTGGGACAAAGTCCGCGACCTGATGAAGCAGTCAGTGGCCTCGTTTAAGGTGTCCTAGGTCTTGCCGAAGCAATCCCTCTCACCCGCCCGTCAACGTCAGCTATGCCTACTTCTCCTCGACCCCAGTTTGTTCTCGCTTCGGCTTCAAAGGCCCGTCGTGTTCTACTAGTGGGCGCAGGCATTCATCCCTTCGTGTATCCCAGCAATTTTGACGAAGACCAGGTGAAAGTCTCTGACCCGCCTACCTATGTGGCCACCCTGGCCCGCTGCAAGGCGGAAGTGGTTGCGCCCCAGTTTCCCAGCGCCCTGGTGATGGGGTGCGATTCGGTGATGGCCTTTGGCGGTCAGATCTACGGCAAGCCGGCGAATAAGACCGATGCGATCGCCCGTTGGCAAGCCATGCGGGGGCAGATGGGCGAAATTCACACTGGCCACGCCCTGATTGCCCCCGGTGGCCGCATCCTGGTGCAAAGCGCTGTTACCCGTGTCTACTTTGCCAATATTGACGACGCTACCATTGCCGCCTACGTCAACACTGGCGAACCTTTAGACTGCGCCGGGGCTTTTTCTAGCGATGGTAAAGGGGCGCTGATGATTGAGAAAATCGAGGGATGCCACAGCAACGTCATTGGCCTCAGCTTACCCTTGCTGCGCTCTATGCTAGAGGAACTCGGCTATCGGGCGACAGAGTTTTGGTAGGGTTCTTTTTCCGATATCATGAAGGAATGCTCAAAATTGGTGACTGTAGCTGGCCAAGCGTTATCGAAGTCAAAAATTCTGTAGCATTATCTCCTCCGGCTTTGCTCGGGGGGACAATGGCCAAAATTGAGCGGCCTTATGCTGGGGCTTGACGTCAGATATTCGTCTCGATGGGGTCGCAGGGTGATAAAGTTTTTTGTTGTCGATTAATTAATCCGTACAAAGAGGCGTTGGAGATCCATGAGCGCAGAGACTTTTGAAAAGGTCAAAAAGATTGTCAGCGAGCAGCTAGGGGTTGAAGAGGCTGATGTTAAGCCCGAAGCTAGCTTCGCCAACGACCTAGGCGCCGATTCTCTCGATACTGTGGAGCTGGTGATGGCTCTGGAAGAAGAATTTGGCATCGAAATTCCTGACGAAGCGGCAGAGGGTATTGCCACCGTGCAGGATGCTGTTAACTTCATCGAAGACAAAGCCGCCTAGGCCATCCCCCACCCCAGCCATCGACTGGGAGTAGGGCAACGCCTGTATTGATAGACATGGGGGAAACCGAGGGGTGTCCCCCGTGCTCTTAGTTTTACAGCTGGCCGGCCCGGCCCCCCTTAACCTCGACCTGGTTTACCTGAAATTTGGCTATGGCAAACTCTGACTCAAAGCGCGTTGTGGTAACTGGCATGGATGCCATTACCCCCATTGGTAACAACCTGGAGGAGTACTGGGCTGGGCTAGTGGCTGGGCGCAGCGGCACGGCTCGCATTACCCACTTCGACCCTTCCCAGCACGCGTCGCAAATCGCTGCAGAAGTCAAAGGGTTTGATCCAGGCGATTTTCTCGACAAGAAAGAAGTCAAGCGCATGGATCGCTTTTCCCAGTTTGCGGTGGTTGCGGGTCAGCGCGCCCTTAAGCATTCGGGGCTGACCATTACTGAGCTCAACGCCGAGCAAATCGGCACCTGCATTGGTTCTGGCATCGGTGGCCTAAAGGTCTTAGAAGACCAGCAGGAGATCTACCTCAACCGAGGGCCCAGCCGTTGTAGCCCCTTCATGATTCCGATGATGATTGCCAATATGGCGGCGGGGTTAACCGCCATCCATACCGGTGCTAAGGGGCCAAGCACCTGTGCTGTCACTGCCTGTGCCGCCGGGTCTAACGCCATTGGCGATGCTTTTCGGCTGATTCAGAACGGCTACGCCCAGGCGATGATCTGCGGTGGCACCGAGGCGGCGGTGACGCCCCTATCGGTGGCAGGTTTTGCCTCGGCCCGCGCCCTCTCGACTCGCAACGACGACCCCACCACCGCCAGCCGTCCCTTTGACAAAACCCGCGACGGGTTTGTCATCGGCGAAGGCTGCGGCATTTTGATTCTTGAAGAGTTAGAGCATGCCCTAAGCCGAGGGGCTACCATCTACGGCGAGATTGTTGGCTATGGCATGACCTGTGATGCCTACCACATGACGGCACCGGTACCCGGTGGGGCCGGGGCGGCCCGCTGCATTCAGCTAGCGCTCAAGGATGCAGACATTGTGCCTAGCGACATCAGCTATATCAACGCCCACGGCACCAGCACGGGAGCCAATGACCCCACTGAAACCCAGGCCATTAAAACTGCCCTGGGGGATGTGGCCTATCAGGTGGCGGTGAGCTCGACCAAGTCGATGACCGGGCACTTGCTGGGCGGCTCTGGGGGCATTGAGGCGGTGGCCACCTGTCTAGCGATCGCCAATGACATCGCCCCGCCCACCATCAATCTCCACAACCCTGACCCCGACTGCGACCTTGACTATATCCCTAACCAGAGCCGCCCCATGCCGATTGAGGTGGCAATTTCTAACTCCTTTGGCTTTGGAGGCCACAACGTTACCCTAGTGTTTAAGAAATACCGTAGCTAAAGCTACGGATTGAATTGATTGATAGGTATAATGACCTAAAATCGTGCCGTTCGGCACTTGAGCTTTGTCCCTTGCCTAGCCAGAGGGTATTGACAATCGTCTGGTTGCGGGGTCTGCTGAAAGGCAAGGCTGTGTGTGGGGTCTTGATCGATTTAGGCCGATAACCTTGTTAGCCCTTGGGCTAGTCCTAGGGCTGCGTGCTGCTGCTCCAAAAAACCGTCGTTAAGCTGTTGAACCTATGGCTGTTGCAACTCAATCCCTGGAAGAACTCTGTATTAATTCCATTCGCTTCTTAGCGATTGATGCGGTGGAAAAGGCCAAGTCTGGCCACCCCGGTCTGCCCATGGGGGCTGCGCCCATGGCCTACGTGCTGTGGGATAAGTTTTTGCGGGTCAACCCGAAGAACCCCCAGTGGTTTAACCGCGATCGCTTCGTGCTATCGGCGGGCCACGGCTGCATGCTGCAATACGCCCTGCTCTATCTGAGCGGCTTTGATAGCGTGACGCTGGACGACATTAAACAGTTCCGCCAGTGGGGCGCGCGCACCCCCGGCCACCCCGAAAACTTTGAAACTCCCGGCATTGAAGTCACCACCGGCCCTCTGGGTCAGGGCATTGCCAACGCCGTGGGCTTGGCCATGGCCGAAGCTCACCTGGCCGCTAAGTTCAACAAGCCCGACGCTACCCTAGTCGATCACTACACCTACGCGATCTTGGGCGACGGCTGCAACATGGAAGGGGTCTCGGGTGAGGCCTGCTCCCTGGCCGGTCACCTCGGTCTGGGCAAGCTGATTGCCCTCTACGATGACAACCACATCTCCATTGACGGTTCCACCGATATCTCCTTTACCGAAGATGTGAGCAAGCGGTTTGAGGCCTACGGCTGGCACGTGCTGCACGTGGAGAACGGCAATACGGATTTGGATGCCATTGCTAAGGCGATCGAAGAGGCTAAATCCGTCAGCGATCGCCCCTCGATGATCAAAGTCACCACCACCATCGGCTACGGTTCCCCCAACAAGCAAAACACCGCTGGTGTCCACGGTGCAGCCCTGGGCGGCGACGAGATCAAGCTCACCCGCGAAAACCTGGGCTGGAGCCACGGTGCGTTTGAGATTCCCGAAGATGCCCTTAGCCACATGCGCCAGGCGATCGATCGCGGGGCCAGCCTTCAGGCCGAGTGGGAAGAAACCCTTGCCACCTACCGCACCCAGTACGCCGCCGAGGCGGCCGAGTTTGAGCGCATGCTCTCCGGTCAACTGCCCGACGGCTGGGCCGATGCCCTGCCCACCTATACCCCCGCAGACAAGGCTCTGGCCACTCGGAAAAATTCTGAGGTCACTCTCAACGCCCTAGCCCCAGCCATCCCTGAGCTGATCGGCGGTTCCGCTGACCTCACCCACTCGAACCTGACCGAGCTAAAAATCTCCGGCAGCTTCCAGAAAGGGGCCTACGAAAACCGCAATCTGCGCTTCGGCGTGCGCGAGCACGGCATGGGGGCGATCTGCAACGGCATCGCCCTGCACAACTCGGGGCTGATTCCCTACTGCGCCACCTTCCTGGTGTTTGCCGACTACATGCGGGCGGCGATTCGCCTGTCGGCCCTCTCCCAGGCGGGCGTCATCTACGTCATGACCCACGACTCGATTGGTTTGGGCGAAGACGGCCCCACCCACCAGCCGGTGGAAACTATCGCCTCCCTGCGGGCCATTCCCAACTTGATTGTGATTCGCCCCGCCGACGGCACCGAGACCTCCGGGGCCTACAAGATCGCTGTGGAGCATCGCAAGACCCCCACGTTGATGGCCTTTAGCCGTCAAAACCTGCCCAACCTACCCGGTTCTTCGATCGAAGGCGTCGCCAAGGGTGCCTACACCGTGGACGACTGCGACGGCACCCCCGACTTGATCTTGATCGGCACGGGCAGCGAGGTTAGCCTCTGCGTTGATGCCGCCCAGGAACTGCGGGCCGCCGGTACCAAGGTGCGCGTAGTTTCTATGCCCTCTTGGGAACTGTTTGATGCCCAGGATGCCGCCTACCAGGAGTCGGTGCTGCCCAAGGCAGTGACCAAGCGCCTGGCAGTAGAAGCGGGCATCACCATGGGCTGGTGCCGCTACGTAGGGGGCGAAGGCGATGTGATTGGCGTCGATCGCTTTGGGGCCTCTGCACCTGGCGATCTGGTGATGGAGAAGTTTGGCTTCACCGTCGAGAACGTAGTCAGCCGGGCTAAGACACTGCTGGGCTAAGGCTAGACCTGCCGCTGCGATCGCTGCATCGACCAATCAAAGGCCCTGGAGATTTAGCAAAAATCCTAGGGCCTTTGCTATATATCGGCCCGATCGAGCAGCACCCTGCCCACGTCCTGGAATAATGCATTTGCTCAGTGATGACACGCTATGGTGAACCGCTTCAAAATTGGCACTCGCATTGGGGCCGGGTTTGCCCTGGGGTTGACCGTCTTAGCTGTACTCGGTGCGGTTGCCTACCGAACCACCACTGAGCTGATCAGCAACGCTAAGCAGGAGAAGGCCACTTATCAGGTTTTGGGGTATCTCAACGACCTCGAAACTGATCTGGTCAACGCTGAAACGGGGCAGCGCGGCTATTTAATCACGGGGCAGCCGCGATACCTAGAGCCCTACGAAAATGCTTTGACGGAACTCGATGACAATTACGAGGTACTGCGTCAACTTTCTGAAGACGATGAGCTTCTCCAAAGCCGATTGGTGGCCCTCAAACCGGTGATTGACGCCAGGCTTAACCGGCTGCGGGAAGGTATTCGACTGCGAGATACAGATGGGTTTGCGGCGGCTCAAAACTTTATTTTGACCGATAGCGGTCGCCAGCTGATGGATCAGCTCCGCGCCCTAATTGCTGAGTTGGAACAGCAAGAGCAGCTGCTGCTAGAGGAGCGTGCGGCCCAGTCACATCTATCGGCCCAAAGAACTCTCTATACCGTCTCCTTTGGGGTGCCAGCGTCGTTTGTGTTTTTGTCGCTGGTGGGTTTGGGGCTGTCGCGCAATATTTCTAGACCGCTGCGCAACCTGTCAGATACTGCCGAACAACTCGCTGCCGGCAACCTGGCCGTTACGCTGCCCGACAGCGCCGATCAGGATGAAACCGGCATTTTGACCCGCACGTTCAGCCAGATGGTGACCAACCTGAGGGAGACGATCCGCGCCAACGAAGAGCAGCGCTGGCTGAAGTCTAACCTGGCCGATTTGTCTCAGCAGCTGCAGGGCCAGCGCAATCTCGAAACCCTGGCAGAGTTGATGTTGACCTATGTGGCTCCCCTGGTGGACGCGCAGCAGGGGGTGCTGTATCTGCTCGACTCTGCCAGCGAACCCCCTCGGCTAAAGCTGGTAAGCAGCTATGCTTACCAGGAGCGCAAGCATCTGTCGAACGAATTTAACCTGGGGGAAGGGCTGGTGGGGCAGTGTGCCCTAGAGAAGCAGCGCATTGTGCTGACCCAGGTGCCGGAAGACTATATCCAAATTCGCTCTGGGCTGGGCTCGGCACTGCCCCTCACCATTGTGGTGCTGCCCCTGATGTTTGAGAATGCGGTGAAGGGGGTATTAGAACTGGCGTCTTTTCACCGCTTTGATGATTTACAGCTGACCTTTTTGGATGAGGCCAGCGACTTAGCGGGGGTGATGATCAACGCGATCGCCGCCTACATGCAAACCCAAAGGTTGCTAGAGCGATCGCAGGTGCTGACCGAAGAACTGCGCCAGCAGCAGGAAGAGCTGTTGCAGAGCAATCAACTGCTCGAAGAGCGCACCCAGTCGCTGCAAGAGTCAGAGATCGAGCTACAGCAGCAGCAGGAAGAATTGCAGCAGTCGAATGAAGAGCTGCAACAGCTCAACGAGGAGTTAGAAGAGAAGGCCGAGCTGCTAGAAACTCAGAAGCAGCAGGTCGAGCGCAAAAACCAAGAGATTGAGCTAGCCCGCCAGAATCTGGAAGATCAGGCCAGTCAGCTAGCCCAGTCGTCGCGCTATAAGTCGGAATTTCTGGCCAACATGTCCCACGAGCTGCGGACGCCCCTGAACAGTCTGCTGATTTTGGCCAAAATGCTCAGCAACAACAGCGACGGCAATTTGACGGAGAAACAGGTTGACTACAGCCGCACGATCCACTCTGCCGGTGTAGACCTGCTCTCGCTGATCAACGACATTCTCGACATGGCCAAAATTGAGTCGGGCACCATGGAGGTGACAATTGAATCGCTGGCCTTTACGGCGATTCAGTTTGAACTAGAGCGCACGTTTCAGCCGACCGCCGTCAGCAAAGGACTTCAGTTTGAAGTCGTCGTAGATAAGGGTTTGCCCACTACCCTTGCCACTGACCCCCGGCGACTACAGCAGGTGCTCAAAAACCTGATCTCCAACGCCATCAAGTTTACCGAGCAAGGCCGGGTCACGGTGGATATCTTTCCGGCTGCCGAGGAGCGGGTGGCCTTTGCGGTCACCGATACCGGCATTGGCATTCTGCCAGAAAAGCAGCACACCGTTTTTGGGGCGTTTCAGCAGGCCGATGGTACCACTAGCCGCCGCTACGGCGGTACGGGGCTGGGGCTGTCGATCAGCCTACAGCTGGCCCAGTTGCTAGGGGGTACCCTGGAGCTGCAAAGTGAGCCTGACCAGGGCAGCACCTTCACCCTGTATCTGCCCTTGCGCTACGTCGCCCCCTCGACCGATGGAAAGGTGCTTCAGATCAGGGCGCAGGGTGAGAGAGATCTAACGTCCCAAGACCGTCGCCCGGCTGCCCCGGCTGCGGCCCCTTCCCCACGTGAGGATGCGCTGCCCTCCCTACCTGCCAACCTAGAGGACGATCGGGCGCGGCTGTCGCCGGGGCAGCAAGCCTCAGCCGAGCGAGTGCTACTGGTCATTGAGGATGACCCCAACTTTGCCCGCATTTTGTTAGATATGGCGCGGGGGCAGGGGTTTAAGGTGTTGATTGCGCTCCAGGGGCAGACCGGCCTGGCCCTGGCCCAGCGGTTTGTGCCCAACGCCATCACCCTCGACCTACATCTGCCCGATATGGACGGTCTAACGGTGCTCGAACAGCTGAAGCACGACCCCACCACTCGCCACATTCCGGTTCACATTTTGACGGTGAACGACGAGCAGCAGCAAGAATTTCAGATGGGCGCGATCGCCCACATTCAAAAGCCTGTGACCCCCGAAATTTTGACCCAGACCCTGATCGACATCAAACAATTTGTCGAGCGCCGGGTGCGCTATCTGCTGGTGATTGAAGATGACCCGGTGCAGGCCCAGAGCATTATTGAGCTGATCGGCGGTGGCGATGTCACCAGCACCGCCGTGCATACCGGTGCCGCCGCCCTAGAGGCTCTGCGTGCCCAGCCCTGCGATTGCATCGTGCTCGACCTGGGCCTACCCGATATGAACGGGTTTGACCTGCTAGAGCAGATCAAGCACAACCCGGCCCTGGTGAGGCTGCCGATTATTGTCTACACCGGCAAAGACCTAACCGAGGCCGAGGAAACCCAGCTGCGCCGCCTAGCTGAAACCATCATCGTTAAAGACGTGCGATCGCCCGAGCGACTGCTCGATGAAACAGCCCTGTTCTTGCACCGGGTGCAGGCCAACCTGCCACCGACCCAGCAGCAAATGCTCGAGCGATTGCAGCACAGCGACCCAGCCTTGGCGGGCAAAAAAGTGCTGATCATCGACGATGACGTGCGCAACATTTTTGCCCTGACTAGCTTGCTAGAGCAGTACGACATGACCGTGGTCTTTGCTGAAAACGGGCGCGAAGGCATCGAGGCTCTGCGGGCCAACGCCGATGTCGGCCTCGTGCTAATGGATGTGATGATGCCCGAGCTAGACGGTTACGAAACCACCCAACTGATTCGCAAACAGGAGCAGTATCGATCGCTGCCGATCATTGCCCTAACCGCTAAAGCGATGCAGGGCGATCGAGAAAAGTGCATCGAAGCCGGAGCCTCAGACTACATCACTAAGCCCGTCGATACCGAGCAGCTATTGACGCTGCTGCGGCTGTGGCTTTCCCTGTAGCGGCGATCGCCGCTAAGATCCCCCCTTTGACATACTATTTGGGTGAGAAATTGGGCAAGTTGGTCGGTTGTTGGCTTATTCGGTTCGTCTGTTCCGCGATTCCAGCCGTCTGCGATTTCCCAGAAGAGAATGCGTGTGTCGTCTTTGTGG
>JANPIO010000406.1:0-5112 GCA_031425055.1 Phormidium sp. VAR_61_metabat_6
CCCCCCCCCCCCCCGCCCCCCCCCCCCCCCCCCCCCCCCCCCCCCCCCCCCCGGCCGGGGGGCGTGGGGAAGTGATGGAGTAGGGGAGTTAGATCGAGTCACCCCCAAGTCCTCTGCACAGGCTTCGCCAACACCCCATCACTCCATCACTCCATCGCTCCTCACCCACCTCCTCCTCACTGTCCGAGACCAAGGACGCGGCATTCCCGCCGAAAAACTGGAGGTGATTTTTGATCAATTTCAGCAGGTAGATGCCTCAGACTCGCGGCAGCGCGGCGGCACGGGGCTGGGCTTGGCGATCTGCAAACGCATTGTGCAGCAGCACCAGGGCCGCATCTGGGCCGAGAGTCAGCTGGGGCAGGGCAGCACTTTCTTTGTGCTGCTGCCGCTGAAGCGAGAGGCCAACCATGTCTAAGCGAGTGTTGCTGATCGACGATGAAGATGACATTCGTGCCATTGTGCAGGCGGCTCTAGAAGAACTGGCGGGCTGGCAAACTCTCGGGGCGACCTCGGGGGCCGAAGGGTTGCGGCTGGCTCAGGGGTCGGCCATTGACGCTATCTTGCTCGATATCTCTATGCCCGACATGGATGGCTTTGAGATTTACGACCGGCTGCGCCGTTACCCCGCCACCGCAGCTATTCCGGTGATTGTGCTCACCTCTAAGGTGCTAGCGCGCGATCGCGCCCGCTTTACTGCCCTCCAGGTGGCAGGTTTGATCACCAAGCCCTTTGACCCCCTCACCCTGGCCCAGCAAATTGCCGCCCTGCTGCACTGGAATTAGCGTTGGTCACCAGCGGTACCGAACGGTTACAACTGGTACATTACCTTTGCCAAGGGTCTGTCCTATGTCGTCACCATCTCAGCCTGGCTGCCCTATTTCCGATCTAGTCAGCCAGTTTATTCAGGCCCGCATCATCACCCAGGCGCAGTACCAGGAGCTAACGACTTTGGTGCTGGCTGATGGCACCATTGATGAGAACGAACGCAAGCAGGTCAATCGCCTGTTCGACGCCATTCAGCTCGGGCGAGTGAAGATTGTAGATTAAGGCTAATTGTGCGCAGGCAGAATTTGCCTGCCCACAACCGCCTCTACTCCGTCACCCGCCCTGTCAGCGGCGAGCTAGCACTCGCTACCCCCTGCACCGGAATCCGCCCGGCGCGGTAGGCGAGGCGACCGGCCAGGGTGGCGAGGCCCATGGCGCGGCCCATGGCGATCGGGTTGGCGGCTTTGGCGATCGCAGTATTGATCAGCAGCGCATCGGCTCCCATTTCCATGGCTTCGGCGGCTTCGCTGGGGGTGCCAATCCCCGCATCTACCACAACCGGCACCTTGGCAGTTTCGATGATGATCTGAATATTGGCGGCGTTGCGAATGCCCTGCCCCGAGCCAATCGGCGACCCCAGGGGCATGACGGTGGCACAGCCTGCCTCTTCTAAGCGCTTGGCCAGCAGCGGGTCGGCGTTGATATAGGGCAGCACTGCAAAGCCTTCTTTCACCAGCTGTTCGGCGGCTTCTAGAGTGCCAATCGGGTCGGGCAGCAAGTACTTAGCGTCGGGAATGACTTCGAGCTTGACGAAGTTGTTGTCTTCCTGGCCTAGCAGTTTGGCCATTTCGCGGCCCAGACGGGCGACGCGGATGGCTTCCTCGGCAGTTTTGCAGCCCGCTGTGTTGGGCAGCATCCAGATCCTTGACCAGTCGAGGGCTTCGGCTAGCCCCTGGTGGCCGGGAGCACTGGTCTGCACTCGCCGCACCGCCACGGTGACAATTTCGCAGCCGCTGGCGGCAATGCTCTGACGCATCACCTCAAAATCGTCGTACTTGCCGGTGCCGGTCATCAACCGCGACGAAAAAGTTCGCCCGGCAATAGTTAGGGATTGGTCGGTCAGGTCGTTTTCTAAGGATATGGCCCCCAATGTGGCGGGGGTAGGCGGGGCAGCATCGGTAAAGGTCATAGCCTGAGGGGTAGGAAAAACAGCGGGAAGGTTGGGCAACGGCAGCGGGGCATTGTGGAAGCGCTGCCAAGAGAACGCCGCTAGGCGCGGGTCTGGCTTGCCCAGCACCGTCTGGGCCACCAGCTGGGCGGTAATGGGGGTGAGCAAAATGCCGTTGCGGTAGTGGCCGGTGGCCAGGGTGAGGTTGGCGGCGGGGCCAGGGCCAAGAATGGGCCACTCGTCTGGGGTGGCGGGGCGATAGCCCCACCAGGTTTCTTCGAGGGTGAAGTCGGCCAGCAGGGGCAGCAGGGCGATCGCATTGCCCACCAGCCGGTGCACTCCGCCCGCCGTGTTGTGGGGCGCAAACCCGACATCTTGACTCGTGGCCCCCAGCACAATGCGACCATCGCGGCGGGGCACGATGTAGATGTCTTCGCCAAACAGCACCCGCTGCAAGGGTTGAGGGGTGCCGTGACCCAGGGGCACCCGCAGACTGGCCATTTCGCCCTTTCTAGGAAAGACCGGTAGGGGCAATAGCTCGTGGGCCCAGGCCCCGGTAGCCAGCACCACCTGGTCAGCGCTAAAGTCGCCCGCCTGGGCGGTGCAGACTCGCTCAACGCGCCCTTGATATTGGCGCAGGGCGATCGCTCCGGTGCCCTCGTGCAGGGTCACCCCCAGATCCATGACCGCCGATCGCAGCGCCTGCACCAGCAAGCGGTTGTCCACCTGACCTTCGTCGGGGTGCCAAAACGCCCCCTGCACATCAGAGCTGAGGCCCGGCTGATAATAGCCTAAGGTTGCAGCATCCAACCAGCTCTCGGCAGGCCGCTCTGGAGCCGTGCGGCGCGGGGCCAAAATGCCGCAGGGCCAGTAGCCCACCGACTGCCCGGTGAGCGCTTCCAATTTGTTCACCCAGTTGGGATACAGCGCCAGGCTGGCGAGGGCGAGGTCGAGCATCGGCCCTGGCAGCAACCCTTCTGACTGGGGGGCCAGCATGCCCGCCGCGGCGTGGCTGGCCGCCTGCTGAAAGTCGCGACTGAGCACGGTGACACTGACCCCCTGCTGCCGCAGCTCTAGGGCGATCGCCAAGCCAATAACCCCGCCGCCCACTATCAGGACGTCGCTTGCCTGATTTGCCATGCCGTTTAACTTAAGTGATCAGCCTCATTTTAGGTCACCAGAGGGCGCGCCGCCGCGTCTCTGCCGCAGGAGAATGGGCTTACCACAGGGCTGGAATCGAATCTAGGTCGGGGTCGGTGGTCGGACGCTGCACCGCATCGGGCCGCACTAGATCCGGCTGAATGGGCGCAATGTCGCCGCCCGTGGTCGGAAAGGTCGTCGCTGCCCCGGTGCGGGGAATCACGTTGCCGGGGGCGGGGGCGACGCCGTTAGATCCCGTTGTACCCGTATTGGTGGGCGAGATAGTGGCGCGATCGCTGCCCTGGTCGGTAAACGTGCTGTTGCTCGCCGCCGCCGCGCCGTTGGTGCCCACTTCGCTCTGGCGCTGTGCCAAGCGACCGGCCTGTTCGAGGGGCAGCGTGCCTAGGCCATCGACATTCTGAGCGGTAGTATCTCCCTGGCTAGCATCGTCTCGCTGGCTAGCGAGTCCTCCGTCCGGGGCGCGATCGCCTAAAAACCGGTTGCCCCACCCCGTTAGCATCATCACTAGAGCCGCCAGAATGCCGCCAATAATAAAGCGATTCATAGCCTTCCTCACCCATACCTATGGTCTATCATTGCGCAGATCTGCCCCGTTGACCTATGGAGCGTAGCTTCTCGCCTCACTTTGCCCTCTCAAGGCTACGCCGGTTGAAGAATTACGACCTCAATCTTGAGGTCATCAAAGTCGTCTAGGGAGTCTTGATCTTCAAAGGCCACCTCGTAGCGGTTGCCGTTGGTGTGCCGGGTGCGTTTGACTTTCACCCCAAAGGCGTCGCGCCAGGGGCTGCGGGCGGTCAGCCGATTGTCGCCGTCAAAATAGTAGGTAAACACATCTGCCTCTGGGGCAAAGCGATACCAGCGGGTGGGGTCATTGTCGGTGATTTCTGCCGCTAACTCTGACTCAGGAGGTAGCTGGTTGATAGGGCGAGGGCCAGCGTTTTCTTGGTAGACCCGCAGCCGCTGCCGAAACAGCGCATCGCCGCCATAGACGCGATACCACACCTGGTGAGGAGTCATAGTGTTGGTGGTGTAAACCGAGTAGGCGGTAGCGGTGGGCATGCTCAGCATTTCGTACTGCCGCACGACGCCACCGAGGGGTGGAGGAGAGCCAGCGCTTTGCTGGGCCGGGGCTCGTGACCCCAAGGGCCAGACCAGCAGCACGGTGACTGCGATCGCTAAAACCAGACTGTAGATCACGCCGCGCTGTTTCATGCTCTCAGCCACCTAGAGGGATGTGCCCAAAGAATACCGTAGATTTTTGAGTTGAGAATGCTGAAACCGGCCTTTCAATGCCCAAAGAGAGAACCATCAGCGGCTACTGGGCTGGCCTATGAGTGCTGACTTGCGATCGCCGAGCGCTTCAGGTGGCAGTTAGCAACGCCTGTAGGTCAGCCCCGCAGATGACGGGCAGGTGGCGAGTGATTTTTTCAATCTCCCAGTGCCACCACTGAATGTCTAGTAGAGCCTCAATGGTGGCCGTGTCAAAGCGGTAGCGAATCACCTGGGCGGGGTTGCCGCCAACCACGGCGTAGGGAGGCACAGCCTTAGTCACCACTGACTGAGCGGCGACAATCGCCCCATCCCCCACCTGCACGCCGGGCATGAGGGTTGCGCCGTAGCCGATCCACACATCGTGGCCAATGACGGTGTCGCCTTTGTCGGGCCATTCGCTGGGCATGACTGATTCCCAACCCTTGCCGAACACAGGGAAGGGATAGTTGGTAAACCAGTCGGTGCGGTGGTTGCCGCCGTTCATGATGAATTTGACATCAGAGGCGATAGAGCAGAACTTGCCGATGATCAGCTTGTCGCCGATGAAGTCGAAGTGGTAGAGCACGTTGCGCTCGAAGTTCTCAGGATTTTCAAAATCGTCGTAGTAGGTGTAGTCGCCAACGACGATGTTGGGGTTGGTGACGAGGGTATTGAGAAAGGCCGTGCGGGTGATGCCGGGGATGGGGTGGCGGGTGGTGGGGTGGGGGCCGTGCATGGCGGGGAGTAGGGGAGTGGGAGGGTGGGGG
>JANPIO010000407.1:0-4557 GCA_031425055.1 Phormidium sp. VAR_61_metabat_6
GACCTCTGGTGCAGACAAAACTGAGGTCGATTTTGCCCTAGACGACAAAATTCTAGCGGCGTAAAAGCCCTCGCAACGGACGGACAGGGTGGGCCGCGCCCACCCTCCGTCTGAGTGATAATGGCGAGGTAGCTGTCTCCCGTGCTATGACCACCAGCAATGATCGCCTCGATCGCATCGAAGCTTTAGTCGAAAAGAGTGCCGCAGCAATTGATAAGAATGCCGCAGCGGTTGACAAGTTGACTGATGATATCGGGCGGTTTAACGAGCGGCTAGATACCTATGAAACCGGTATGCGTTGGGTGGTGCAACTCGCCTTTGCGCTACTGATTTCGGCCACGGTGGCCCTGATTATTAATGCGGCGGCATTTTTGGTAAAGCTGTTGTTGCCGAGCTGAGAGTGGTTGTTGTGGCGATCGCAACCAAGGCTTTTACTCAATTTGATAGATACTGGCAGAGCCTCTCCATTAGTAGAATCTCCAACCCCCTTTAATCACTTAACTTCCCCAGACCGTGATCTCTTGACTACAATGGAAAGATTGAGAAAATTTTCTCAATTGATGATCTGGGCGTCTAGCAATGTGTGGCTTCCAGGTCTGCTGAACCATTCATCTGCCTAAAAGGCCCAAGCTATGCCACTGCCTGTTGTTGCGGTTATCGGACGCCCAAATGTGGGCAAATCTACCTTAGTGAACCGCCTGGCCGGGGCTCAAGACGCCATTGTCTACGACCAGCCGGGGGTGACGCGCGATCGCACCTACCAGCCCGCCTTTTGGCGCGATCGCGACTACCTGGTGGTCGATACCGGCGGCCTAGTCTTCGACGACGACACCGAATTTTTACCCTACATTCGCGAACAGGCCCAGCTAGCCCTCACCGAAGCCAGTGCTGCCGTGTTTGTGGTCGATGGCAAAATTGGCCCGACCGAATCGGATCGCGAAATTGCTAGCTGGCTCAGGCAGCAGTCGGTGCCCGTGCTGCTGGCGGTCAACAAATGCGAATCGCTCGATCACGGCCTGGTGCAGGCCGCTCAGTTTTGGGAGCTGGGGCTGGGTGAGCCCTACGCCGTCTCCGGCATCCACGGCAACGGCACAGGTGAACTGCTCGATGCCCTGGTGGAATTCCTGCCCGAAACCGTTGAAGAAGCCGCCGAAGAGGAAGTCAAAGTCGCCATTGTCGGGCGGCCCAACGTGGGCAAATCGAGCCTACTGAACGCCTTTGTGGGCGAAACCCGCGCCATTGTCAGCCCAATCTCGGGCACGACCCGCGATGCGATCGACATGCAGGTGCAGCACGGCGACAAAATTTATCGCTTAATCGATACGGCAGGCATTCGCAAGAAAAAGAGTGTGGAGTATGGGCCAGAGTTTTTTGGCATTAACCGCGCTTTTAAGGCCATTCGCCGCGCCGATGTGGTGCTGTTGGTGATCGACGCCCTCGACGGCGTAACCGAGCAAGACCAAAAGCTGGCGGGCCGCATCGAAGAAGACGGTCGCGCCTGCATCATCGTCGTCAACAAGTGGGATGCGGTAGAAAAAGACAGCCACACCATCTACGACTTCGACCACCAAATCTCTGCTCGACTGAACTTTCTCGATTGGGCCAAGCGCATCTTTGTCAGCGCCAAAACCGGCCAGCGGGTGCCCAAAATTCTAGAACTGGTCGATCAGGCGGTGGAGCAGCACCGGCGTCGGGTCAGCACCTCAGTCGTCAATGAAGTGCTAGAGGATGCAGTTAAATGGCACACGCCACCTACCACCCGACAGGGTCGCCAAGGCCGCATCTACTACGGCACTCAGGTCACCGTGCGGCCACCGTCCTTCACCCTGTTTGTCAACGATCCTCACCTCCTGAAGGACAACTACCGTCGCTACGTGGAGCGGCAGTTCCGCGAAAACCTGGGTTTTGAGGGCACACCGATTCGCATCTTCTGGCGGGGCAAAGCCATGCGCGATCTAGAGCGCAACAACCCCAACCGAGCGACGAAGGTGAAGTGAAAATTGGATTTAGGATTAGTTAGGCGTGTTGGTTAAAATCCTTGCGACTTGAGTCCGCAGGCTGTCTCTGGCGAGATAGCTGTAACCCAAAATCGAAAATCCCAAATCCGAAATCGGTAAAGGTAGTTAGAAACCAACCCACAACTCCATGGATCTTCTTCGATCGCTACCTATTGGCCTTTATCTAGAGCAGCCGGTGACCTGGCTGCACCGGCTTGACCCCAGGGTCAAGATGGCCTGGCTGATGAGCATTTTGGTGACGCCCATTTTGGCGAATGCCTACTGGCGGTTTGGGCTGGTGGCGCTGCTGGTGCTGCTGACCTTGGCGGCGCTGATTCCGCTGCGGGTGTGGCGACAGCAGATGGGCTGGCTGGTGGTGCTCAGCGGCATCGTGATGTTGCTGACCTTTGTCATGCCCGATGGGCTGCAGGTGGCGCAGACGCCTCGGCTGCCCACCCCAGCCGATATGGCTACCCTAGAAAATCCGCCGGAGGTGCTGCCTGAGCTGCCGCAGCCCACGTCGTATCGCTACGTGGTGTTTGACTGGGGGCCGATTAACGTAACGCGGCGATCGCTCGATTTGGGCATTCGCATTGGCACCCTGCTGTTTACCCTGATCTACGGCACCAACCTTTACCTGCTGACTACTGCACCCGAAGAAATCACCGTGGCCCTAGAGGCGCTGATGGCTCCGCTGCGGTGGCTTCGCCTGCCGGTGACCGAGATTGCCCTGACGGTGACCCTCTCCCTGCGCTTTATTCCCCTGGTGCTAGAGGAGGTGCAAAATTTGGTGCGATCGGTGCAGACCCGCGCCATCAACTGGAAGAAGCTAGGCTTTCGCGGCTCGGCTCAGGTGTGGCTATCGGTGATGGAACGCCTGCTGCAAAACTTGCTGCTGCGGGCCGAGCAGATTGCGGCAGCGATGGAGGTGCGCGGTTTCACTAGCCCCAATGAGCACCGGGTGCGGTGGTACCAGATGGTGCTACGGCGGTGGGACTGGTTTGCCCTGGGGCTATTAGGGGTGTTTTGGTGGGCGCGGTGGGTCTGGGGAGGCGAGATTTGACCTGGTGGGTGCGATCGCAGCCCCTCGGCCACCGCACCGGCAGCGACATCTTTGAGGCCCTATACGGCGAGTTGTTGCGGCAGCCCCCCAGCCCCTCAACCCTGCTGGCCCTGCTAGAGAGCCCCTATCCTTTACCGGTTGCTGCCTGGCCCCACGCCCTTCACAGCCGCTATTCCATCTGCGCTGGGCCACCCCATTTAGTAAAGGGGCATCCCCAAGTGTGGACTCCAGCAGTAGGGAGCATTCTACCCATGCTGAAGGAACGTTTGGCCGAGGGAGAACAGCTCCAGCTTTTCGGTGACGAAGCTGAGACCGCTGAGCAAACGCTGCCGTTTACGGGGGGGTGGCTGGGTTGGTTAGGCTACGATCTGGCGTGGGAAATCGAGCGGCTGCCCACAGTAAATAGCGATCCCTTACCTTTTCCAGTGGCGCTCTGGTACAAGCCTGCAACCTTCGCTGTCCTTGACCATCAGACTCAGCGGCTGTGGCTGTTTGCGCCTGCTCAAGACGCGCTGCATGATATGGAGAAACAGCTCAGTCTACCGGCGGAGCAAGAGGCCCCAATCGCCCTAGTGACAGGCGATCCCCGATCTGTAACTCTGAGCATGACGGCGGCAGAATACCAGCGGGCCGTTGTTCAGGTCAAACAGCATATTCAGGCGGGGGATGTGTTTCAGGTCAATCTTTCTCTGCGCTTCTCGACGGTCACTACGGCCCACAGCTGGGCCCTGTACCGCCAGCTGCACCATATCAACCCGTCGCCCTTTGCCTGCTACTGGCGCACCCCCTGGGGCGATGTCATGAGCTGTTCGCCAGAACGGCTGGTGAAATTACAGGATGGCATTGTCCAGACTCGCCCTATTGCCGGCACCCGTCCTCGGGGAGCGACGCCGGAACAGGATGCTGAGCTAGCCAAAACCTTGCTCAGCAACCCCAAAGAGCGGGCCGAGCACATCATGCTGGTGGATCTGGAGCGCAACGATCTGGGCCGGGTGTGTCGGTGGGGCACTGTGCGGGTCGATGAACTGCTGACGGTGGAATACTACAGCCATGTCATGCACCTAGTCAGCAATGTAGTAGGGGAGCTGGGGCGCGATTCCCGCTTTGCGAAGCATTCCGCAGGAACTCTGCGCAAAGGCCAGCCTACCGTCTCCGATGCCACCGCCATAGACCTGATCCGCGCCGTTTTCCCGGGTGGCACCATTACCGGCTGTCCTAAGGTGCGCTGTATGGAAATTATCGAAGACCTAGAACCCGTGCGCCGCAGCCTGTTCTACGGCTCCTGTGGCTATCTCGATCGCCGTGGCCACCTCGACCTAAACATTTTGATTCGCACGCTGTTGTTTGGGCATACTGATAGCCTATCGACGGCATCTACCGTTTGGGGACAAGTCGGCGCTGGCATCGTGGCCGACAGCGATCCATCAAAAGAGTGGCAAGAATCGCTGCAAAAAGCTAGGGCACAATTGCTGGCGCTGGGGTTGGGGTAGCTCCGCT
>JANPIO010000408.1:0-2651 GCA_031425055.1 Phormidium sp. VAR_61_metabat_6
GGCCTGGAGCAAAGTCAGTGGCCCCGGCTCGGTCACCTTTGCCGACCCTGCCAGCGACATCACCACGGCCCAGTTTTCTCGGGGCGGTGAGTATGTGCTGCGGCTGACGGCAAACGATGGGGCGATCGCCACCCACGACGAAGTCACTATCCGGGTAAACCAGCCCCCCGGGGTCAATGCTGGAGCCGATCAGGTTCTCACCCTGGCCCTGTCAGTGGCAGGAGCGGTGCAGGCGGCAACGGCCACCCTAACCGGCACTGTGCAGGATGACGGGCTCCCGGCCAATACCCTGACCACCCTCTGGAAGCAGCTCAGCGGCCCGGCCCCCGCCGTGCTCAAAGATGCGTCAAAACCCTCGACCTCAGCCGAGTTCCCTGGGGTGGGCACCTACGTGCTGGAGCTGAGTGCCAGTGACGGCCGGTTGACCGGCCGTGACACCGTCACGGTTGTCGTCTCCAAGCGAGTGATGATCGGCGTTCAGGCCCTCTACGATTTCCGGGAGGGCAGCGGCAGCACCATCCGCGACCGATCGGGCCTTCAGCCCGCGCTGGACTTGGCGCTGGTCAATGGGGCGATCGCCCGCCTCCCGCAAGGCCAGGGCATCAGCCTCCAACAGCCCAGTCTGCTGGCTACCCGTGACCCCGCCACCCGACTTCACCAGGCCATCCAGCGCAGCCAGGCCATTACCCTAGAAGCCTGGGTAAACCCGGCCCAGCTCTCCCCTAGCCAAACCCCGGCGCGGATTGTCACCCTCTCAGTTGATACCGGGCATCGCAACGTCACCCTGGGCCAAAACAACAACCAGTACGTGACGCGCCTGCGCACCACCACCACTGGGGTCAATGGGGTCGGCAAGGTGGTCGAAGGGGGCACAGTCAGCGTCAACCAGCTGACCCATCTGGTGTACACCCGTGACGGCGAGGGCAATGCCACCCTCTACCTCAACGGCCAGGTGCAAAAACGCGAGGTGATCAACGGCGATCTCTCCAACTGGGATGCTACCTACCGTCTGGCTCTAGGTAACGAGCTGACGGGTGAACGCCCCTGGCTGGGCGAGTACCATCTGGTCGCCATCTACGATCGCGCCCTCAGCGCTGAGGAAGTTAGCCAAAACTTCGCCGCCCGCCTGGCCTAACCGACTAGAAATCGCCGCTGGCTAAGCAGCAAGCGGCAAAAAACCGGGTTTCTGTGTCGGGAGCAATCCCCTCAGCAGAACCCGGTTTTTTTGTAGCTATCTCCGTTCACAACGCGGCAACTGGGTCAGGGCAGGCCCTAGTGGAGGCCCCAGGAGATCCACCGAGAGCCTGTAGCGGCATCGCCAGCAGCGGATGACCTGACCCAATTGCCACTGGTATCATCTGTCTTTCTCAGGATGGGGTAGGCTCCCCGCTCACCCTAGGCACTCCTGTGGGGCAAGCTTTGGGTAAGCCTCGGAACTAGCCAACGGCGATCGCACTCTGCAATCTCACACCCCCAAAGATGCCGCCAGCTCCGATGCCGCATGCCGTCAAGGATAGTTTTATTGTCGCCCAAGGCCCAGACCTTCGACGGGTTAGTTCATAGAATGCAACGCCCTTAGCCGGCAGGGTCGCCAACGCACTCCAGATTCAATCGGTAAGCAGGGCGGGATCGGCAAGCGGGGCGGGATGTGGTATAAATGTTAAGGAATTATAAGCATTCTCAAGGGCCAATCTTTGCCCCCATTAAGCTGTTTGCGGCGGTTATCAGAGTTATTGCAGTTTCGGCTTGTTAATATCTCGATTTTGCAATCAAGCTTAGGCTCTGTTCGGTTCCGTACGGGGTGAACAGATTTTTTTTGGGCAAAACAGTCCAGCTCTGATGTGCGCACCTTAACTTTTGTGGAGACTAGTCCTTGACTGCAATTTTTGAGACTTCCGCCAGAGCTGCGGATGTGAACCCCTACGGCGACCTGACCCTAAAGCAGGTTATTAAAACTATTCCCAAAGCTTATTTTCAAAAAGACTCCCGCAAAGCCTGGGCTGCTGTAGCGCTCAGCGTGGGGGCCGTAACGCTGGGATATGTCGCGATCGCCTTTTCCCCCTGGTTTTTGCTCCCCTTTGCCTGGTTTTTGACCGGCACCGCCCTAACGGGCTTTTTTGTAGTCGGTCACGACTGCGGCCACCGCTCCTTTGCTAACCGCCGCTGGGTCAACAACTGGCTGGGACACATCATGTTTTTGCCGCTAATTTACCCCTTCCACAGTTGGCGGCTGCTGCACGACATTCACCACCGCCACACCAATGATATGGAGATCGATAACGCCTGGGCACCGTGGAGTCAGGAAGAATACTCCGGCGCCGGCGGCTTTTTGCAGGTCGTGTATCGGTCAATGCGCACCTGGCTGTGGTGGCTGGCGTCGGTGGCCCACTGGGGCGCACTGCACTTTGACCTGCGCAATTTTGAACCCCGCGACCACGGCAAGGTCAAGCGCTCGATCGCGGCGGTGGTGGTCTTTGCGCTGGTGTTTTTCCCTGTGCTGTTTTACTTCACCGGCCCCTGGGGCGTCGTCAAGTTTTGGCTGATGCCCTGGCTGGGCTACCACTTCTGGATGAGCACCTTTACGATCGTTCATCATACCGCTGCTGATATTCCCTTCAATCCTGAAGGTGAATGGAACGAAGCGATCGCGC
>JANPIO010000409.1:0-19421 GCA_031425055.1 Phormidium sp. VAR_61_metabat_6
CGAATGGCGGTGTTCATGCCGATCACTTCGCCCCGGTCGTTGAGCAGGGGGCCGCCGGAGTTGCCGGGGTTGATGGCGGCATCGGTCTGAATAAACTGCACTCGCTTGTCGGGAATGCCCACCTGGTTGCTGCTGCGCCCCAGGGCGCTGATAATGCCAGCGGTGACGGTGTTGTCAAGGCCAAGGGGGTTGCCAATAGCGATCGCCCACTGCCCCGGCGCTAGGTCTTGGGTGCTGCCAATCTGCACGGTGGGCAAGTCGGCGGCTTCAATTTTGACCACCGCCACGTCGGTCACCGAGTCAACGCCAACTACCTTGCCCTCAAAGTCACGCCCGTCGCGGAGGGTCACCTGCACCGTTTTGGCACCCTCGACCACGTGGGCGTTGGTCAAGATCTGGCCATTGGCGCTGAGAATGAACCCTGACCCAGTCCCTTGCTCTAGGCGATCGGGCAGATCAGACGGGGGCATTTCTTGCTCGTCAAAGAAGCGGCGAAAGAAGGGGTTGTTGAAGGCCTCGGGGGAAATTTCGGGCACGGTGCGCTCGGCGTCAATGCGCACCACTGCTGGCCCCACCTGCTCTACCGCTAGGGCAATGAAGTTTTGATTTTCCCCCATTGGGTCAATGGTTAGGGGGTTAGGGGCAGCCTGGGCGACGGTAGCCAGCGAAGTCGTGACCGCTGGAGGAGGTTCAGCAACAGCATTTTCTGTGGGGGCTGAACTCGCCTGGCTAACGTAGTAATGACCGGCCCAACCTGCACCACCCCCTACGGCCAGAGCAACTGCCACCAACGCGAGCTGCTGAGAAAACTGCTTTGGTAACGAGTCCATGCTGAATGCCCTCTGCTACTGTGCCGGGTGTGCCGTACCTGGAGCGCCGGATTGGGCTTTGCGATCGCGTCTGCAAGCAAACCCAAAACTACCTAACGCTGCCCATTATTTGACTGATCTGGCTCTACTCTACCGAATATTCGCGGAGCAAATAATTTCCGGATGGAGTTGTCCGTGGCTAGAAAACCCAGGTATGCCCCTGAGCAATTGGGGTTGTCCTGCCTATTATAGAGGCTGTACCCCTGGGGGGTTGTTTGGTTCATCTCTAGAGCCAAAATCAACATCAGCCAACTCGCCACATTTTGTTTTCATGGTGTTTTACGATTTGCTTAAGCATTGGGCTACCCGCCGGTTGGGCGCTGCCAACCAATTGGGACAATTTAAAGGATTTGCTGTGCTGGTGGGGTTAGCAATTGCCCTGCCCTTAGGTGGGATCACAGCACCGGAGGCGATCGCCCAGACCGGCCCGTCTGCTTGCTCCCAGCCCGCGCTGTCGCGCTTAACCCGTCACCGCGTGGCCCAGGGCGAAACCCTAACGGCCATTGCTCAGCGCTACAGCCTGCTACCGGCCACGATCATGGGGCTCAACCCTGCCGTTCAGGGGGGTACCGTCAGCCCTGGGCAAGAGCTGCTGATTCCGCCCTTTAACGGCATTCGGGTCAGCGTTGCCCCAGGTCAAACGTGGCAGCAGGTCGCCCGAGCCTATAACAGTCGGCCCGATGTGCTGTTTGAGGTAAACGGCTGCGTCAGCACCGTACCGGCCACCATTTTTCTGCCGGGGGTAAACTGGTTTCCAGGGGTTTCAACAACCACAGCGGCCACCACCGCTCCGGCCACACCGCTTCAGGGATATCCCCTGCCCCAGCGATCGCAGGTGATTGTCAACTACGGCTGGCAGCCCGACCCAGACCAGGGCAAGCTGGTGTTTAACACTGGAGTCGCCCTGGCCAGCTCCGCCAGCACCCCAGCGCTGGCGGTGGGGGCAGGCACCGTAGCTTTTGCCGGCACTGACGCCACCTACGGCAATCTGGTGGTCGTCAACCATGCCCAGGGGCTGCAAACCCGCTACGCCAACCTGGCAGCGCTGCACGTGCGGGCTGGGCAGACGGTGCGCCAGGGCGCTCGACTGGGGGCGATCGCCATTCCAGAGGGCAACGACGACGCGTTCCTATTTTTTGAGGTGCGGCTTAACTCCACCGCAGGCTGGGTCGCCCAAGACCCCCAAGACTACGTGCCCACCATGGTTTTGCGGTAGACAGCCGTTCTCCATGGGCAGCCTGAGACCACAGCATTGTTTCGAGCCCACCGGTAACTCTAGCGCCCACTGGCAAGAGCACATACAATTGACCTTAATAGGTGAATCGGCAGTGCTGAGGTATGTTCACCGATGGCTCCAGGTAACCCAATGGCACAGCATTTTTCTGGGCAGCCCTCGCCCCGTCCACCCCAACCCTTTTCGGAAGCCCGCGACCCCGCGGTCACGTCGGGGCTGTTTTGGTCAAGACTATTGACCTACCGACCCTTATTTTTGCTGGGAGGGCTCTGGTTAACCCTGGTGTGCGTGTCTGCGATCGCCTACCACGGCCTCATGTTTAACGAACCTGTAGAAGAGGTAACGCCCGAAACGCCCCTCTCGGTGGTGGCAGCGCCAGCCGACGATGTCGCCTCTGCACCAGAGATTGTGCCTGGGGAGGAAGCCTCACCCCGGTCTGGGGTTGCCCTTTGGGGCCTGCTGAGCCTGGTTGGGTTGTGTGCCTTCGGCTCCTTTGTGCTCACCCAGCAGATAAAGGCCTCGTCTCGAGGTACTAAGCGCAGAAAAGCCCGGTCGCGCCCGATTGCCAAAGCGCCTGCGCCATTGCAGCCACCACATCCCAAGCGTTTGGCTCCCTACTCGCCCCAGCGCGATGGGGTCGTAGCACCCGGTGTCAGACTGGTGGAAACCCCCATGGTTGAGCTACCCCCTAGCCCAGCACCGATGCCAGCACGGCCTAGGGCTGTCACTGTGCCTAATTTTAAGCCGGTACCTCAACCGGGACGATGGAGTAGCTTCCCCAGGGGAGAATCGCCCCAGCCCTCGTCTCCTCGAGTTGCGCCATTGCCAACTGCCACGCCGGCGGTGGTGCCCCCCGAGGCCGATCTGCCCCTCGACTGGTCTGAGGGCAGCGTGGCCCACGCTCTAGATATGCGGCAGCGGCGATCGCTGTCGTCCTTAATGTAGGAATGTAAGCATTGTTTTCCTTGGGGCTTTGAGTCAGCTTCCGGTTATCTATCACCCCGATTACGTGGCCCCCCTACCCGACGGGCATCGCTTTCCGATGCCTAAGTTTCGGCTACTGCGCGATCGCCTGCTGCACGACGGTGTGATCGCCCCAGACCAGATCTACCAGCCCGGCGAACCACCCCAGACCTGGCTGGAGTTTGTGCACCACCCAGCCTACGTCAACGCCTACCGCCAGGGCACGCTGGATGCCAAGGCCCAGCGGCGGATTGGCTTGCCCTGGAGCGCTGCCCTGGTTAAGCGCACCTGCACAGCGGTGGGGGGCACTATTCTCACCGCTAAACTGGCTTTGGAGCACGGGCTGGCCTGCAACACGGCGGGGGGCACCCACCACGCCTTTCCCGACTACGGCTCGGGGTTTTGCATTTTTAATGATCTGGCGATCGCCACCCGAGTGCTGCAAGCGCAGGGCCGCGTCAATCGCGTGCTGATCCTCGACTTAGATGTGCACCAGGGTGACGGCACCGCCTGGATCTTCCGCGACGACTCCAGCGTTTTTACCTTTTCTATGCACTGCCAGGAGAACTTTCCGGCCCGCAAGCAGAGCAGCGATTTAGATGTGCCCTTGGCCCTAGGCATGGAAGACGATGCCTACCTAAACTGCCTGGCGCAGTACGTTCCAGATTTGCTGGCCCAGGTGAAGCCGGACCTCGTGTTTTACGATGCCGGGGTCGACCCCCACAAAGACGACCTGCTGGGCAAGCTGGCGCTGACAGATACGGGAATTTACCAACGCGATCGCTTCGTGCTCGACAGCTGTGTGCAAGCGGGCTATCCCGTCGCTTGTGTCATCGGCGGCGGCTACGGCCAATCCATGGCGGATCTGATCTTTCGCCACTCGTTGCTGCACAGAGCTGCCGTCGAGGTGTACCAGGCCTACCGCTTATAATTGAAACTTTGTAGCTCTGTCAGACCATGGATTGGGCGATCGCCACCTTCTATAAATTTGTCACCCTGAGTGAACCCGCAGCGCTGCGCCGGGAGCTGTTAGAACTGTGTCAGCGCTGGGGGTTGCGGGGCACCATTTTGCTAGCTTCAGAAGGGCTGAACGCCACTGTAGCGGGCGATCGCCAAAGCATTGACGCCCTGCTACAGTGGCTCAGCTCACATCCCGAAATTGGCCCCTTTCCTCACCAAGAATCCACCACGGCGGGCGCGCCCTTTGAGCGGATGAAGGTGAAGCTGAAGCGGGAAATCGTCACCCTAGGACATCCCGAAGTCAACCCTGCTCAGCAGCAGGTCGGCACCTACGTCGAACCCCAAGATTGGAACCAGCTCATTGCCGATCCTGAGGTGATGGTGCTCGACGCTCGCAACGATTTTGAAGTCGAGCTCGGCACCTTTAAGGGCGCGGTGAATCCTCAAACCCATGCTTTTAGGGAACTGCCGCATTACGTAGACACCCACCTCGACCCAGCTCATCACAAAAAAGTGGCCATGTTCTGCACGGGCGGCATTCGCTGTGAAAAAGCCACCGCCTATCTCCTAGAGCAGGGCTTTGAGCAGGTCTACCACCTCCAGGGCGGCATTCTCAACTACCTCAAAACAGTGCCGACGGCTGACAGCCTGTGGCAAGGCGACTGCTTTGTGTTTGACGAACGGGTGGCTGTTGACCACCGCCTGCAACCCAGTGAGTATGAGCTTTGCCTGGGCTGTGGTCACCCAGTGGGCACGGCTGAAAAAGCCTCGCTTCATTATGAGGCGGGCATTAGCTGCCCCCACTGCTATGCTGCTCTTACCCCCGCCAAACGGGCTCGGCTAGAGGCTCGTCAACGCGATCGCTAGCTTTAAGGAAATCTATGCTGCCCACCGAACAACCGCTTCAGGCCCTGACCTATGGCCCCACCGATGGCACCGCTGACTGGTGCCTGGTGGCGCTCCACGGCTGGGGGGCTAACGCCGCCGATCTGATCGGGCTCGCCCCCTATTTAGAGATAGCCAACTTCTCAATGGTCTTTCCCGATGCGCCCTGGCCCCATCCCCAGGCTCCGGGGGGCCGCATGTGGTATGGCTTCCCCAACGGCTATGATTTTCGCCGTCCCTACGATTTTGAAACTCAGGCCGACCTCCAGACCAGTCGAGAGCGGCTCAAAATCTGGCTGTCAATGCTGCCTCAAACCACCCAAATCCCCCTAGAGCGCACTGTTTTGGCCGGGTTCTCCCAGGGGGGGGCAATGGCGCTCGATGTGGGGTTCCAGCTGCCTCTAGCCGGGCAGATCATTCTCAGCGGCTATCTACATGGCCCTGCCCAGGCCCCGGTGAGCCCCCGCCCAATGATGATGGTGCACGGCACTTTTGACCCGGTGGTACCGATCGCCAAGGCCCAGCAGGCCAGCGCGGCCCTCAGCGCTCTAGGCCAACCCGTGACCTGGCAAGAAATGGCCATGGGGCATGAAATTCCACCCCAGGTAATGGAGCTAATTGCCGGGTTTTGCGAAGATTTGCGGCAGGCTAGCGGGAATACCTGAGCAAACCTTTATCCTAAAGGGAGAGTGAATCGACCCTGGGCTGCACCCGTGCGGCTCTGAGGCAAACGTCACCAAGGGGGAAAAGACTATGCTGAGCCTACATGTTTCGCAGCAGGCCGTCTCAGATATGACACCGGATACGGTGGCTGAGCTGGCCCGTCGCCTTGAGACCGATGCCTACGACAACGCCTTTGAGGGGCTGCAAGACTGGCACTTGCTCCGGGCGATCGCCTTCCAGCGACCTGAGCTGGTTGAGTCCTATGTCCATTTACTCGACCTCGAACCCTACGACGAGTCGTAGCTAATCTAACCCCAACTCCTGGCTGCATATCCCCAATCGGTAGGGGCGAACGGTGTTCGCCCTGGCTTGCCTGTGGTTAAATCGAGGTTTCTGCCTTCGGATCTGGCATGCCGGACAAGTCTACAACTGTGGAAACTCCCCGTCGGGTACTGCTGGGCATTAGCGGCGGCATTGCGGCCTACAAGATCTGCTCGGTGATTTCGTCGCTGGCCAAGGCAGGTCTGGCGGTGCGCGTTGTACTGACCCAGCAGGGGCAGGCTTTTATTCCGCCGCTGACGGTGGCCACCCTGGCCCGACACCCCGCCTACACCGACGACAGTTTTTGGCAGGCGACCCAGGGACGGCCGCTGCACATTGAGCTGGGCGAATGGGCCGAGCTGCTAGTGATCGCACCCCTGAGCGCTAACACGCTGGGCAAGCTGGCCCACGGTCTGGCCGATAATTTGCTAACCAATACTGTGCTGGCCTCGACCTGCCCCGTGCTGTTGGCCCCAGCGATGAATACCGACATGTGGCAGCAGCAGGCCGTACAGCGCAACTGGCACCAGCTCCTTCAGGATCAGCGCTACCACAGCATTGCCCCAGGCAGTGGGGTACTGGCCTGCGATCGCATCGGCACCGGGCGCATGGCCGAACCCGACGACATTCTCACCCACATTCACTCGCTGCTGCACACCCAGGGAAAGCTCGACCTCAGCGGCAAGCACCTGTTGATTAGCGCCGGCAGCACCCGCGAATTCTTAGATCCTGTGCGCTTTATTGGCAACCCCGCCAGCGGCAAAATGGGGATCGCGCTGGCCCAGGCCGCAATCCACCGTGGCGCTACCGTCACCCTCGTCCACGGGCCGATAGATGAATCCCTCAAAGCCCGCCTAGGGGGTATCCAGGCCATCGGCGTCACCACCGCTGAAGAGATGCACCGGGCCATGCTCTCCCAGCTATCCGCCGCGAATTGGATTGTGATGGCGGCGGCAGTAGCGGATGTGAAACCGGCAAACCAAGCATCTACCAAATTGGCAAAGGCGGAGCTGCCCGCATCGTTGCCTCTGGCCCAGGTGCCCGACATCGTGGCCGATCTATCCCAAAAGCGATCGCCCCACCAGCGTCTGATCGGCTTTGCCGCCCAGACGGGCGACATTATTCCCCCAGCGCTAGATAAGCTACAGCGCAAGGGGTTAGATGCGATCGTGGCGAACCCGATTGATGTGGCAGGCAGCGGGTTTGGGGGCGATCGCAACCAAGCCATCCTACTCACCAAAACGGGCGATCAGCTCCCTATTCCTCCCTGCACGAAGTTGGAGATGGCCCATCAAATCTGGGATGCCCTACTGAAAGCCAAATTCTAGTAGTAGTAGATCCTGTAGATTCAGCTACCTCTCACCTTCTAAAATGGGGGCTGTTCTGACACTGCGGCGGCTATGACTGCTACCTCTGCCCCTAACCTGCTCTCTAGCATAGTCAATCAGGTGCTTGCCATTAAGCCCCTGTGGAACTTTGCCAAAGGCCGTGCCCGCCACATGATGGTGACGCGGGCCGAGACCATCGGCGTGCCCTGGCGGGAACGGGTTCAGGCCTTACAGAGCCGTCGTGCAGGGGTTGGGCACACCGAAGCTGGGCTATCCACAGCTAAAACCGGGGAACTGTCGCCCCTCTGGCAGGCCGATTTGGAGTCAATCCAAAACCCCGACCTCGTCTATCCCGACTATTACACCACCAGCTTTCACGCCTACGACGAAGGCAACCTGGGCTGGCAACCCGCTATGGAAGTTGAGGTAGCGGCCCAGGCGGTGCATGCCAAAATTTGGCCTGAGTCTGGGGCTGCTGGTGACGATCGCCTCCGCCAGAGCTACCACAATGTCCTTATGGCCCAACTGCCCCAGACTCCGAAGGCCATTGTGGATATTGGCTGTGGGGTAGGCATGAGCACAGAAGCGTTTCAGACCACCTTTCCCCAGGTACACCTCACCGGAGTAGATCTATCGCCTTACTTTCTCGCCGTGGCCCAGTATCGGCAGCAAGAACGGCAGGCAACTGGGGAAGTTTCCTCGACGGCAGCGCCGATCACCTGGTGCCATGCGGCCGGCGAAGCAACCGGACTTCCCGCTGCCTCCTATGACCTGGTTTCGATCTGCCTAGTCTTCCACGAGCTACCGCAATTAGCGGCGAAGGCCATTCTACAAGAGGCGCGCCGGTTGCTGCGCCCCGGCGGACACCTGGCGATGATGGATATGAACCCCCGTTCTGAGGCCATTCAAAAACTGCCGCCTTTTGTCTTCACCCTACTCAAAAGCACTGAGCCCTATCTGGATGACTACTTCAGCCTGGATATGGAAGCGGCGTTTGAGACAGCGGGGTTTGAGCGGCCTACGGTCAGCTTCAATAGCCCCCGCCATCGCACCTTCATCGGCAAGGCGATCTAAGATTGCCGAAATTTGAGTTGACTCAAGGCTTTACTGAGTAGTGGCTAATGCTGCGATCGCGGATCCACATTACTAAAGCCCCAGCTTTCCCGGCGGGCAGGTACACGTGTGCTGATCACGTGGGGCATAATCTGGACAGACCCTGCAACAATGTCTCCCTTCTGTCCAGGGCTCAGTACCTATGAAAAAAGCCAGTCCCGCCTCAGGGGAAACCCTCGAGCGCCTAAAATTGAGCCTTTACCTAGTGCCTATTTTTGGGGTCGTGCCCGCTGTTTACAGCCTGTGGCAAAAGCATGGCAGTCGCAAAGAGCTGGCGATCAGTCGACTGGTGGTTACCCTGGCCTTCACCTGGGTCATCACCTATGGTGTACTCAGTGCTGGTAGCCATCTGGCACCAGGGCTGTCGCTGCGGCTGCTGATCAGCAACACCCTGGTGACTACTGGCTATACCCTGACCAACCTGATCCTCATGGTGCGTCTATTGCAGGGCAAATCAGTCAACCTGCCGGGGTTTAGCCAATGGAGCAAGCGGCTACCCTAGGGGCACAGGTGTCGCCACAGTCTCCCTGCTAGCACAAATCTTGGATTCGGGAAATGCAGCAGACCTTACCCTCAGGGCCATCCATACACCGACGACAAATTAACCCAATTTGTTGGGTTGATGCCATATTACGTGGGTCGGCTGACTAAATTGCTGTTAACATGCAGCTAAAAATTTCGCAGAGTCATCCCCCCCCGGGGCTGTAATCTCTACACCGTTCATTTTTATTGCCCCGAGGTTCCTGGTGTCCCAACGTCATCCCCAACATCCCAAAGCTCGTTCACCCCAGGGGCATCCACAAAAAATGCCAGTTCAGCAGCGACGGCGCATGCCTCGCATACTCAGCGTGGGCATTGCCCTGGCCTCTGTAGCGGGTATCTCTGGGGTAGCTGGCGCGCTGCTGGCGGTTTCGCTGTCAGCATCACCGCTTATGCAGCAAGAGCTGAGCGCTGAGGAATCGGGAGTCTTTAGCCAAGATGCGGCCATTGCGTCGAGCGGCAATCTGCGGCTACCTCGCCTGACCCGTCCGGTGAATATTATGGTGCTGGGCGTCAAGGTGCTGACCACAGACGTCAACGAAGTGCCCCCCGAGTTGCAAGACGTCGGCTACCACGCTCTAGTCAACTCCTTTGACGGTCTCTCAGACTCAATGCTGCTGCTGCGGTTTAACCCCCAAACCGAGCAAATGGTAGTGCTTTCGCTGCCCCGTGACACCCGCACCTACGTACGCGGTCGGTTGACCAAGCTCAACGAGGCCAACCGCGACGGCGGCCCAGCCCTGGCCGCCGAGTCGGTCAGCGACCTACTAGGTGGCGTAGCCGTCGATCGCTACATACGCATCAACGTGCAGGGGGTCGAAAAACTGATTGACGCCCTAGGCGGGGTCACAGTCAACGTACCCGCCGATATGAAGTACCAAGACGATAGCCAGCACCTCTACATCAACCTCAAGGCGGGCGAACAGAAACTCAACGGCAATCAGGCGCTCCAGTTCCTGCGTTTTCGCTACGACTCCCAAGGTGATATTGGCCGCATTCAGCGCCAGCAGATGTTCATGCGGGCCTTGGCCGAGCAAACGCTCAATCCGGCAACCATTGCCCGACTGCCCAAGATTTTGTCGGTGATTCAGGAGAATGTTGACACCAACCTGTCAGTAGAAGAACTGTTGGCCTTAGTGGGTTACGGGGCACAGATCAACCGCTCTAACGTGCAAATGCTGATGCTGCCAGGCAACTTTAGCACCCCCCAAGAGTTTGCGGCCAGCTACTGGCTGCCCAGCTATAGCGACATCGACGGCATGGTTGACCAGTACTTCGGTTTTGGCACCCAGCGGGTGGCCACCACCAGCGACCCTAGCCGAGTGCGGATTGCTATTCAAGACAGCACTAATGACCCCGTGGCGGTGCAGACCCTGACTCGATCGCTGCAGGAAAGCGGCTACTCGAATATCTTTATCGACAAAACCCTCAACGCCCCCCTGCCCATTAGCCGCATTGTGGCTCAGCGGGGCGATGGTGCGACCGCCGAAATGGTGCATCGCTTTTTGGGGATTGGCGAAGTGCGGGTCGAAAGCACCGGTGCCCTCAACTCCGACATCACCATTCAGCTAGGCCAAGACTGGAACCAGGGCCTGGGTGAGTCGCTCTAAAATCACGCGATCGCGAGCATGCCCCTAAGGCGTAGACTGACGGAGTAGCGATCGCATCGGATGAACACCTATGGCGCAGTGGGTTTGGGGCGCAGCCGCGCTAGCCGGTTGTAGCACAGTGGGCATTGCCACCCTGGCTCAGGCCCAGACCACCCTTCAAGTGGTCTATCCCCCCGATGGCCACCAGACCACAGCCGAGCAGATCTTTTTCATCGGCACCGGAACCCTCGACCAACCTGTGCTGCTAAATGGCGAACCCATTGAGGGACGCAGCGCGGCAGGACACTTTGCCCCCTCCCGTCCCCTCAGTCTCGGCCCCAATACCTTTACCCTCACCCATGGCGACCAAACTCTGGACATTACCGTGACGCGAGTGCCCGCTGGGCAGACTCTCCCTGCAACCCTAAGCTTTGCTGAAGGCTCCCTAGTCCCTGCCACAGATATTGCTCGGCAGCCGGGGGATTGGATCTGTCTGGGGGCGATCGCCCCTGTCAACGCCGCTGTCACCGCATCCCTGGCGGGGCAGACCTATACCCTGCTGCCCCAGGGCGATCGCGCCGACCTGCCCCCCAACTCAGCGGTGCTGACCGATCAAGCCCAGCCCATTGCTGCCAGCGGCCCCAGCCGCTACGAAAGCTGCTTCATGGCTGAAACCCCAGGAGACCTCGGCAAACCTACCTACAGCCTCATCCAGGGAGGATCTACGGTCACAGCAGCGGCTCCCGGTGCACTCAGCATTCTGAATCCCAATGCGATCGAGGTGGTCGAAGTCACCGCTGCCGCTGGCGTAGCCCGCACTGGCCCCACTACCGACTACTCACGCCTCACCCCCCTGCCCCAGGGCACCCGCGCCCGAGTCACAGGCCGCGAGGGCGACTGGCTGCGCCTCGACTACGGCGGCTGGATTCGCGCTGCTGAGACTCAGCCGGTGGCGGGAGGAGCGGTGGTGCGATCGCTCATCCGCGGCGTCACCTCCCGCCAGGTACCCGGCTGGACAGAAATCTACTTCCCCCTACAAGTCCCCGTCCCCGTCAGCGTTGAGCAAGGGACAGACACCTTCACCCTGACTCTGCACAACACCGTGCCCCAAACCGACACCATCTACGTCACCGACGACGGGCTGGTGGAGCGCCTAGACTGGAACCCCGTACTGCCTGACCAGGTAGAGTACCGCATTCATTTCAAAACCGACCAGCAGTGGGGCTATAAGCTGCGCTACGAAGGCACCACCCTCGTGCTATCCCTCAAGCAGCCCCCCAACCTTCAAGCAGCTCGTCCCCTGGCAGGCACCACCATTCTGGTCGACCCTGGCCACGGCGGTGACGAACCCGGCTCGCGCGGCCCCAACGGCACCCCCGAAAAAGACATCAACCTGGCAGTGTCGCTACTCCTAAAAGCCGCCCTAGAAGACCGTGGAGCCCAGGTAATCATGACCCGCACCGCCGACAGCACCGTTGGCGTCAACGATCGCCCCACCCAGATCGCTCAAGTCGAACCCACCCTAGCCCTCAGCATTCACTACAACGCCCTGCCCGACAGCGGCGACGCCCAAAACACCGCCGGCATCGGTGCCTTCTGGTTCCACACCCAGGCCCACAGCCTGGCCCAGTTCCTCCACGACTACCTCGTCACCGAACTCGATCGCCCCTCCTACGGCGTCTTCTGGAACAACCTCGCCCTCACTCGCCCCCACGTCGCCCCTTCAGTGCTGCTAGAACTGGGCTTCATGATCAACCCTGATGAGTTTGAGTGGATTGTGGATGCCCAGGAGCAAGCGCGACTAGCAGAGACCCTAGCCGAGGGGGTGGAGTTGTGGGTGCAACAGACAGGCCAGGGAAGTGAGTAGGTGATGGGGGAGATTTAGAGGGGTGATGGAGTGATAGGGAGAATGTGCGCAAAATGGAACGGTTGAGCATTCGGCAACTGAATGTCGCCTACAGGCCCATTGGCAGAACAAAGGTTTAAACCGATGATCAACCCATCCTTTCCGTGAGGTCAAGGACGACGGAACGTCCTTGTCGATGGGGGTCTGGGGCCAGCGAAATGGCCCCGGCAGTAGATCTGGCCTTTCCGCAAGGTTGTGCGCCGCTCCTACAAGAGAACCGAGGTGGTGCATTGCTGCGCGTTGGCGGAGCCTCGCCTTAGCGTTATGCACCCTACGCATCGCCTCACCCATTACCGAAATTTAGGCTCCCATCCTCAATGCGATAGTCAAGGACTGGCCTTGAGGGCCAACGCCCCACCCCCTAAGATAAGAGACTATCCAGAAACCTTTGTCGAAAGTGCAGGAAACCCCATGACCGTCCGCGTTCGCCTTGCCCCCAGCCCCACAGGAACTCTGCACATTGGTACCGCCCGCACCGCTGTGTTCAACTGGCTATTTGCCCGCCACGAAGGCGGCCAGTTTATTCTCCGCATCGAAGACACCGACGAAGATCGATCCAAACCCGAGTTCACCGACAACATTCTCGCTGGCCTCAAGTGGCTGGGCATGGAGTGGGATGAAGGCCCCTTCTTTCAGTCCCAACGGCTCGACCTCTACCGCCAATCCATTCAAACCCTGCTCGACAAGGGCCGCGCCTACCGCGCCTACGACACCCCCGACGAGCTAGACGCCATGCGCGAAACCCAAAAAGCCAGGGGCCATGCCCCCCGCTACGACAACCGCCACCGCGAGCTCACCCCCGACCAGCAGGCCGCCTTTGAGGCCGAGGGCCGCCCAGCCGTGATTCGCTTCAAAATTGACGACAGCCGCACCATCGCGTGGAACGATATGGTGCGCGGTACGGTGACCTGGCAGGCCAGCGACCTGGGTGGCGACATGGTGGTCGCCCGCGCCGCCTCCGCCACTACCATCGGTCAGCCCCTCTACAACCTGGCCGTAGTGGTTGACGACATTGACATGGCGATCACCCACGTCATTCGCGGCGAAGACCACATCGCCAATACCGCCAAGCAAATTCTGCTCTACGAAGCCCTCGAAACCGCCGTGCCCGCCTTTGCCCACGCGCCGCTGATTCTCAACCAGACGGGTCAGAAGCTCTCCAAGCGCGACGGCGTCACCTCCATTTCTGATTTTCAAAAAATGGGCTTTGTGGCCCCGGCCCTGGTTAACTACATGACCCTGCTGGGTTGGTCTGCCCCCGACGCCACCGAACAGTTCACCCTGGCCGAAGCCGCCCAACAGTTCAGCTTCGATCGCGTCAACAAAGCCGGAGCCAAATTCGACTGGGATAAGCTCGACTGGCTCAACAGCCAGTACCTCCACGCGATGGAGCCCGCTCCCCTGCTGGAGCTAGCCCTGCCCTACCTACAGGACGCGTATGCCATTGATGCAGAGGCGGATCACAGCTGGCTATTGCTCCTGGTGACGCTCCTCGGCCCTAGCCTCACCCGCCTAACGGACGTTGTGGAGCAAAGCCGCTTTTTCTTCACCGAAACCGTGGAGTTCGCCGACGACGCCAAAGCTCAGGTGCAAATCGACGGCGTATCAGCTGTGTTGAAGGGCATTTTAACAGGGCTCACCGAAAATTCTCCAGCCACCCTTGACGAGCTCAAAGCTTTGGTGGATGAGGTCACCAAAGCCCAGGGCGTGAAGAAAGGGCTGGTGATGAAATCGATGCGGGCCGCGCTCATGGGTGCCCTCCAGGGGCCAGACCTGATGGAGTCTTGGCTGATTCTGCGCCAGCGTGGGTTTGATGTGCCCCGTCTAGAAGGGGCGATCGCCCTGGCTTGACTACCTCAGCCCCTATTTTGTCTGAGGCAACGGCTTCTTAAAGAGAACGAGGTTTCACCATAGGGCACCTGACCCGCTCTGCACCTCCAACCTCCATAACCCGTTAAAGTAAGCAGTAGGGGAGCAGCCCGGCGATCGCTATGCCCTTAGCGTTTAGGGGCTGCCAATGATCAATTTAATCGGGGATTTGCCCGAGTCCCGTGGCTTACGTTACATTAAGTAAAGATTTATCTCATATTTCTTTTCCTGACTCGAGGTTCCGCCCCGCCAACCCCGGTAACACCCTGTTCCCAGGCATGATAAACGTAGGGCCAAACTCGGTCACCATCCGTTAACTGAACATCCGTTAACACTGTGCACGTTAGTCAATAGAGGCCATAGGTATGAAATTTTCGTGGCGAGTAGCCTTACTGTGGACCCTGCCCCTGCTGGTAATTGGGTTTTTCTTGTGGCAAGGAGCATTTTCGTCGGCTCCAGCCGATATGGGTCGCAACGCGGCCAACACCCGCCTCACCTATGGTCGCTTTCTCGACTATCTCGATGCTGGGCGGGTGACAGCAGTTGACCTATACGACGGCGGCAGAACGGCCATTGTCGAAGCCGTGGATCCCGACCTAGACAACCGCGTCATGCGCTGGCGGGTAGACCTGCCGGGTAACTCCCCCGACCTGGTGAGCCGTCTGCGCACGGCCAACATTAGCCTCGACTCTCACCCCCCGCGCAACGATGGTGCTCTGGTGGGTGCCCTGGGCAACCTGCTGTTTCCGCTGCTGTTGATTGGCGGTCTGTTCTTTTTGTTCCGCCGCTCCAACGGGGCCATGGGTGGCCCGGGCCAGGCGATGAGCTTTGGTAAATCTAAGGCTCGCTTCATGATGGAAGCTAAAACCGGCGTCATGTTCGATGATGTAGCCGGCATTGACGAAGCTAAGGAAGAGCTGGAAGAAGTCGTCACTTTCTTAAAGAAGCCCGAGCGCTTTACCGCCATTGGGGCCCGCATTCCTAAAGGTGTGCTGCTGGTGGGCCCTCCTGGTACCGGTAAAACTCTCTTGGCCAAGGCGATCGCAGGCGAAGCAGGTGTGCCCTTCTTCAGCATCTCTGGTTCTGAATTTGTCGAAATGTTCGTCGGTGTGGGTGCTTCCCGCGTGCGCGACCTGTTTAAGAAAGCCAAAGAAAACGCTCCCTGCATCATCTTTATCGATGAAATTGACGCCGTCGGTCGGCAGCGGGGTGCAGGCATTGGCGGTGGTAACGACGAGCGCGAGCAGACCCTCAACCAGCTGCTCACCGAGATGGATGGTTTTGAGGGCAACACCGGCATCATCATCATCGCCGCCACCAACCGAGCTGACGTGCTCGACTCCGCCCTGCTGCGTCCCGGTCGCTTCGACCGTCAGGTGATGGTCGATCCGCCCGATATCAAAGGCCGCATTGAAATCCTCGGCGTCCACGCCCGCAATAAAAAGCTGGCCGAAGACATTTCTCTGGAGACGATCGCCCGTCGCACCCCTGGCTTTACTGGGGCTGACCTGGCCAACCTGCTCAACGAGGCCGCCATTCTCACCGCTCGCCGCCGCAAAGAGGGCATGACTATGGCCGAGGTAGACGACGCCGTTGACCGCGTCATCGCCGGTATGGAGGGCACTCCCCTAGTTGACAGTAAGAGCAAGCGATTAATTGCCTACCACGAGATTGGCCATGCGATCGTCGGCACCCTGGTCAAAGACCACGACCCAGTGCAAAAAGTTACCCTGATTCCTCGCGGGCAGGCCCAGGGTCTCACCTGGTTTACCCCCAGCGAAGAGCAAATGCTGATCTCTCGGGCGCAAATTATGGCCCGCATTACCGGAGCGCTGGGCGGTCGCGCCGCTGAGGACGTGATCTTTGGCGATGCCGAGGTCACCACAGGGGCCGGCAACGACCTGCAGCAGGTGAGCAACATGGCTCGGCAGATGGTCACCCGGTTTGGCATGTCTGACCTGGGGCCGCTTTCCCTCGAAAGCTCTCAGGGCGAGGTGTTCCTCGGTCGCGACTGGCTCTCTCGCTCAGAATATTCTGAGGAGGTATCGTCTCGTATCGACGGCCAAGTGCGCACCATTGTGGAGCACTGCTACAACACTGCCAAGAGCATCATGCAAGACCACCGCGCCGTGATCGATCGCTTAGTCGATCTACTGGTCGAGCGCGAGACTATCGACGGCGACGAGTTGCGCCAGATTGTCTCTGAGTACACGGTGGTGCCCGATAAACAGCAGTTTGTGCCCCAGCTTTAGGGTCTAGCTGTTGAGATGATTGAGGCTCGTCCCTAGGGGCGAGCCTTTTTAGTTGGAGAGAGATATTCTATGCCCCGCCCTGTGCTCTACGTGGCGATTACTAACCACGGCTTTGGCCATGCCACCCGCGCCGCCTCGGTTGCGGCTGCGGTCAAAGCGCTACAGCCTGAGGTGGATGTGGTGCTGGCTACCACCGCGCCCCAATGGCTGCTCGATGAATATCTGCCAATGGCCTACGAGTATCGTCCGGTGGCCTTTGATATTGGCGTGATTCAGCCCGATAGCCTCACTATGGATTTGGCGGCTACGCTGGCTAAGCTTAAAGACATTCAGTCTCACCAGCAGGAAACCGTGGCCGCAGAGGCCGCCTACCTCAAGCAGCGCGGGGTAGATCTGGTACTGGCTGATATTCCACCGCTGGCGACGGCGATCGCCCACGCCGCCGACATCTCCTGCTGGATGGTCAGCAACTTTGGCTGGGATTTGATCTACCGAGGCTTTGGCCCAGAGTTTGAGCCGATCGCCCGCTGGATTGGGGACTGTTTTGGCGAGTGCGATCGCCTTTTCCGCCTGCCCTTCCACGAACCGATGGCCGCCTTTCCGGTAGTTGAAGAAGCTGGGCTGACTGGAGGCACCCCGCGCTATCGGGCCGAAGACCTCAGGGCGCAGTGGAACCTGTCTCATTCTCAAGAACGCACGGTGCTACTAACCTTTGGCGGGTTAAGCCTCCAGGCCATCCCCTACGATCGCCTCACCCAGTTCTCCGACTGGCAGTTTCTCACCTTTGAGCAAGACGCCGCCGCCTTGCCCAATCTGTTTAAGGTGCCCAGGCAGGGCTACCGCCCAGTGGATGTCATGCCTCTGTGCAGCCGCGTCGTTTCCAAGCCAGGGTTCAGTACCTTCTCCGAAGCCTGCCGCCTCGATCTACCGATTATTACCATAACCCGTGAAGACTTTGCAGAAGGCCCCGTTCTCGTCAACGGCCTGCAAGATCACAGCTGGCACCGAGTCCTCACCCCCGCCGAGTTTTTTGACGGCGACTGGGCCTTTTTAGACCAGCCCCTCAACCCACCCCGCACCACCCAATTTCTTGCTAAAGACGGCAACCATCAGATCGCCACAGCTATCGTCAATTATCTCAATAGAGGAGAGAATTAAAAAAATGAAAAACAGGCTGATGACGTTCACGAGCTAACGAATAGATACAGCACCGGCATCAGCGCCCGCCTATCTTGTGCGATGGCGTCGGGGCCGACAACCCAACAATTAATGACTTCTGGCATCTTAGAAACTAACCAATGCTGGGGGCGATCGCCCGGTGCGATTCTAAAATCTGGTTCCAAGCCTCCAGCCCATAGCTATGATGACGAAGGGAACGCTCAAGGATGTGAAACCGTGATTCAACCCTCTTTGGCCGTATTCACCACCGCAATTGTGGCGTTTGCTATCACAGCAGCGCCAGCGGCAGACCTGTCCTTTGCGACTCCCAATGGTTTGTTTCGCCTAGAGCCCGACAGCGGCGATCGCGAAGCCCTGCTGCCCGAGGGCGATCGCCCCTTCAACGCCCTAGCCTGGTCTGGCAGCGGCGAGCGGCTCGCCATCGTCCAAAACTATGGCGAAGTTTATCGGGTTGAGCCGGGTGCGGGCTCTCCTAGGCTGGTGTTTTCTAGCGACTGTCAGCAGCTGCCCACGATCGATCTGACCTGGCAACCCGACGGCGAAACCCTGGTGATCAAGCAGCGCTGCCCCGCCCCCACGGCTGGTGCTCCCGCTGAGCTAGCTCTGTTTCTCCATCACCCCACCGGAGAGGTGACAGACTTTACCACCTTGCCCGACAGTCCAGAGTCAGACATTTTCTTAGCGCCCGATGGCAGCCAGATCGCCTATGTGACCGGTCAGCACATTTTCGTCGCTGGGCTAGACGGCAGCCGCCCTCGCCGCCTCACCCAAACCCCTGGTATCTACGGTGCTGCCGGAAGTCCTTTGGCATGGTCTCCTGATGGCACCCAGTTAGCCTTTTACGAGGGTAACTATCCCTTCCAGCAGCTCAATGTAGTGAGGGCTGACGGGGGCGATCGCCGCCTGCTGACGCCCGAAGCCAACTTCCAGATTTACCGCAGTATTGTGCTGTGGTCCCCCGACGGTCGCTACATCGCTCACTATCGGCCCCACAACCCACCCCTCAGCAATCAAGAAATCATTGCTCTAGTCAACGTCAACACTGGGGAGACCCAATCTCTCACTCGGCCTGGTTTCTACGACGCCCTCAGCTGGGCTCCCAACAGTCAACAGCTCGCCTTCGCCTCGGGGGCCCAAGCCGGTCGGCAAACCCTGTTTCGCATGGATCTAGTCAGCCAAGAATTTACGGCTTTGACCAATCAGCCCCTGCAAAATATCCTCGATAGCCAGTGGTCGCCCAACGGCGACTGGATTGCCTTTACGGCCACCCCGCCAGGCGATTCGCTAGGTACCCAGGTGTTGCACCGTGTTCACCCCGATGGCACAGCACTAACTCCCCTAACGGCCCTTGACGAATACGTTTACCCCTTCGCCTGGGTGCCCGCCCCCCCAGCGACCAGTACCCAAGACCTAAACGAGACTCCCTAGCTGAGCCTGAATGTCGCCCTGGTGCTGCACCGCTGTCAAAGCCTGCCGGACAACCTCAACCCCGGCCCCCGGCTTAGACGACTCCTCAGTTAGCGTTTGCTTCCACAGGCGGCTGCCAGGCTGCCCCGCAAACAGCATTAGCAGGTGGCGGGTAATTTTGTTGAGCTTCAGCCCCGATTGCACCCAGTGGTCGATGTAGGACAGCATCGCTTCGGCCACCTGCTGGCGGCTGAGGGGAGCCTCACGGGCGGCAAAAAAGCCCTGATCGACCTGGCTAAAGAGGCAGGGATTGTCGTAGGCGGCGCGCCCGATCATCACCCCA
>JANPIO010000410.1:0-1529 GCA_031425055.1 Phormidium sp. VAR_61_metabat_6
ATAACGAGATCGATGTAGAACGAAATCCCTTAACTCCGAAAGTTTATTTTTCTTCCGGTGAAAATACGCAACAGCTAGTCAAAGGTCATTGCTGCATCCGCCGCAGAAGCCCAGTGGTCGATTTTCCCGGCACAAAGGGAATCAAATGGATTCTGCCGCCTGCCGCTTCCACGACCCGGCGCTCGTCCTGATTTAGACTTTCGAGCGTGTAATCGCCGCCTTTAACATAAATGTCCGGTTTGGCGGCTTCGAGAAAACGCGTCGCATGCACGTCGGGAAAAATGGACGCGAAGTCTACCGACGCGAGCGCGCAAAGCACCAGCGCACGATCGTCCTCGGAATTGACCGGCCGCCCGTCGCCTTTGAGCCCACGCACCGCCGCGTCTGAGTTCACGCCGACCAGCAGCGCGTCTCCTAGATTGCGCGCGGTTTCAAGATAGGTGACATGCCCCAGGTGGAGCAGGTCAAAGCAGCCGTTGGTCACAACCAGTTTTTTTCCGGTGGCGCGGAAGCGCGCCCGCCATTCCCGCAGTTCCGCGTAGCCGACGATCTTTGAGCGAAAGTTCATTGAGAGGAGGGCAGCTTGTTGAGGGTGTAATAGGCGATGGGGTGGAGCAGCGCCTCGTGATCGGCGGAGCGGATGCCGGGGACATGCAGTTCGTGAACGTGCCCTCGCTGGAGGCCGTCAATCCGCAGGCGAACAGCGCGCCGATCCGCGCTGACCGTCGCGCGGGTGATCGCAGGTTTGGTTCGATCCACTTCCGGGCTGCCGTAGCTGCTCTGGTAAATGTGCGTGTAGGTCTCAATTGTATAAGACCCCGGCGCGGCGACCGTGGCGGGATCGACCGGCTCCGTGAAAGTCAGTTCAAACCCATCCGACTTCGCCTTCATGTCCAGGATTTCAAAGGGCACGACGCCCGTCCAATCGAGCCGCTGCAAGGCAAACGGCTTGCCGCCTCGCGCGCCCCAGCCGCGATCCGTGCCGCCCACAAAAAGCGAGCCATTCGGCGCGAATTCCATGCTCAGGTTGCCCGACGCAAATCCTTCGCGAAACGGAAACAGCGCGCCCTGGTAACGTCCGCGCACCTTCTCCAACGAAATGCGCATCACGGTGCTGTGGGTTTGGTCGCTGACGAAAAGCTGATCTTTGAACGGGCCGAACTTGCCAGTGAAGTCGGAGGCGATGCCGCTCGCGCTGTTGCCCATCTTGCCGTAGGGAAAGAGGATGGCCGGGGGCATCAGCTCGGGAATTTTTTTGGCTTCGATGTGCATGCGGCTCCCGCTCACAGGGTCGGCGGGGCGCGGGCCAAGAACCTTGGCGGATTTATACCAGTTGTTGCCGCTGGGATTGCCCATGAAATAGCCGGGGGCCAAATGTTTGAGGGCCGAGGTGCCATTCCAAGGTCCCTGATTGTCGGTGTAAAACATGTCGCCGAGGTGATTTGCCGCGACGCCGCCGGGGGAGCGCAAACCGCTGCAGGTGGGCGTCGCTTTGCCATCCGCCGAGATGCGAACGGCCCAGCCGCGAT
>JANPIO010000411.1:0-13641 GCA_031425055.1 Phormidium sp. VAR_61_metabat_6
TGCGATTCAGGCGATGGTGAGTGCGATCGCCGCTGGTCTAGTCGGCGTAGTGATTGCCCTGCTATTGATCTACCAGGTGGGCCGCCACCGCAACTCCCCAGGTTTGTTCACCTAAGGCTTTTCAAATCAAAAATGGCGCTATCCCGTCAGGTTTAGCAAACCCATCGCGTGGAAGACCGTGTGAACTACACTACAGTCACCGTTGAAGAGCATTTATGAAAGCAATTGTATGTACAGAATATGGATCACCTGACGTTCTTCAGCTCAAGGAGGTCGAGAAACCGACCCCTAAAGAAAATGAAGTGCTGATTAAAATCTATGCAACAACGGTTACTTCGGCAGACTTACGCATTCGCAGGGCTGACCCATTCGGCGTCAGACTTTTTTATGGTCTCAGAAAACCCAAAAAGAACACAATATTGGGGTCTGAACTCGCTGGAGAAATTGAGGCAATTGGTAAGAATGTAAAACAGCTCAACATTGGCGATCAGGTATTTGCTGGGGCGGGAGTTAGCCTTGGTGCCAATGCCGAATACATTTGTCTGCCCGAAACAGGGGCCATTGTACTAAAGCCGACCAATATGACCTACGAGGAAGCGGCGGCTGTGCCTTTTGGGGGAACAACGGCATTAATTTTCCTGAGAAATAAGGGAAAAATTCAAAATGGACAACGCGTTTTGATCTATGGGGCTTCTGGGTCTCTAGGTACAGCCGCTGTTCAACTTGCCAAATTTTTTGGGGCAGACGTTACCGGGGTATGTAGCACAGCAAAGTTAGCGTTGGTAAAATCCCTGGGAGCCGATGCGGTGATTGATTACACCAAAGAGGAGTTTACCCAAAGCGGTAAGACCTACGATATTATTTTTGACACCACAGGCAAGAGCCGGTTTTCAGGCTGCCTAAGATCGCTCAACCAAAATGGAATTTATCTTAGGGCTGTCCACATAGACCTGCTCTCAATAGTCCGAGGGCTCTGGGCTTCAATGACTAGCAGTAAGAAAGTTATTGGTGGGGTGGCGATCGAGCGAAAAGAAGATCTAATTTTCCTCCAAGAGCTAATTGAATCGGGGCAGATAAAATCAGTTGTAGATAGGCATTATCCGTTACAACAAACGGCTGAGGCTCACGAGTATGTTGAACACGGGCATAAGAAGGGGAATGTAGTTATCACCGTGAACCACGGCCACGAACCTGAAACTGCGACGCACTGAAACTTAGCTGAGGTCAAAACGTCTATCTTAGGGGTGATTTATATTCGCGACCGAGTCGAGTTGAATGGATTTACCGTTTATGTATACGGCTCCATCTTCCATGAAACGCGACGAGAGCGGCAAGTTTGTGAACAACTGGGATCGAGAGACCAAGCATCGAGTCAGCCTGTCTCTAACCCACACAGCTTGGCGATCGCTCGATCAAGCGGCACAACACCAAGGGACTTCGCGCTCTGAAATAATTGAACAGTTTGCCCGCAGCTTAGAGGCGGAGGATGCCACCTGCGAGCCTAGAGAAACTGCCCAAATCACGCGGTTGCAAAACCAACTGCGGTTGCTACAGCAGCAGAATCAAGCTCTAGAGGCGCGGTTGGCCCATACCCCAGGCCAAGCCGATCGGGCGACGGAAAGCAAAGTCGCAGCCATTTTAGAAAGCATTGCCGACGCGTTTGTGGCCTTTGACCGCGATTGGCACTACACCTATGTCAATCGGGCAGCGGCTCAAATTTTGCACAAAACCCCCGAAGATCTGCTCGGCAAACAGGTTTGGCGCGAGGTGTTTCCTCAGTTGGTGGGTGGGGTGGCCTACGAGGCCATGCACCGGGCGATCGCTGAGCAAATTCCGGTGGCCTGGGAAGAATTTGGCGAATCCCTGCACCGCTGGCTAGAGGTAAAAGCTTACCCTTCAGCGGAGGGCATCGCGGTTTATTTTCGCGATGTGACCGATCGCAAGCAGGCCGAGGCAGAGCGAGAGCGATTACTCCACCAGTTGGAAACCGAACGTGCTCAGTTTGAAGCGGTGCTACGACAGATGCCTGCGGGCGTTTTAATTGCTGAGGCATCGTCTAACAAGTTAGTGCTGACCAATGAGCAAGCAAAACAAGTTTTGGGCTATGGCTTCGAGCAGTCCTATGAACTAGAAGACTATGACCCCATCACGCCGTTTCAAGCCTTTCGCTCTGATGGGCAAAAGTATGCGCCCCATGAGTTTCCGCTACCGCGATCGCTAAGAACCGGCGAAGTCGTTACCCACGAGGAAATGGAGCTACGCTATGAAGATGGTAGGTGTACCACTATTGCAGTCAATTCGGCCCCAATTTTAGATCAGCAAGGGCAAATTTTGGCAGCCGTTGTGGTGTTTCGAGACATTACCGAACGTCAGCGCACCGAACGACTCCTCCGACAGCAGGCGGAAGATCTCGAAAACCAGCACAAATGGTTAGAGGCAGTTCTCGATTTAATGCCAACGCCGACGGTTTTTGTGGAACCAGAAACCGCCAAAGTCATTTTTGCCAACCGCATTGCTAATGAATTGGCTGGAGGCGATTTTCCTAAAAATAAACCCTTGGAGGAGTACGCCGACGCCTATTACTGCACCGATGCCCAGGGCGATCGCGTCCCCACCGACCAAATGCCTGCCGTGCTGGTTACTCGGGGGGAGCGGGTACAGAACTATGAGATGAATTGGCATACCCCTGGCGGCGTGCGGGCCACCCTTTGCTGGGGAGAAATATTGCCCGCCATGTATGGGCATCCGGCGATCGGCATTGGCATGTTTCAAGATGTGACCCGCCTCAAGCAGATTGAGGCCAACCTGCGACAGACCGAAGAACGCCTACAGCTCGCCCTCTCATCGGCCCAAATGGTTGCCTGGGATGCGGATCTAGAAACGGATCAGGTCGTGTGTTCTCCCAATGCCGAAGAGATTTGGGGCATGCATGTGGGCACCGCAGACGCGTTTCATGCCCTTATTCACCCAGACGATCGGCTGCTACTCAGGCAGGCTACCGAACGGGCGGTTGTGGGAGACCAGACCTTTGCTCAAGAGTATCGAGTGGTCGCTTCCGACGGTGAAGTGCGCTGGCTCGAGGCTCAGGGTCAGGTTTACCTCGACGACTCTGGGCAAGCCGTTCGCATGGCTGGGGTTTCGCTCAACATTACCGATCGCAAGCAGATCGAAGCCAATCGCGAGGCCCTACTCGCAGAACTACAGCGCAAAGAACAGCAGCAGCAATTTTTGATTGAGCTAAACGATGCCGCTCGCACCCTACAAGACTCAGAGGAGATTATCTGGCGGGTCGTGAGCGCTACCGGCCAGCACTTCAACGTCACGCGCTGCGCCTACGGTGAAATTGATGCCGCCCAAGAACATGTGAGCGTCGATCGCGATTACTGCGACGGCGTCATCAGCGTGGTGGGCGCACACCACCTGGATTCGTTTGGGGCTGACCTCATTGCCGAGTTAAAGCAGGGCAAAACCATTGTGGTCGATGATGTCAATCTCGACCCTCGCACCGCTGGGTCTGGTGCGGCGACCTTTGCCGCCATTGAGACTCGGTCGCTGCTCTGCGTGCCGCTGGTGAAGCAAGGGCGGTTTGTGGCCCTACTGGTGCTGCACCATGCCATGCCGCACCGCTGGACGGCAGACGATGCGGCCCTGATGGAGTGGATCGCTGAAAAAGCCTGGCTGGCCGTAGAGCGATCGCGAGCCGAAGCCGATCTACGCGAAAGCGAAGCGCAGCTACAGCTTGCCCTCAACATTGGCCGCATGGGCACCTGGGAATGGGACATGCAGACCGGTGCCATTCGCTGGTCGGCGGGGCATTACACTATTCTGGGTTACCAGCCCTACGAACGCGAACCGGACTACCAGATGTGGGCTAGCCGCGTCCATCCCGATGACCTGGCCACCACTAGGGCAAAGCTCCAGCAGGCGGTTCAAGACCGCACAGATTATTATCACGAATATCGTCTGCGCTGGCCCGATGGTTCCACTCGATGGGTCGAAGCCAGAGGGCAGTTTTCCTACGATGTTCAAGGCCACCCCAAGCAGTCTCTCGGTGCTGTGCTCGATATTACCGAGCGCAAGCAAGCCGAAGATACCCTACATCAAGCGCTGCAAAAGCTCAACTTTCACGTTGAAAACACGCCGATGGCCGTCGTCGAGTGGGATCGAGACTTTCGAGTAATTCGGTGGTCGGCGGGCGCAGAGCGCATCTTGGGTTGGCAAGCCGAAGAAATTTTGGGCAAAGCCTTAACCGAGATCCCGTTTGTCCATGAAGACGATCTAGAACCCGTGGCCGAGGTCTGCAAACGATTAGTCCGTGGTGAAGAACCACACATTCTTTCGTGCAACCGCAACTACACCAAAGATCGCGCCGTGGTTCACTGCGAGTGGTACAACTCCAGTCTTAAAGATGAAGCGGGGCAGATGACCTCAGTTTTGTCTCTGGTGCTAGATGTCACCGAGCGCAAGCAAGCCGAGCAGGAGCGCGAACAACTGCTAGAGCGCGAACGCTTAGCCCGAGCCCAGGCCGAAGCCGCCCAGCAGCAGCTAGCATCCATTGTGGATACCTCCCCGGTTGGGCTGGCGCTGTTAAACAGCGAGCAGCGATTTATTGCCATCAACGAAGCCATGGCTAAGATCAATGGCTTACCCCGAGACCATCACCTGGGCAAGACCGTACTAGAGCTATTTGGTCAAACTGATTCCACCCTCATTGAGGTTATTGATCACATTTATGCCACTGGCCAGCCGTTTATCTCGCCGAACCTGCCGCTCAATGCTCCTGACAATGACGATCGCTGTCCTGGCTACTACAACGTTTACTATCTGCCAACGGTTGACTCAAATCAGCGGGTAGAAAGGCTTTTAGCCTATGTTTTCGATGTCACAGATCGCGTCAGGCTAGAGCGCGCCCAGCAGTATCTCTCGGAGGCCAGCGCCGTGCTAGCCTCTTCTCTCGATTACCAAACCACCCTAGAGCAAGTTGCCCAGCTCACCGTGCCAGAATTGGCCGACTGGTGTACTGTTCACATTGTGGAAGAGAACGGCACCGTTGACCAAATTGCCGTAGCCCACATAGACCCGGCCAAGCTGGAATGGGCTCATCAGATCCGCGACAAATATCCCTTAGATCAGCAGGCAGAGCGCGGCGCGGCCCTAACCCTGCGCACCGGACAATCAGACTTTATACCTGAAATTCCCGATGAACTATTGGTGCATGCCGCCAAAGACCCTGAGCATTTAGAAATTTTGCGGCAGGTTGGCTTTAGCTCGGTGATGACAGTGGCGCTGCGTAGCCAAGACCGTGTTATCGGCGCGATCTCATTCATCGCGGCGGAGTCGGGCCGCCGCTACACCGCCGCCGATTTGCAGCTCGCCGAAGAGCTGGCCCACCGGGCTTCGTTGGCGATCGAAAATGCTCAGCTCTACCAGGCGGCTCAGCGCGATCGCACCAAAGCCGAGGCCGCCAACCGCATCAAAGATGAATTCTTAGCGGTTTTGTCCCACGAATTGCGATCGCCCCTGAACCCAATTTTGGGCTGGGTGACACTATTGCGCAGCAAACAACTGGATGCGGCCAAAGCGGATCAGGCTTTAGAAACCATTGAGCGCAACGCCAAGCTCCAGGCCCAGCTGATCGAAGACTTGTTGGATGTCTCTCGCATTTTGCAGGGCAAGCTGACCCTAACCGTTGCCCCGGTAAATCTAGTTACCACCATTGAGGCGGCGGCTGAAACCGTGCGCCTGGCGGCTGAGGCTAAACAGATTCAGATGCAAACTACGCTGAGTGCGATCGCGGGCCAGGTGCTAGGCGACACCAACCGACTCCAGCAGGTGATCTGGAACTTGCTCTCCAATGCGGTTAAGTTCACCCCAGCGGGTGGGCAAGTCGCCATCACCCTAGAAAAAGTTGACGCCTATGCTCAAATTCAGGTGAGCGACACCGGCAAAGGTATTCATGCAGAATTTTTGCCCCACGTGTTTGACTACTTTCGGCAAGAAGATGGCACCACCACCCGACAGTTTGGCGGCCTCGGCCTCGGTCTGGCGATCGTGCGTCAGCTCACCGAACTGCACGGCGGCATGGTTTGGGCCGAAAGCTCAGGCCAAAACCTGGGCGCGACCTTTACGGTGCTGCTCCCCCTCACCCTATCAAGCCAAGATCAACTATCTCCCGCTGAACCCCTAAAAGAAGCGACCGACTTAACCGGGCTACAGATCTTGGTGGTCGACGACGAGGCCGACATGCGCGAGCTAGCGTCCTTTGTGCTCACCCAGGCGGGGGCGCAGGTGACCACGGCGACCTCAGCCCTCCAGGCCCTCAGCCAGCTCAATCAGTCGGTGCCCGACCTGCTGCTGTGCGATATCGGCATGCCCGAGATGAATGGCTATGCGCTGATTCAGCAGATCCGCACCAGACGGCACGACCAGGGCGGCAATATTCCTGCGATCGCCCTGACGGCCTACGCGGGAGAGATCAATCAGCAGCATGCCCTGGATGCTGGCTTTCAGATGCATCTAGCCAAACCCATCGAACCAGACCGATTGGTGCGAACGATCGCCACACTGGTGAGACCACTCCCGCAAGAATGCTAGCGTCGCGTCGGCACTGGTTCCGGGGGTGGGCGATAATACCCTCGGTTTCTCTGCCCCACCACCATGCTGCAATACGTGCGATCGCGCCTGCTGCCCTACCTGCGCACCCAGGTGCTGCCCTCCAAACCCGCCCAGCTCCTCATTCAAACCTGGCTCAAGTGGGATCGCGACAACGTCCCCGGCATGGCGGCGGCGCTGTCCTACTACGCCCTGTTTTCGCTGTTTCCGCTGCTGCTGGTGGTGCTGAGCATCATTGGGGCGCTGGTGGGGCCAAATAGCGAGGTATTTGAGGCCATTGAGGCGGTGATTGTGCGCTACCTGCCCCCCGAAGTGCACGACCTGATCAAAGACACCATCGTTTCTCTCAACGAAAACAGCGTTGGGGCAGGGCTGATTGGCTTTGGCATTTTGCTGTTTGCCGCCAGCACCATCTTTGCGATCTTGAAGCGATCGGTGAACAAAATCTGGGAAACCCCCAGCCAAGTCAGCGAAGCCGGGTCGCCCGCCCGCATGGCGCTGTTTTTTGTGGTCAATAAACTCTCAGCCTTTGTGCTGGTGCTGGCTACGGCGCTGCTGCTGCTGGCCTCACTGCTGTCGCAAATTGTCATCAAGATCATTCTGGTGCTGGTTAACAACTTTCAAGAAACCTTTGCCTTCTTAGACATTGACCAAGCGCTGCTCACTCAGTGGCTTGAAGCGGGCTGGTCGTTTTTGGCGCTCGGTTTTGCGATCGCCGGGCTGTTCCGCATTCTGCCCTCAATCAAACTCTCCTGGCGCGACATCTGGCCCGGTGCCCTGCTCACCACCCTGCTGCTGGCGGGGCTGCAATGGCTGGTCAGCAACAGTGTGATTAGCCTGGGCAGTCGCTTCGTCTCCTACGGCGTGATCGGCAGCGTGATGATCTTAATGCTGTGGATTTTTCTCGCCTGCCAAATTTTCTTTGCCGGCTGCGAATTCTCGTTTGTCTACGCCCACCTATTTGGCACCAAACGCCGAGCGGCGAGGTTTGGAGAGTAAAGGCGGGGGGTGATGGAGTGATGGGGTGATGAAGTGAAGAGAAAACCCTACTCCCTAACTCCCCTACTCCCCACCCCCTCACTCCCCTACTCCCTAACTCCCCTACTCCCTAACTCCCCACCCACCCATGTCCACCATCCACCCCGCCACCGACTTCCGCTCCGACACCGTCACCTGGCCTACCCCCGCCATGGTCGAGGCCACCGCCACCGCCGAACTGGGGGATGATGTCTACGGCGAAGACCCCACCGTCAACGAGCTAGAGGCCCTGGCCGCCAATCTGCTGGGCAAAGAGGCCGGGCTATTTGTCACCAGCGGCACCCAGGGCAACCTGATCGCTGCCCTCACCCATGCCCAGCGCGGCGACGAAGCCATCCTCGGCGCAGACGCCCACACCTTCTGCTGGGAGGCGGGCGGCATCGCCGTGCTGGGCGGCATCACCCCTCGCCCGCTGCCCACCGACAGCCGGGGTCGCATGGCGATCGATCAGATCAAATCGGCCATTCGAACAGATAATCCACACCTGCCCCACAGCCAGTTGATCTTGCTCGAAAACAGCTCCGGCGGCAACAATGGCGCGGCGATCGAGCCTGACTATTTTGCTGCGATCGGCACCCTAGCCCAAACGCATCAGCTCAAGGTGCATTTAGATGGGGCACGCCTGTTTAACGCGGTCACCGCATTGGGGGTTGAGCCGACTGACATCACCACCCATGTCGATTCGGTGAGCGTGTGCCTGAGCAAGGGGCTGTGCGCTCCGGTGGGCTCCCTGCTGGTGGGCAGCGAGGCGTTTATTCACCAGGCTCGCCGCCACCGCAAGCTGCTGGGCGGCGGCATGCGCCAGGCGGGCGGGCTAGCCGCAGCGGGCATCATTGCCCTCAAGACCATGACCCAGCGGTTGCAGAGCGATCACGACAACGCCCAGGCTCTGGCCCAGGGGCTAGCGGCGATTCCAGGCATTGAGATTGACCCGGCGGTGGTTGAAACCAATATGGTGTTTTTTGCCTTGGCCGAGGGAGTGGCGATTTCTCCAGAAGCCCTGATCAAAGCGCTGAAGCTTGAGTATGGGTTGCATATCGGCGGGTATGGCGATTCCCAAAGGGATCGCTACGCGAATCGCACCCTGCGGGCCGTCACCCACTACTGGATTGAGCCAGCCCAGGTCGAGCGGCTGATAGCGGCCCTGCGCACGATTTTGGCCCGGCATTAATTCCCGCCGCAGGACAATTGGCGGCGAGGGTGTAGGGTTTAAGGAGCGTGACACAGCCACCCTCTGGCTTTGGTTCTGGAAGGATCCTGTTGTGGCGATCGCGCTGCTGGTTGCGCTGCACCCCAGACCTGGCTAAACTTAGCCCAGCAAACTGACCCACCCCTCTTAACCGGCCCCCTATGGAATGGCATGTGACCGATGCCCAAAGCCTGCGAGTGATTGATTCCGAAATTGGCGACCACAGCTTCTCGCCGTCGGAATACGAAATTGTGCGCCGGGTAATCTACGCCACCGCAGACTTTGACTTTAAAAACCTGATCCATTTCTCTGACCAGGCATTGCAGTCGGGGGCCGCAGCCTTGGCGGCCCGCACCACCATCATTGTCGATGTGCCCATGGTGCAGGTGGGCATTACGCCCTGCATTCAAAACACCTTTGCCAACCCGGTCTATTGCAGCATGGATGCCCTGACCCGACCCCAGAAAGGCAAAAGCCAGGCCTCATGGGGAGTAGAAACCCTGGCCCAGCGCTACCCCGAAGGTATCTTTGTGCTGGGGGCCTCAGAGGCGGCCCTGGCTACCCTAGTAGATCTAATCGACGCCGAAAAGGTGCGCCCAGCCCTGGTGGTAGCCACCCCCGCCGGGTTCATCGAAACCGCTGTGATCAAAGGCCGCCTGCAAGATACGATGGTGCCCCACGTCAGCATCAATGGCCGCAAAGGCAGCGCTGTGGTGGCCGCTGCGATCGTTAATGGCCTGGTTGATTTGGCCTGGCAGGCCTACGGCAAAGAGAATCCTTAGGGATTTATCTGGCCCTTGCCCCAAAAACTACTGCTTGAGAAGAACGTCCCTGCATCGGGCAAACCACCGTTTGCCCCTACGGGAATTAACCCGTTAGGGGCGCAGGGCCTGCGCCCTTGGAAAACATCTCAAATGTCGGGTATTTTTGTTGCCAGAATTGTCCTAGCAGTCGCGATTTTCGATCGCCCCATCGGGCATGGTGGTATTGCAAAACCGCACCATGCTGCGGTTGACGCCGCGCAGGTTAGCGCCCTTGAGGTTAGCGCCCTTCATATTGGCGGTGCCGAGAATAACGCTGAGCATGACGGCACCGCTCAGATTGGCATCGGTGAGGTCGGCGTCGGTAAGGTTGGCCTGGGTCATCTCCACGTTAGAGAGGTCGGCCCCGGAGAGGTTGGCGTCGGGTAGGTTGGCACCGTTCATCTGAGCCCCGGTTAGGTTGGCCCCGCTAAGGTTGGCCCCTTCCATATCGCTGAGCATGAGGTTGGCGTTGCTCAGATTAGCTCCGGCCAGGTTAGCCCCGGTGAGCACCGCAATTTTGAGGTTGGCCCCGGTGAGGTCGGCGTTGCTGAGCTCAGCCTCGTTGAGAATGCACACCTGGCACTTTTTGGTGTCGAGCAGCTTTTGCACATCGTCGGGAATGGCGGCTTCGGCGGGGGCAAAGCTCAGGCTCCAGAACATGAGGGCAAGGGCCAGCATGGCTGTCAAGCGTTTCATAGTCGGCAATAATCCTGTAAGGCGGGTCTTGGTTATTCTCCCATTCATTGGGATACCTAGGGGCAACCGGAGCGCCTGAGCGATCGCGCTAAAACGCCGATTTCCCCGAGGGGAAGCCTTGCGAACGCCCCAGCCAAAACAGCTCAGGCTGAGGATTGTGGCGGCAGGGGGGCCAGTAGCGCAGTGCCTCGGCATCGAGCTGGGGCGACGGCACTGGCAGATCTTGGGCCAGGCAGAGATGGGCGATCGCCCGGCTAAACTCAGCCCCATGCCCCGGAATTCTGGCGATGCCGTGGGCCAGCTCATGGGCCACCAACCCCGGCCAGTCGGCGGGCACAATGCGGCCCGCGTCAACCATCAGGGTAATGGGGGCGAGGCGATTCTCCCCTAGAGCTGAACTCAGGCCATCACAGCAAAATCCATCGACCCCGGCCTGGGGCGCGATCGGGGCTGCAAAAACTTGCATGTCGGGGCCCAAGACCGGCTCAAAACACCCCAGCAGGTCGCGCAAAATGGCGTTGAGCTGCTGGTTTACCTGGTGAATGTGCTGACCAATCCAGATTAGGGCTTCCCCAGGGGGGTCGGCTACGTGGGTCAGGGCAATCCAGCGGGGTTCGACCGACAGATCGCGCAGCATACTTAGATATTGTGTAGCGCGCACCACGGGGTCAGCGCCGCTGGCAGGGGCTTGCTGCCAATAGGTAGCCTGGTGCTGTTGATCAAAGGAGGCATCGTTGGAACCTGGCTGGGACGGAGGCTCGTTCCAATTCGGTTCCCGCTCGCGTTGCGAATCGCTGACCATGGGGGAATAATTGAAAACCACAGCAGTAGGCAAAATTTTCCCACAGGATCTCTGCGATCGGTCAGCGACGAACACTTTAAACCCGCTATTTTCGTTAGGCTAAATAAGAATTTGAGGCAGTAGTCTCGGCCTTGTTACCCCTCCAGCAGACCGGATCTAGACCAAAGATCTATCCGAATAGCAGCCTCTGAAGCACAAAAATTTCCTCCGTCAACGGGGCAAAGTTATATATTTAATAAAGAACCTTTGGTAAAACGCAGCATTCCTCCCCACAATTCATGGTTGCCACTCCCAGTCTCAGCACCTTTAGCCAACGCCCCCGCAACGGGGATGCGGAATCGCTGAGAAAAATTTTCGCCGCTGTAGACGCAACCAGCTGCCCCCATACCTACAACTTTCACATGCACACCGCTTGCTCCGACGGCAAGCTCACCCCCGCTGGCCTCATGGAGCAGGTGGTCGATATTGGCCTCAGCGCCTTTGCTATCACCGATCACCACACCGTCAAGGGCTACCAACAGGCCAAAGCCTGGCTAGAAGATTGGCAGTGGCGTCACCCCACGTCTCTCCGCAGCCGCCAGCGAGGCAAGGGTGGGGCAGTGCCCCGGCTGTTTACCGGCGTAGAAATCACCGCTATTTTGGCGGAAACTGAGGTGCATATTTTGGGCTACGGCTTTGCGCCCAGCCACGATGCGATTGAACCCTACCTGCGGGGCTACGCGCCCCGGGGCGAAACCAAACTCGCAGCTGCTGTCATTGCGGCAATTCAAGCCGCAGGGGGCATTGCGGTGCTGGCCCACCCCGCCCGCTACCGCACCTCGGCTAAAACCCTGGTGCCCACTGCGGCTGCCCTCGGCATTGACGGGGTCGAAACCTACTATGCCTACGCCAACCCTGAAAACTGGGCTCCCTGCCCCCGCCACACACCCACCGTCGAGCAATTGGCCCAAGACTACGGCTTACTTACGACCTGCGGCACCGACACCCACGGGCCTAGCCTACTGCGGCGGCTGTAGTTTTGTATGGTTGCCTACTCCGTTCTCAAGCGCGTACTTGAGCAAGACATTAAGCAGCAAGAAGCCCGCTATGGCCTGATGCACGAGGCGCTTCACACCCGCGTCTGGCTGCACCCTCAGCCCACTGATCGAGTATGTCTCTTTTTCCACGGCTTTACCGCTGGCCCTTACCAGATGGAACCCATCGGCCAGCACTTTTACCGGTCTGGCTACAACGTGGTCACTCCTCTGCTGCCTGGTCACGGTCGGGCTGGGGCCTGGAATAAAGACAACCCGCCGCCCCTGCCCACCGATCTTGAGGTGTACCAAAAATTTGGCACACAGTGGCTCAATCTCGCTAGCCTGCTGGGCCAGCGGGTAGTGGTAGGCGGGCTATCGGGCGGTGGCACTCTGGCCGCATGGCTGGCTCTGGAGTACTCAGCTCGGCTCGATCGCGCCATTCTCTGTGCCCCTTACCTGGGGGCCAGCAGCAAGGTAATTGACCTGTTTGTGCAAAAGTTTGACACTTACTTTTCTTGGGCCACGACCCCCCAAGACCTAGCCTCCTCAAAATCGCCTCCCTGTCTGGGCTATAGCGGGTTTGCTACGCCAGCCCTACGGTCAATTTTGCAACTGGGTCAGCTGTGCCAACAGCGGGTCAAGCAAACCCCAGCAGCGCCTACATTTACTATTTCTAGCGAGAGCGATCGGGCGGTCAGCAATTTTGACCATCAGCACTTTTTTGAAGCAGCCTTGGCGCATCAGCCTAAAACCTGGCACGTGCTGTTTGACAAGGTGCTTGATATTCCCCACAGCATGATGACGGCGCAGTCTGGCAATCGCTACCAGCATTTGCTCAATGCGATGATTCAGGCTTTTGTAGAAAGCGATTTAACCTGGGCCGAAGTGGAAGAAATCGCCTATCGTATGACGAAGAACCGTACGTTTAACGCGGTGGTGGCTGATCTGGGCTGGCAGGCAAAATGCTCAAAAGACATGCCCGCCATGATGACGATGGTGGAGAAATGGGCGATCGTGGTGAAACGGGAGCTGGGTGGATCACGACCTGGGGTACGCTCTCCGCGCGATCGCTAACTACCGCCGAAACACGAACAAGTTGCCCGTAGCACCGCGCCCAAACCGCAGGTCTTCGTCCAGATAGGACGTGATCCACAGCGCCTCTTGGCGAAGAAATTCGAGCACCGGCACGGTGATCTGGGGCAGGTGCAGCCCAGCAATCCCCAGCAGGCGGGTGGCTTGCACCGTAAAAGCCCCAAAGCTAACGCGGGCGCTTTCACCTTCCTCGTAGGGCTGCCAAACGCCCTGGGTCGTAGCGGTGAGTTCGCCCAAGAAGGGTAGAGATAGCACAGCGCCATTTTCGGTGGCAATGCCAGCCTCGCTGCCCTCAGAGTCGGTCAGCCGCTGCCACACGCGCTGAATGCTGACCGGCAAAGGAAACTGCCGCCCCAGCCGCCGCGTGACCACCGTGCCCCGCGAGGCATAGAC
>JANPIO010000412.1:0-4683 GCA_031425055.1 Phormidium sp. VAR_61_metabat_6
GCGGTTCGGGAGTTCGTAGGCACCGAGTTGAATGGGAGTAAAAAGATCTTTTTTAGTAGACATAGGAATTTCCTTTAGCTCAGAGGATGATCGAAAAGCAGCACAGAACTCGTGGGGGCAAATGGCATTTGCCCCTAGAAAATCAAGACCTGGCAAAATCTAAATAACGCCATAGGGTGGGTAAGGGCAAACAACCGTTTGCCCCGACAAGCGGCTATGACTGGTTAGCTCAAAAATGGCTCGACAGCCTTGGCCAGGGTGGCTTTGGACACAGCCCCGACCACCTGCTCCATTTTTTCGCCGCCCATAAACACCATGAGCGTGGGAATGCTGCGAATGCCGTAATGGGAGGCAATGCCCGGCTGCTCATCGGTGTTGACTTTGACCACCTTGAGCTGACCTTCGTACTGCTGGGCGACCTCATCGACAACCCCTGCCACCATGCGGCAGGGACCACACCACGGTGCCCAAAAATCGACTAGCACTGGCACGTCACTTTTCAGCACTTCGGTTTGAAACGTATCTTGGGTAATGCTTGCAACTGCGGACATTGGAATACCTCCGCCAACTAGGCGAATTTCAGTTATTCGAAAAGTTCGAACAATCAAACTATAGCGTCTCCCGTGGCATAATGCAACTATGCGACCCATTCACCATCCCAACTGCCAAGACATCGCCCTCGCAGGGGTTTTGTACGCCCTCGGCGACCCCGTGCGACTCGAAATTGTGCAGCGCCTTGCCAGCAACGACGAGCTCTGCTGCTCTGATTTAGATTTGGGAGTGGCCAAGTCAACCCTCTCCCACCACTTCAAAATTTTGCGCGAGGCTGGAGTACTGCACTGTCGCAAACAGGGCACCCAGCACATGAACTCCCTGCGCCGCGACGATTTAGAGGTCGCCTTTCCCGGTCTGCTCGACAGCATTCTGAAGGCAGCGCGGGCAAAAGTTGAGGGTTAACGCTAACGAAGTGACAGCCAGAACAGCTATCAGACAAGAAATTGTCCCGCCCCGCTCCTAGGCCCTTAAAGGGGCTGAGACTCGAGAACACTGCTCTGAAGGGGCTCTATCTCTAGCGCGCGATCCGGATCGCGTACCGCATCGACGATTTTCTTGATGAAACTAGCGGTGGGTACGGCTAGCAATAGCCCTAAAAATCCAGCAAACTTTGACCCGATCAGCAGCGCCAGGATAATCACCGCTGGGTTGAGCCCAGTAATGCCGCCCATCAGGCGCGGGGCCACCAAGTTGTCATTGACCTGCCCCAGCAAAAACGCTACCCCCAACACTTTTAGGGCCAGCCATACATCTTGAAAGGCTAGCAGCGTGCTGATTCCCACTACCGCTACCGTGCCGCCAAAGGGAATGACGCTGACCAAACCAATCACTAGGCCAAACAGCAGACCAAAGGGCACATTTAGCACGATAAGAGCCGTTGACTGGGCCACGGCCAAAATCAGCGCCAGGGTAGCCTGTCCCGAAAAATAGCCCTGAAAGCTAGGCCGCAGAGAGTTACGAATTTGCGCTTGCCAAGGGACGGAAAACCAGCTGAGCAGACCTTCCCAGAATGAGTCGCCGTTGATCACTAGCAGAATAGCCAAGACAGCGGTAATCAGTAAGTTTAGGGCACTGTCGAGGGTGCTGAGGGTAACGTTAATAGCTTGCGTGGTGGTCGCTTGCAGCGCGTTGGTGAGCTGGTTGGCGGCTTCTACCGTGAGTTGATCGAGGTTGACGGGCAGGCTTTGAAAGATCGCCCGGTCTTCGAGCAACAGCAGCTGTGTTTTTGCCTGGTCGATCCAGCCGGGCAACCGTAGGGCAAACTCGTTGAGCTGTTGCCACACCTGTGGCCCCAAAAAGACGACCAAAATGGTGGTGACCAAGACGGCCAGTAGCACTACTAGGGCCACCGCCAACCCTCTGGCCAGCCCTCGTTCTTCGAGCCAGTCGATGGGGTAGTCGAGCAGGAAAGCGATTAGGCTGGCGGTGATGACGATGCTGGGAATAGGGTTCAACACTCCCCCCAGTTTGTACAGCAGCCAGCCATTGAGGCAAATTAAGGGGAAGGCTAGGCCTGCGATCGCCCACTTAGGCAATTGAGAAAAAGAGATCATAGGTGCCGCTCTAATGCCGAAATATCTAGCTCGGCCAGGGGGACGAAAAAGTCCCTTAGGCGCTGCGTTATTTTAGCTACCCCGCCTGGCACATTCGACTCAATGTTGAGTGGCAGCACCGGATCGTGCAGCGACAGCCGCAGCAAAAACCAGCCATTCTCGTCTGGAGATTGGCAGGTCACGCGCACACCCTCGTAGTTTTTGGGTGCGATCGCCCAGTCGGACTGAGTATCCACAAAAGCTTGTAGCTGCTCAATTACCCCAGTGCCGTAGGGCTTAAAGTCGGTGGTTTTGATCTCGAGGCGAAATTCTTCGCTTTCCTGGGGTTCTTGCAGAGGAGCGATCAGGTCGGTGAGACGATTCCCCGCGAGGCGAGCTTTGGCTAGTTCTGCCAATAGCTGGCTGACGAGGTAAGCTCCGTCATCTAAAAAGTAATTCTCCTTCATGGCCCCGTGGCCTGAGGTTTCGATCGCTAGCCAGGCGGGCTGCCCCACCTCGTTGAGCCGCATTGCCTCATTGATCACGTTTTTGTAGCCTCGCTTAAAGCGATGGTGAACACCCCCCAGAGCGCCCTCAATGAACTGGGTCAGCCCATCGGAAGTAATGGAGTCGGTGACGATGGTGGTGCCGGGGTGCTCTTGCAGCACGATCGCCGAAATCAGCGCAATTAGTCGGTTGCGGTTGAGTTCGCGCCCGTTGGCGTCTACCGCTGCGCCGCGATCGACATCGGTATCGAAGATCAGACCAAAGTCAGCCCCGTGAGCGACTACAGCTTGGCAAATCGAGGCCATAGCAGCTGCATCTTCAGGGTTGGGCACATGGTTGGGAAAGGTGCCATCGGGGTCTAAGAACTGGCTGCCAGTGGTGTCGGCTCCCAAGGGTTCAAGCACCTGGCTGGCGTAAAACCCTCCGGCACCGTTGCCCGCATCGACAATGATTTTGAGCCCGTGCAGCGGTTGGTCGAAGTTTTTGGGATGGTTTACCGACTGGCGGATTTGCTGCACCAAGCCTGCCGCGTAGGCACCGATTAAGTCGCAGTTTTCTACCTTGCCAGGAGCCGCTGCCGTCATGAAATTGCCCCGCTCAGCCAATTCTAAAATGCGCGAAATATCTTTTTTGCCGAGGCCGCCCTGGCGGGTAAAAAACTTGAGGCCGTTGCGGTTGAAGGGCAGATGACTGGCGGTCATCATGATCGCGCCATGGCAGCTGAACTCGGGCAGCACCGTGGCCATAAACATGGCCGGAGTTGAAGCCATACCTACGTCCAGCACCCGACAGCCCAGGGAGGCCATGCCTTCGATCGCAGCCTGCATCAATGTGGGGCCAGAGAGGCGGCTATCGCGACCCACGGCGATCGTCAGTTCAGCCACAGGTTTCTGTACGGCTGCCGCCACCCAGGTAGCAAAGGCTTTGCCCAGAATGGTGACCACTTCAGGGGTGAGGTTCACAGGCTGACCCGCAACCCCCTCTAGGGCAACGCCGCGAATGTCGGAGCCGTTTTGCAACGCGGCCCAGTTAATGGATGTGGTGGATGGGGGCATAGGGGGCGATCGCTCCTGCTGTCGTCCTCACCACCATAGAAGCCGCCCCCGGTTTCTGCCGATTTCTTCAGCTTTTTTGCACTTGGGGGCTTAATACAGCACTACTTATAAACGTCGCCACGGGGAGCGATGACAGTCACTACATAGGTTTGAGCATCTTGATCTTCAAAGAAGAGCACTCAATACTTACCGACTCGTAGACGCATCAGGTCGTCCTTGAAGCGGCTTGAGATCTAGGGCTGCTGGCTCAACCAATAGGGTGTCCAATGCTTCAATGATTTTTGCCTGATCACCGGACTATTCTTACCCTAAGTATATTAAGTTAGGCCAGAGTTTAGAGTCTCAGGCCCGATGGCAATTACTTCGTCTTAGCCTCTAGGGTTTCGAGGCGGCTTTTGAGGTCTTGGTTAGATTTCTTCAGGTCATCCAGCTCTTGACGTAGCTTTTCCACCGCTTTGTCTTTGCCGATCGCTTTCTGCACATCCTGCACCGCCTCTTGAGCGCGACGACGCACCCGGCCATCGGGAGTGTGGTCAGCCAAGCTTTGCAGAATGCCCATCGCCCGCCCAGTTTCGATGCCGCTCAGACCCGACACCGCAGATACCTGAGTGAGAAAGAACGATTCGCTGGCAATGGTCTCCAGCCGATCTAAGATGCGCTCTACGTTGGGTTTGCTCTGGCCTTTAGAGATCGCCCCAAGGGAGCGAATAGCGGCCAGTCGCAGGGCTTGAGGGGTGCCGGGTTCGGTGTATTTGAGCAGCAGATCCAGCGCTTCTTCGGACGATTTGAACTGGCTGAGGGCTGCGATCGCCCCTGACCTGACCGTTTCATTCCACCCCTGGCGCTCTTTGAGAATGCTCTCTAGCAGCTTGAGGGTTTTCTTATCCTTGGCTTTGCCCTCCAGATCAGCCGCGCCCACCTTGCCGAGGGAGCGAATGGCAGCGGCTTCGACGTAGTAGCTGGGGTCGCCTTTTTCGGCGATGCTTTTGAGCGCCTTAAAGCTCTCGGCAGTTTTAATGTCCCCGAGGGCTTCC
>JANPIO010000413.1:0-15186 GCA_031425055.1 Phormidium sp. VAR_61_metabat_6
CCTAAATCTTTTAGGGAAAGTATTGTTAGAGAGTTTGCACAAATGCTAACTCTGAGCAAGCCACAAAAAATATAAATATTTTATTGGTTGTTAAACATCCGTTTATTGATTAATCTCTGAACTGAGAGTCAGAGTCTTCAACACTATGTCAACTCACGACATTGGAGATGGCCTGAGTGATAGCAACTTCTCCATCTGCACAGCAGCAAAAGTGGGACACCTTGAGTTTTGTGTCTACCCTGTATTTGCAGCCAGTTTTAGACCTCTTGCTCAGAGATGTTCCTGCGACCTGGCAGGCTGAGGTACGGCTAGGCTTGCAAGAAGCCCTTGTCAACGCTGCTAAGCACGGCAATTGCCTTGATCCGGCCAAGTGCATTTCGGTCAAATACACTACATCAGCATCTCATTTATCGTGGGTGATCACCGACCAGGGATGCGGGTTTAGCCATCCCTGTAGCTGTGATGAAGCCGTTGATGACAACTGCACCTCTAACCCTGGAGAATGCGGTCGCGGTCTCTATATTCTCTACCAAATATTTGACCAAGTGACCTGGTACAACGAGGGCCGAGAGCTGCACCTGGGCAAAGTGGTGCGGCAACCCCGTCGGCTACCGCTCATTTGCTGACTAATTTCGCTCAGCAGTACCTTAAGAAGCTAATTTGTTCCTCAGCCGAAATTGGGGTTGCTAGTCGCTGGGCTCGGCTAGACGAGTTTTGCGATCGCCGTGGCTAGGGCAGGGAGGCGCTTGCAGACTGCGGTTCAGCCAGCCGGCGGCCTGTTCGACCCGCACCAGAGCTTCCTCAGAATTTTGCTTGAGCAAAAACACTAGCGCCGCTGCCAGCTGTTCGCTAGCCCGCACGCGGCGATCGCGGTTGAGGCGGTGCCAGTCGGCAGGCTTAACGGCTAGGCGCTCCGCCAGTATTTGAGCCAGCTCCAGATCGGTTAGCTCAGCAGCCGGTTTAGCGGCTCGGGCGATCGCCTGGGGCGTCATTGACGGATCAAACGAAAAAGCCATAGTTACTGAAACCAGTTGGGGTTAACTAGAAGATGTCCCCTGCCCTAGCAGCCCTGCTGGGGAAACATCCCTATCTCTCTATTTTGCACAATGAAACCACGCTACCGGCAAAAGCGATATCACAGCCAGCGCGGCACCGTAGGCAGCAGTGCTGACGAAGCGCCCCGTTCTCTTCCCGAACTTATGCATCAGCTAGAGGGGCTAGAAGCACGTCTACACCAGCTTAAGGTCGGGGTCTCAAATTTGCTACAGCTTCAGCAGCTTCAAGCAGACGGGGCGAAAGAGGATGCTCAGCACTCAGCCCAGGAAGTAATGAATTTACAGGAAGCCGCCGATAATTTTGAAATGGAGCTGGCCAGCCGAGTTGTATCGTGGCAGCATCTGCAAGAACCGTTCTGGCAGGCAGTGCGGTTTGGCGGGCTGGGGCTATTGCTGGGCTGGGCTTTGGCCTGGTTTACCTTTGCCCGCTAAACCTGCTCATAGAAAAATTAGGCAGAACTTTTTTAAGTTGACCAAAAGTAATTCCCCTTCCATGCTAGGATTATAAATCGTGGATAGAGCGGGTCGGTGCCCGAGTGGTTAATGGGGGCGGACTGTAAATCCGCTGGCTACGCCTACGCTGGTTCAAATCCAGCCCGGCCCATCCACGACAATTTGCCCTTATAGCTCAGTGGTAGAGCACTCCCTTGGTAAGGGAGAGGTCACGAGTTCAAATCTCGTTAAGGGCTTTCCAAGATTTTGCCTAGAGCGGCTGCTATCGGCTCTACATACTATTTTGCGGATTTTTACCGACGATTTGTAGTGTGGGAGCCTGGCGTGACCCCGCTCGATTGTCCTCAATTCCTGTAGCGAATGGTTACCAGAACAGATGGTTCAGCCAGTGGCGTAGCGGCTGCGGCCCCTGGGGCTCTTGGTAGTGGGACGGCAGGAGGGCTTGAAAGGCTAGTTCTAGCTCGGCTAGAGCGGCATCAATGGCAACGCGCTTGGGTCGGGCCTGGTGGGGCCATGTACGGCTGGGCCAAACCGCAGGGTAACTTTTTTACGAAAGTAGAGAATTTTGGTGCCGATAACCGCCACTGGGTAGATCGGTACCCCTGAGCGCATGGCATAGAGCACGGTGCCGCGCCGTAGGGCATGCATGTGTCCCTCCCGCTCGCCGAGGCGACCTTCGGGAAAGAGCATGACGCCGTCGCCCCTAGCCAGTAAAGCCTGCACCGCCTGATCGATCTGCCGCATTTGCTGAATGGAGCTGCCGTTGGGCACGTGATCGCGAATGGCGGTGGCCAGGGGTTTGAGATCATCCTGTCCGCTGTCGGCGGCGGTCATTACGGCCATTTCCTCCTTCCACCAGCGCTCTAGGGGAATCACGCCTCCGGCCCAGCCGATCAGCCAGCGCTTCCAGCGTTTGTTGTAGAGGGTGCGGGCATCGCCCAGGATGTAGTAGTAGGGGGTGGGGGGGCAAAAAGCCAGCAGCAGGAACGGGTCTAAATGGCTGAGGTGGTTAGCCGTCAGCACGTTGGGCTGGGTGGGAATATGCTGTGGATTCTCGATGCGCACCCGAAGGAACGCTTTGATAAAGCGGCGCATAACCCAGCGGCGAATGCCACCGCTCACGCGCCGATCGGCGGTGCCCTGGGCGATCGCACTCAGCTCAGCCAAATCGATCGCAATGCACTGGCGCACCGCTGGGTTTTGTGACGTAGCTACCCCCTCTCGCACCCGTAGAATGGCCTCTGGCGTCAAGGCAGCGGTTAGCTCAGCGGATGGAAGGATGTCGGTCATAGCAGCGCGGCCTAGGTGCATCCTGACGAAACTCCAGGACAGGATTGCCATGAGTATGGAATGCCGCCGCCAAGGATGGCCAACGTTGCCGATAATTCTTCAAATTTCCCTCAGCGGCCGTGGCAGGCTTTGTATTTTTGGCCGCTGCCACACCAGCAGGGATCGCTGCGCTTGGGCTCCACTGGGGGCAGGGCATCGCCATCCATATAAAACCAGCGCTGCTTTTGCCGCACAAAGCGCGATCGCTCGTGGATCTGGCCCGGTCGAGGGTCTGTATAGTAGGCAATGAACTCGACAACGCCTTTGCTGTCAGCCGCCTGCCCGGCCTCAGTGGCCATTACTCGCAGCCCCAGCCAGGTAGTATTCGCTACGCTCTGCCCGATCGCTGCTCGCTGCCCCCCATACCGCTGGGTTGGGTGGTGAGTGGCGATTAGATAGTCGATGTGGCCCTGGTGGTAGGCGGTATAGCGCGATCGCATCAGTGCCTCCGCCGTCGGTGCACTGGCCTCGCTCAACAAATACGGCTGACAACACTTAGCAAAGCTCTCCCCACTGCCGCAAGGACACCGATCCGTAACCTCTGTTCCCATGCGCTGCGCCCCTATCCCCGAGGTCGCGCCGGCAAAACCAGCGTATCGGTCATAGCCGCCCGCTTGGGCAGGGGCTGATAGCCGTTGGCATCGAGCCGCTTAATGCGGTCAAAGAAGGCTTCGTAGAACCGCTCTAGGCAATCACAGAACCATGCCTGGTAGTCGGGCCAGCGATCGCGATCGTCCAAATCCACCGCTGCTAGGGTGCTGGCCACCATACAGGCCTGATCGCCGGTGCCGTCCCAGATCAGGGGCAGACCCATTTGGTCAACGATCGCCTCGCGCTCCTCGGCCAGCAGGTGAAAGTGGGGCTGGGCGTCAATACCTGAGAGCAGCAGCTCGGTGTAGAGGCTGCCGTGGTCACGATCGAGAATGGCGTTGAGGCGAAACCCAGCTCGGGCGATGGCAAAGCCCATGGTGGCCTCGGGAGTAGGCGAACCAGGCTTCACCAAACTGCCCTGGCGATCCATGCGATCGCACAATCCGCCCCAAAACTCTAAATTCTGCTGCTGTAGAGGCGTCAGCGGCTCCGGCTCTGGCTCACTGGGGGGAGCGTCCTCAATGTTCTCGGCGTCTGCGTTTTCGGCATCTGCATCCACCTCGCTGTCATCCACCGCTCCGCACACCGGTATAAAGTTGGCGGCCATAGCGGCCTTACCAATCTGCCAAAGCTCTACGGTCAGTCCTAAAAACGTGATCTCACTGCTTTGATCAAGCCAGTCAAAAGCTAGCGCTGTCGCCGCAGAAAAATTGGGCGCGACCCAAAGTACTGTAGCGGCATTCTCGGCAGCAGCCCAGGCAAGCAACTGGCCCAGATCGCTTAATTTAGGCTCATCTAGGTGAGCTGCCACTAGAACCAGCGACTCGGTGTCGGTCTCGGTCAGCAGGGCATAGCCCAGCTCAGGGAGGGAATCGGTTTTTGGCGAGTCTAAACTCAGCCCAGCCGCTTCACCCAATAGGTCTAGGGTTTCTGCCTCATTAAACCACTGCTGAAAATCGGCCTGGGTCTGCCAATAATCGGTAGGGTCGAGTTTTTCCAGTCGTCCTAGCTTGGGTTGGGCAGCTCGCTTAGGCACAGGTAATTCGCTCTGGCAAAGGGCAATAATGTGATCCTATTATGGCGTGCCCTCGACCCACAGCGATGCCGTATCCTGACAGCGTCTCACCTGAGTTGCAGCTAAATAAGAAGCCAATTAATAGCTAACTAGCGCGGCCTGCCACAGGGTATAGCCCTGGGAACTCAGGTGCAGCCCATCGGTGGTGAGGTCTAGCCGCAGTAGCCCCTGGCGATCGCTAAAGCTGGTGTACAAATCCACATAGGTCGCCCCTTGGTGAACTGCCAGGGCTGCTAAGCGCTGATTGACTCGCTGAATGCGATCGCTCGACACCTCCCGCAGCCGCGTCGGCAAAATAGAATGCACCACCAACCGCGACTGGGGGTGCTGCTGCTGTAGACGGGCCATCATCCGGTAAAGGTTGTCGACCACCTGAGCCTCAGGCACCCCATTCTTCAGATCGTTAATTCCTGCCATCAGATGAATGGTTTGGGGCTGGGTGTCGGCAAAATAGTGCAGCCGCCCCAGCATGTGGGTTGTGGTCTCTCCCGAAATGCTTTGGTTGAGCCACAGTTGGTCAGCGGGCAGCTCGTCTACCGGCAGCCATAGCGCCAGCGAATCGCCCACCATCACCGTTAGCGGAGCCTGTTGTTGGCGGCGGGCCATGGCTGCCGCCTCTGCCGCCAGCAGCGCCCGCCAGTCGCCGTGGGTAGGGGAGACAAACGCTCGCTGCCACCTGTGTATGTAGCGATATGGGGCTACCTGGGCGTAGATCTCTCCAGCCTGAAGGGCAGCGGTGCGAAACTGGTAGAGCTGCGCGCCGGTAACGGGACGAGCCCTAGGGTCTACCGAGGGCAGGGTAGGAGGGCGGCGAGGGGTCATGACCTGCTCGGGGCTAGGCCAGCGGGCAGCACCCATCGACCGAGGCGGCGGGGGATCTGCCGTCGCCATACTCCCCCCGTTCGCGGGGCAGTCCTCAGCGTCGTCAGGGTTGACAGCGTGGGAGCACAGTTCTGGATTAGCCAAGCCGGGCAGGGTCGCGTTAGCGACATCTCTCCTGGGAAGAGGTGCCTCCGTCTCCACCACCTCTAAGGGGGGCACCCCGACACCCAACGCCAGCTGAGCCGCCAACAGCCAAACATCCATACCCATGTGCCTCAACCTCCCAATTCGTTTTCCAGGCCAGTTCGCCACCCATCAGGATGAAATGGCCGCATTCTCTGGCTATCTATGCCGCAAAGCGACCGGCAAACCGAAATTCACCGCGATCGCAGCCCCAGACAGCTGTACTTACCCCTTGACAGAGCTGGAACCGCCTCGCAATAATAAAAGACTGTGTTTATGCGCTCGGATCAGGTTCCTAAGGCTAACGCCTCCCGCAGCGGAGCCCCAGTCTTGGGGTCGTTGGCACCTGTACGGCGGTTATGAGGTAAAAGAATGACATACGCAATTGTTGAAACCAGTGGAACGCAGCTGCGGGTAGAGCCGGGTCGCTTCTATGACGTAGACCGCTTGGCCCTAGATGTAGATGACCAAGTCACCCTAGAACGGGTGCTGTTTGTCAGCAACGATGGCGAATCTGTGGTGGGTCAGCCCATCGTTGAAGGGGCAACCGTAGTGGGCAGCGTGGTTAGCCACCTGCGCGGCCGCAAGGTTATCGTCTATAAGATGCAGCCCAAGAAGAAAACCCGCAAAAAGCAGGGCCACCGCCAAGAACTCACCCGAGTGATGATTAACTCCATTGAGATGAACGGCAAAGTGATCGCAGGCGAACCCGCTTCCGCTCAAGCCGATGCTCCTGCGAAAGCAGCGGTTGAGGCCGAAGCCGAGAGCTAAGACTCCCCAACTCGCGCTAGATTAAACAGTAGGTAGGTTGAAGGAATACACCCATGGCTCACAAGAAAGGTACAGGTAGTACTCGCAACGGACGCGACTCAAACGCTAAGCGCCTCGGTGTTAAGCGCTACGGTGGCGAAGCCGTGATCGCTGGCAACATTTTGATTCGTCAGCGGGGCACCAAGATTCACCCCGGCAACAATGTGGGTCGCGGTGGCGACGACACGCTGTTTGCACTGGTAGATGGCGTGGTTACCTTCGAGCGTCGCGGCAAAAACGGCAAGAAAGTCAGCGTTTATCCCGCAGCTGTGCCCGCCGTATAGCTTTGAGATGATTAAAGACTAGGTACGGCTGGTTAGCCCAAAAAGCTCTGGCGTTAGTTTGCAGATATCTAGTCCTGATGACTTCGACAAAAAAGCTCCTCACTTAGAGGAGCTTTTTTGTTGGGAGAATTTAGGGCAACCGGGTTTCTTTTAGAGCAATCCGGTTGGGCCACTACCCGACGGTTAGTTAATCTAGGTAGCCCATCAGAATAGAAGGTTGGGGATCCACATCGTCATTGTCGGCAATGGGGCGATCGCCGGGCAGCGTGTGGATATCGGCAATATGCAGGGTGCTCACTCCCACTGGGCGGTGACCCGGCAGGGTGTCGGTAGTGGAAATTTCAAAGGTATTGGCACCAATGGGGCGAGTGCCAGCGCGATCGAGGGTACCTACAATCTCAAAGGTACCTAGGGCAATAGGACGGTGGTTTGGGAGGCTATCGGTTTCGACAACCCGAGTGTTGTCAGCCAGCACCATGACGTCGTGGTTGCTAAGAGCAGCTTTCACAATATCGCCGCCGCCAGCAGCAGCACGCTTAGAGCGGTTGCTCCGGCCAGAGCGGGTGGGTTCTTTTTCGGGGGTATCGGCACTACCGTTGCTAGAGTCGTTGGTCGTGGTCATAGAGGTAAGAAGTCCTTATTGCTGCAAACAGCTGCCCGTGGGGCAAAATGCTGATTATGACTATGAGATGTGATTAAAACCTAGAGCCTGCCTTGGCGCATGCTGCCAGTGGGCAACCCCCGCCAGAAACAGAACCATTAAGTAAATATTATACTTTGATGACTACACCATCGAGTTTACGAAAGATTATTGGCGGCATAAGGGATTTCTAATCAAGGCTACGGTGGGGATCGTTGGCTTGCTGCCCCAGGGAAACGCTGAAGGCAGAGCATCCACAGCGCGATCGCAGTGACAGTGCCGCTCAGCAGCGATCGCGCCCCTTAGTCACCCCACTGAAAAACCAGGGAAATACCGATCATCCAAATCCATGATCTATAATGGTTGAGTAAGCAATGTCGTGGGGCTGTAACGGTTTCGACGTTTTGACGAAAGTCACGCTGTGATACAGGCCGAGAGTGAGTCTACTCTCGTAAATCAAGGCTCAAAACAAACGTAAATGCGAACAACATCGTTCCTTTTGCTCGTAAAGCTGCACCTGTTGCCGCTTAACCTAAACCTAGTTTAGTTCTAACCTAGTTAGCGAGCGTTCATAGTTCGACTCCGTTAAGAGCTATGGACAAACCCCAACGGATGCTTCAGTGATTCTCCTCTGGTGGATTCACTGACCAAGACTTAGCCAGAGAATCCCGCCGTCCGGGATAAGTGGCGGTTCCGGCCCTGAGGATTAGACGGGCTAAGCCTGTGAATGAGTGGTGTGTTAATACTCAGAGCGGACACGGGTTCGACTCCCGTCAGCTCCATCTCTAAATTCTGTGTTCGATTATTAATTATCTTTCCATCTGAGAGACCCAATGTTGGGTCTCTTTTTTCATCTGCCTATACTGAGGAAGCAGCCCCGGCTGACTGCTGTGTTGCCCTTGAAACAAGACCTTAAGCGAATGCTAGTCCAGCTTCGTCACTATTGATCATTCTATTTAGAACAATGCGGTTTCCCATCCTGCCCTATCTTTACCAACCAGTTTTTTGTCGCAACTACAAAACCGTACTTAATCCTTGGCGGTTTTGGTATTTGCACCAAGTTCGCTACCTAGAACGCTGCTGGCTACGGGAGTATCGGCCTGAGCGACACCCCAGCTCCTAATCTCAAATTCTATTCACTATTCTCAATGGCTGAGCACAGCCTGTAGCGCCGCCCAGCAAAGCGTCTAGGCTACGCGATCGCTGCTCCAGAGTGCCTTCTGCCCATTGCCACCGCACCCTTGGCATCAGCTAGAGCGTTTTGAGGGGCGCAAATACCGTGAGCGCGTCGGGCAGGCACTCAAACAACATTGGGTTGGCCTCTAAAATCTCGCCGTCAATCACCAGCTTTTGCGGCGGGTCGGTAGTTACCTTAATGCGGCGAGCCCGCAGACAGGTAATGTCGTCTCGTTGGGTGGGGTTGCCCCAGGCCGCCGCTGCGACTAGAGACGCCATAGCATTGATGCCCTGGAGCCGGGTCGTACTGGTGGCAATGGTAATCTCTAGCAGGCCGTCGTCAGGGATGACCTCCCCTAAGCCCTGGGCCAGGACAGAGGTCGGCGGGGCTACGTTGGCGACGGTAATGGCGGTAGTAATCACCGTCGTCACCTCACCGTCAATCTCGAGGGTGGCGGTAAAGGGTTCGGCGGCGGCCAGTTGTCGCACCCCCGAGAGCACGTAGGCCAGGTTACCCAGCTCGTTTTTGAGCTGGCGACTGGCCCCGTCGACCATCCCGGCCTCAAACCCTAACCCAGCCAGCAAGATCATGGGAATGTCGTTGCAGCGGGCGGCATCAATCACGTGGGTGTTGCCTGCCAAAATCGTTTCACAGGCAGCGCGCAGGTTAGTGGGGATGCCCAAGCCCACCGAGAACGCGTTGGCGGTGCCCCGGGGAATCACGCCTAGAGGAATGCCAGTGCCAATGGTGGCTCCGGCTACCGCCGATACCGTGCCATCGCCACCGGAGGCGATAATTAGGCTGCGGCCCATATCGTGCTCAGTTTTAGAGCGAATGTGGGCGATCACCGCTTGGGCCTGCTCCGCCGGCTCAAGCTCGGGCTTAGTCATGATCACGTTGACTAGGATCTGAGGCTCGAGTACCTCTTTAATCAGGGCCAGATCGGCATTGGGGTTTCCCTGACCGGCTATCGGATTAAAGATCAGGTAGGCAATCTGGCTTTCGGCGATGCCTCGCAGCAGCAGTGAAGCCGACATGGCGTTGAGGGCAGCGGGAATGCCCTGGAGTTGGCAGGCCCGCAGCACCAGCGAAAAACTGGGGAAGGCGAAGGCGAGCGCCTCTGGGTCAGTGAAGAAAATTACCCCTGCCACCTCTCCAGCGAGAATGTGGGCGGCCAGCTCAATATCGCCCCCCTGGCTCGATTCTTTGAGTGTGATCAGCTCTATATTTTTTAGATCCCACACCTGTTCAAGGCCTTGGGCCATTTCTGCCGGGGCCATAATTTGAAAGTGGGTCAACACCCCCTCATTCTTTGAAAGCCAATCCAGGACGAAGGTAGCCTGAGTGGGATGGGCCAGAATAGCGAGAGTGCTAGGCATAACTGCTTCTTAGTAGTTCAATCATGCTAGCACCCGTTTTAGTCTGTGAGAAAAGCTCAGTTATTGATCTCTAGTGCTGCGCCACCGCTGCTGACGGCCAGCTGGCTGATGGCGGTTTGCCAACTATCAATCAGGGCCGGCGACCACCGCCAGTTGAGTGCCAAGGCATTGGGGTTAACCATGGTGGAGTCGAGGGCCAGGGTCTGGGCGAAGTAGGCCTGGGCCTGCTGCTGAAGCTGGGCCTGTTCTTCGGCCGCAATGGCAAGCTCGCTGTTCCTGTGGTAGGCCAGGGCCAGCCCGGCGTAGGCATTAACCGTTTCAGGAAAGGCCACTTGGGGATCGCTAGGGTTGATGTCGCGCCGCTGACGCTGGTCAAGGTCGATCGCCCGTTGCCAAGCCACTATGGCCTGGTCGTAGTCGTTCAGCGCCATGTGGGCAAACCCCAGCGCCACCCAAGCCTCAAGAAAGTCGGGGCGACCCTCGGTGGCCTGAGTCCAGGCGCGCAGGGCATCGTTGGGAGAGGTATCGGCGGTGCTGCCAACGACCATTTGCTGCCAGGCCAGTCGCCCCCGCACGTAGGCTAGGTCTGGGTCGAGCAGTTGTGACTCAGGGATAGCCGCCACTACTGACTCGGCGGTGGTCAGGTCATTGCGATCGAGCAGCTGTTCGATCAGGGTGCGGGCGGTGTCGGTGCGCCCTAGGGCGATCGCATTCAGAGCCCCTGACAGCAACGCCGGGCTGGTGGTCGACGAGGCCCCACCAGGGTCACTGACCACTGATGGCGAGGCCAGATCGCTTGCCGTGGGGCGATTGACAGTAGTCAGGGTGATGGTGACCAGGCCCAGTACTGCTCCTAACCCCGCTAGGCCCAAACTACCCCACACCAGCAAGTTAGGCGACACCGACCAGCGCCGAGGCAGCGCCCAAGTCAGCGGCGGCACGAGTTCTGCAGTCGAAGTAGCGGCCGGGTTTGGGGGCAGGGGGTACAGCGGCGTAGGGCTGGGCTGGGTCTGGGGCAGCAGGGTTTCGGCGGGGTCGGCGATTAGGGGGCGATCGGAGCCCGGCCCGTCGCCGTTAATTGAAGGTTGGGGCTGAGATAGCCGCTGCACCAGGTTGGTGACAGCGGTATCGGCAAGCTCAGGCTGATCTAGATCTTGCAACCAGTCGTAGAGAGGTGGGGCAGCGCCGTCGCTGGCGACATCCCTAGACTGCTGGGTAAAGACCTCTGCCGCCAGACTAGAGATGTCGGGGTCGGTGCTGTAGTCAGGCAGCAGCAGGGCGGTTTCAGACAGGCCATCATCTCCAAAACCATTGTCTGGGGTAGCGGAGCTGTTATGGGCGTAAAGGTAGCCATCGAAGTCAGAACGCAGGTAGAGCAGGGGCAGCATCCAAAAGGGCTGATCTGAGCCGTAGGCTGACATCAGCCCCTGGCGCACCCGGCTGAGGCACAGGTCGATGGGGTGGCCTTGGTGCAGATTGCGGTAAAGCAGCTGGGTAAAGGTGAGGGCCACATCGTCAGGGATCCGCTCGGACATAGCGATGACACCGGGCACCCCCCGGTTGACTAGGGCCTGTACCAGGTTTTGGTCGCGCCAGCCCGCCTGGGCATCGTCGTGGGGGGTGTAGGCTCCGCGGCAGGAGTTAAATACCGCCAGGCGGACGCCATTATTGACTAGCAGGCCCGCCAGGTCTTCGCCGCTGAGCCGTTCCGTTAGGCCCGTTTGACGATTTACCAAGAACAGATCGCCGCCGGTATCGCCCGCGTCACTATGGCCTGCGTAGTGAAGAATTTGGAACTTGCCCTGCTCTAGGGCCTGAGCCAGTTCAGGCCGCCCTGGCTGTTCTAGAATCGTCAGTTCTAAGATTAAATCACCAGGCTGGGTCGATTGAAGTCCATCGATTAGACTTTGCACCTCCTGGCGCAGGGCCAGTCGCTCCTGATCGCTGGGGGCCGAGATAATCACCAGTAGTCGGATCGGATCGCTGGCGGGGGAGAGTGGCACCATGACCGCCAGATCGCTGACCGTCTGGGCTTGGTAATAGCGGCACAGGGTGACATCGAGGCCGGTGGCTAGGGGGCGATCATCATCGTAAAGCAGTTCCCAGGGGAGACGCTGCACCCGGCTGTCTTTAAACCCCAGGCGCAGCCGCAAGGGTTGTCGGCGGTTTTGAGCAACCCCCTGAGCGGCGATCCAGCTATCGCGAATGCGCCCTTGAAACAGTCCTTGGTATAGGGTTTGACCGAGCTGAGTCCAAGGATCCGGGGTGGAGGAGGGGGCAGCAGAAGCTGTGAGCAGAGCCTGTAGCGGATCCTGAAACAGCACCTCGGCCTGGGTCAGCCAAGTGGCTAGGGGCCAGGTAACTTGAGCCTCAGCCAGGGGTACCCCAGCCGCTACAGCTTCGGTGCGCAGCAGGTAGGTGTCTGGCCCCAGGGGGGTGATCGAAAGCTGAAATTCCTGGGTCACGACCTGGGTCACGGGCGGTAGGGGGTGAATTTCTTTCACGGTAGCTCGCTGGGCTGCTCTCGGCGAGAGGGGCGACGGGGTTGTTAACAAACTCGGGTTAGATTGCCCGGTGGCTAGGGGGATGGCGCTATGATGGTTTGTCTTTATTTACAAGGCCTCGGTGGCAAATTCCTGGCGTAATTTTGGTGGTTGGGGCAGTGGGTTAAGCCGCCGTTGCGCTCCTGGGGCTGCAATACTGCGATCACTCACCCTAGCCACCCTGACAGCTTTGATAGCGGCCGTTCCAGGACAGGCAGAGATTATCTCTGTGGAGCTAGAGGGATTTGAAGTGTCACCTCTGCCCGAGGCCGAGCAAACCCGGCTCGATGCCCTGCTCGGGGTGCGGCAAATCGAGGTGCTCAGCACCCTCAGCCCCGACGGATCTACCCTGGTGGTAGCCGTCAGTAGCCGCATCTTTACAGAAGATCGCAGTCTGCACTTTCTCAACCTGCGCACGGGTGCCCTGAGCGACGCCCTCGCCCTGGAGTATGACTTGGTCAGCCCCGACCTGCCCCTGCGCTGGATCAGCAACGATACCCTGCGGTTTGTGCAGCAGGATCCCTACGGCCCGTGGGAGATTATCAGCGTCAATCGGGTGACGGAGATCGCATCGCGCACTCAGGTTTACCCCACCCAGCCCGAAGAAGGGGAAATCTTGGGCATGGCCCCCGACTTTTCTAAGTTTGCCCTGCGGGTCTATGGCGAAGACGAAGACACCATCTACGTGGTGTTTTTGCCGTCGCTGCGCCGTTTGGAGGTAGCCAAACTGCCCGAGGGGTTGCAGATTCAGCCGCTGGCTTGGTCAGAGAGCGGCGACCAGGTGGCCCTGGTGATGTCGTCGGGGGAGGAACGCCGCCTGTACGATCGCACCCCCAACACCCCCAGCTTGGCCAAGCCCGTCGTGCAAGATGCCCTGGGTCGTTTGGATCCGGCAGATAACCCCTTTTACCAGCACAGCACCGTGCGGGTATTTGACTTCACCCAGTCTGAACCGCTACGCCTAGAGCTAACCGCCCCAGCCTACGGCGGCGACCCCTTTGCCGGGGCCAGCCTCAGCCCCGATGGCCAACGGCTGCTGCTCAAGCGCTATCGGCCCAGCGCGGTGGCGGGTCGGGCTCACCCCTCCTACGCGTTTCCTGAGTCGTCCTATTTTGAGGTGTATGACCTAGCGGGGACAGTGTTAGACACCATTGCAGCCGATGCCCTGCGGGGACCAACGGAGTCGGGGGGGCAGTTTTTGGGGGATGATCGCCTACTGTTTTGGGGCACCGAGGGCATCAACCGCCACCTGTATGTCTACGACCTGGAGCAGCGCACCCTTACCCCCCTGCCGATGCCGCCGGGGTCTGTGGATGCGGCGTCGATTGTTGCCAGTGAGGATGGCAACACTGTGGTCTATGGCTTTTCATCGGTGACGCAGCCGCCAGAGTTATTTGCGCTCACCACTGATGGCGAGTCGGAGCCGCGATCGCTCACCACCATCAACAAGGCCGTGGCCGACAGCAACCGAGTGCGGATGGATCCGGTGAGCTTTACAACGGGTCAGGGAGATCGCCAGGGCTTTCTGATTCAGCCTGCGGGCAGCGCCTTTCCGCCCCAGGGGGTACCGATCGTCGTTTGGCAGCAGGGGGGGCCGGGCTTCTCGATGGCGAATGAGTTTGCTACTGAGGTCGAAATGCCGCTGAATCTGCTGCCCAACTTTGGTCTGGCGGTGCTGGTGGTGCCCCTGTCGGGGCGCGAGGGTTTTGGCCCAGAGTTTTACCGCGCCCTGGCCGACAACCAAAACTTTGGCCAGATCGACCTCCAAGAGGGGGCCGAGATCATTCGCCAGATGATTCAGCGGGGGTGGACAACCGCCGCCCAGGTGGGGATCACGGGCTGCTCCTACGGGGGCTACTACACGGCTCAATTTACCAGTCAGTACCCTCAGCTGGCGGCGGCGGCCAATCCCCAGTGCTCGCTACTCGATACGCTGACGGAGTGGCAACTAGGCTATTCGTCGCTGCTGTCGTACCTGGTGGGGCAAACGCCGATGGAAGCCCCTAACGCCTACCTACAGGCATCGCCCCTCTACAATGCCGCATCGATTCGCACCCCCACGCTGTTGTTTCACGGGGCTGAAGACTTTTTGCAGGTCGATGTAGCCCGCAACTTTCACGATGTGATTGAACGGGCGGAGGTGCCCGTTACCCTCTACGAGTTTCAGGGGGTGGGGCACAGCCTCTACGGGTCGGGCCATCAGCCCTTAGCAGCACAGCTACAAATCGAGTTTTTTCGGCAATATTTGCAGCCCTAGGGGCTCAGGAATAGCACCGCAACCCCAAGATATCTGCCCTACTGAAACAGCTGCAAACGGCCTTGCAACGTGCTTCAGAGCAGTGCTTTTGCTTCGCATCCCAGGTGGATTGTTGGACACTTCGGGATAACCCTAAAATAGCTGAACAAATTCTGAGAGAAGGATTAGGAAAATAATTTAAAGAAGGAGATTAAAAATTTAAATGGCAATCATCAAAAATTATAGGCAACTAAATAAGCATCAGATTGAGAAGCATGCTGATCAAGTCATAAAAGAAATGCAGGCTAAAGACTATATGCCCAGAAAATGGACATGAATGGCTGAACGCACAGCTGATTTTCTTGATCTTGGAATTGAGTGGGAATCCTTTAATTCTAGCCAGGATGGAGTTGTTGCAGCGAAAATCTATCCTTCTGAAAGGCGAGTTGAATTAAACCAAGACTTTCAAGCTCTACATACTAATGAGGGTCTTTATCAGTCAACTATCGGCCACGAAATCGGACATTGGATTTTACACATTAATTGAGACGAGGCGGATGGGGTTCTCGTGCAGGGAGCATTGTTGCTATTTCCAAAGTTAGATAATCA
>JANPIO010000414.1:0-6402 GCA_031425055.1 Phormidium sp. VAR_61_metabat_6
GGTAGACGACGCACGCTGTAAGCTGGCGTCTGTCTACCCTAAAATTAAGTCTTGACGCTGCACTAGATGTCTGGGTAGGTGACTTGGGGCTGGGCCTCAGGCAACCTTAAACAGGGCTAGGCGGTAGTTTCGTAGATTGGGTTAAACGAAGTGAAAATCCAGCAGAACCTACCTTTTTCTCACTGATTACAGCCATCTATAAAATAGTTGATAATTCAATATCAAGATTGAGAAAACACCATTAATAAGTTCAACCATGGACTATCGAAACTACATCACGCTCGAACCTAACAAGCGCGGCGGCAAACATTGCGTACGCGGCTTACGCATCACTGTCTACGAAGTGCTTGAGTATCTAGCTTCCGAAATAAAATTTGTCAAAGACTTAGAGTTAATCGCCAAAGCTTCAGAACCCGATGATTGGAAGAATGCAGTGGAATATATTCCTTATAGGTAGAGAGCAGTGCGATCGCATCTCTTCTATAAATGGGCTGACGCAGGAAACCCAACAATCCCAGAAAAATCTCCAACCCACTGTGTCTTGAAAATATTCTCACCTTCCAGGGTCTGAAGCCGCTAGAATTTCTCTGGCCCGACTGCACGAACGGCGGGCCGCACCCTACTTCGTTAGCGCACTATGGCTACGCTCTCCCTGCCCCGATTTCAGTTTCAACCCTTGGGTCATCGGCGATCGCGACAATGGCTAGGTCTGGTGGGCGGCATGGCGATCGCCCTCACCACCGCCATTGCCACCCCCGCCCCCGCCGCCCAAAACCCAGTGATTCAGGTGGGCATTGTGCAGCGCTTTGGCGAAAACCTGCAAGACCGCATCATCCTCGAAGCCCTGCCCGGCGAGCAGCTCACCCTCAGCTTTGACACCCAGGGCCAGCCGCAAACCGTCACCACCACGCGGGTTTTGATCGGCCTCACCCCCGAGCAACTGCCTGAGGCCACCCTGGGCGAGCGCGTGGTGCTCGGCAACCACCGCAGCTTTGAGACCGCCGAATTTAGTGCCCAGCAGTGGCGCGATCGCGGCATTGAGCCCGAGATCGCCCAGCCCGGCAGTTGGGAAGTGTGGGCCAACCGCGAAACCTACAACAGCCCCCTGGTGCGCCGTCTGCTAGTCAAAAATCTACAAGCCCAGGGGTTTACCGAAGTCTTTCTCGACAGCGAGGTGGTCGGCCAAATTCCCCGCACCTACTTTGAGGCCAACGGCTATCGCTACGGTCGCGACAGCCTCGATATTCGCGCCAGCGGCGGACGGGTGCGGGTGACCCAGCCCGGCGACCCGCCTGTCACCCGCGTCTATGGCGGTACCCTGCGGGTGCAGCCCAACACCTACGGCACCTACACCCTGGTCAACAGCGTGCCGATCGAAACCTACCTGCGCGGCGTGGTGCCCCACGAGATTGGGGCCGGTGCCCCGGTGCCCGCCATTCAGGCTCAGGCGGTGCTGGCCCGCACCTACGCCCTGCGCAACCTGCGCCGCTTTGCGATCGATGACTACGAACTTTGCGCCGACACCCAGTGCCAGGTCTACCGAGGGTTGACCGGCACCGCTCCGGTGACTGACCAGGCCATTACCGCTACCCAGGGCCAGGTGATCACCTACCAAAACGAGCTGGTGGATGCCCTGTATTCCTCCACCACGGGGGGCATCACCGCCGCCTTTAGCGACGTGTGGGATGGCCCCGATCGCCCCTACCTGCGCCCGGTGGTCGATACCGTCAACGGCCTGTGGGATATCAACCGATACCCCCTCAGCTCCGAGGAAGCGATTCGCGCCTTTATCGCCATCGACGAAGGCTTCAACGAAGACACCTGGCAACTGTTTCGCTGGCGCAACGAAAGCCCCCTGGCCGAAATCACCCAAGACTTAAAAACCTACCTGGGCCGTCGCCAGCACCCGATGGCGGGGTTTACCCAAGTGCGATCGCTGCGGGTTTCAGAACGGGCCAACTCGGGTCGAGTGCAGGCGATCGACATCGAAACCGACCTGGGCGTAGTGCAGCTCAAAAAGGATGAAATTGTGCGGGTGCTCACGGCCCCCCGCAGCCTGCTGTTCTATGTTGAGCCTATGTATCAGGCCCCGGCAGCAGGGGGAGCTGCCCCTGGTACCCCTGCTTCGGGGCAGCTTACGGGCTACCGCTTTGTGGGCGGCGGCTGGGGCCACGGCGTCGGCCTGAGCCAAACGGGGTCGTACCGCCTGGGCAACCTGGGCTGGGGCTATCCTCGCATTCTTCAGTTCTACTACCCCGGCACTACATTGCAGCCAATTGGCGAGAATCTGACGTTTTGGCGTGAGCCAACGTAGGTATGGAGGGTGAGGCAGCTTTGGGTAAACAGGGGAGCTACTAGCCCAAGACATCCCGCAGCATTTGGCGGTGCTGGCTGACCGAGGCCAGGGTGTTAGCCGTCATCAATCCGCAGGCAGCTACCGCTGGCAGGCCAATGCCGGGGAAGGTAGAACCGCCCACGCACAGCAGCCCCTCTAGCGGGGTCTTTGGCCCTGGAAAGAGGCCGTCTTGAACCGAGATCGCGGGGCCGTAGCTGCCCCGGTGGCAGCGCAAAAAGCGTTCGTGGGTGAGGGGGGTGCCGACTAACTCCACCTCGACCCGCTGGCGCACGTCCGGAATGATGCGCTCTAGGGCCTGCCAGAGGGGTTTTGCCCGTTCTGCCTTGAGCTGGGCATATTCAGGGCTGCGGCGATCGCACCCCTGCCACAGTTCATAGGGCTCCGTAGCGGGGGTGTAGACGTGGATGGTGTGCTTGCCCGGTGGGGCCAGCGACGGGTCGAGCACCGTGGGTATCGACATGACGATGAGATTTTGCGGGGCGTCAATGCCCCGCTCCCAATCGTCTACGGTGATGTAGTGGCAGGCCAGGTCAGGGGGAAGTCCCTCGCCATCAATACCCAGGTGCAGATGCAGAAAGCTGGGGCACTCGGGGGTGACCTGGCGCTCTTCTACAAATGCTTTGGGCAGCGCCCCATCGGGTACTAGCTTCAGCGTGTCCCAAATGGAGGCGTTGGAGATCACGGTGCTGGCTTTGAGGATTTCGCCAGATTTCAGGATGACTCCCGTAGTGCGTCCCTGGTCTACCAAGATTTCCTGTACATGCGCACCCAGCCGCAGAGTGCCGCCGTACTTCTCCAGCCCGCGCACCAGGGCATTGACCAGGGCGGCACTACCGCCGATGGGATAGTCGAGCGTCACGCCGGGGCGATACCACTCGGCAAACATAAAGGCCATTTCGGCGGTGCTGGTGCCCTCGGCGGGCAAGCCCGACAGCAAAAAGCACAGCATGTTCATCCAGTTGCGAATGAAGGGGTCGCGGATGGTGCGATCGAGCACGGCGCTGAAGGGCTGGCTGGACTGGGCGAACGCTGGAGTATTGCGCAGCAGTTCCCAAGCGTAGGGAGCCACGGTTTGCACTGCGCCCAGATCTAACCTGAGGGCGGCAGGGGGTAGAGCCGTGGCCGCTTTGCCGAGGGGAACCATGGCCTTTTTCAGGTGACGCCATTCTTTGACGGCAGTTTCACCTCGCAGAGTACGCAGCACATCGGCGAACTGATCGTTGCCTATGGTGGTGTCAAAGTCTCCCTCAGGCAGGCGCACGCCCCAGGTGTCGTAGTTGGCCCAGGTAATGCTATCTCCTTGGCCCACCGCATCGAGCCCGTGGCGCAGCGGATTGGTGGAAGCCCGGTACGACATCCCTGAGTAGAGGGATGGCCCCGAGTCGAAGATGAACCCCTGGCGCTCAAAGCCGTGGGCGGCCCCACCGGGGATGGTGTGGCTTTCGCAGACGGTGACGCTATGACCGTAGCGGGCCAGCAGCGCGCCGCAGCACAGGCCGCCAATGCCGCTGCCAATCACAATGACATCGGCGGTTTTGGGAAACGGCACAGCCCCTAGCCCCCCGTATAGCCCTGGATATTCTCAGGGCGAAATTTGCGCAGAATAGGGGTGGCCTGGCGCACTACCGCCTCGGAGCCGCGCACCACCACCAAAAATTTGCCGTCGTCAAGTCGGTTGCGATACGAGAGGGCATCGCCACTGCCGAGAATGCCCATGCCGCCGCCAATAAAGTAGGCTCCCATCGAGCCTCCGATCGCCCCCAGCAGCCCACCAATAATCTGGTTGCCCAACCGGCCTGTAAAGGCAAAGGTATCTAGCCCGGTAATGATGTTGAACATGAACCCGGCGGCGAAGCCAAAGGGCACCAGCCACACCATCATCAGGCGAATTTGCTTCCAGGCCTGGTCGGCGGGGTCGACGAGCCCGTACTCGTCGGCTGTTTTGAAGCCTTTGCCCAAAATGTCGAAGTTGTCTTTGGGCAGACTGGCTTCCTCTAGGGCGCTGTAAGCTTCTTCGGCTTTGATGCGATTGTCTAAAACGGCGACCAGGTAGTTCATTTGCAAAAGACAATGGGGCAAAGATTGGGCGTGAACCCAATAGTTATTATGCCGTGTCTGTGTTCATCCCTTGGGGGTGTTGGCCGCTAAACTTGACCTCCCGGACAAACCGTAGACCATTGCTCTAGGTTGGCCCTGGCCTGAATGAACCCGGCCAGCTCGCCCCGGTAGGCAATCAGTCGAGCGCGATCGGCTGAGGTGGGCGGCACCAGCACCACCAGGCGATCGACCGAGGCGGCGGCGCAGGCCCAGTCGCTGGCTGCTACGGCGGCGGCTAGGTTTGCCTGGCGCTGCACGATTTCGGCCTGTTTAGCGGCCTCGGCCCGCTCTTGGGCAATGTAGGTCTGCATATTGCGAATGCCGGCGGTGGCGTAGCGATCGCCTGGTCGAAATGTCAGCGCTCGGCGAAAGTTGATCAAGGCGGTGTGGTAGTCTCCCAGCTCGGCGGCGGAGTAGCCGGCTAGCATGGCATAGCGGTAAGACTGCGATCGCGTCTGTTTCAGGCGGTCTAAGCTAAATTCTGCCGTCGTCGTCGCTGGCATCTTTGCCAGAGCAGGCCCCAGCCCGCCGCTGATCAGAGTCGCCCCGAGGGCTAAACCCACCGCAATGTTGCCCACAGTCCCCATCGCTGCCATCCTTGTTTCTGCTTACGCTACACGACCGTTTAGGGTAGCGAATTTTTCGCCTGTCGCCGCATCAATCTGCCCTAGAGCTGAGGGCTTTGTGGGCTAAGGAGCCTGCGATCATCGCCGCCACAAACAGCACCGGATTGGCTGAACCTAAGCTTAGGGAGGCGATCGCAGGCCCCGGACAGTAGCCGCCCAGCCCCCAGCCAATGCCGAACAGGGCTGCGCCGAGAACTAGGGGGCGATCGATATCGCTGCGAGTGGGCACAAAGAATTTGCGGCTTAGCAGCGGGGTCGGACGCCGCAGAATCAGCCGGAAGCTGATTAACGTCACCAGCACCGCGCCGCCCATGACAAAGGCCAGGGTCGGGTCCCAGGTGCCAAAAATGTCTAAAAAGCCGATCACTCGCAGAGGGTCGATCATCTGCGAAAAGCCTAGCCCCAGGCCAAACAGCAGCCCGGCGGTGAGGGTCACCAGAGTTTGGGCCAGGGTGTTGGGGGCAGATGCGCCTTGGGTTGTCATAGTGGATTCCTCAATGTCTCTAGACCCAGCCCAGCAGGTGGTGGGTGATGAATACGGTGACGATGCCGGTAGCCATAAAGGTGAGTACGGCGACGAGCGATCGCCCCGACAGTCGCCCCAGCCCGCAGACGCCGTGGCCGCTGGTGCAGCCGTTGCCCATGCGAGTGCCAAAACCCACCAGTAGCCCCGCCACGACCATGGTGGCCGGGGCAAAGGGGTAGGTCGGCGTGGGCTGAGGGGCCAAGACGTATTCGTAAATCAGGCCGCCTGCTACCAGACCCAGCAGAAACAGCCAGCGCCAGCTCTCGGCAGCAGCAAAGGTAATGGCCCCGTTGACCATGCCGCTAATGCCCGTAATTCTTCCATTGAAGGCCAGCAGCAGCGTGGCGCTGAGGCCAATGAGAATGCCGCCACACAGCCCGTACCACCATTCTACGAGCATGGTCAATCCCTAATTCATTACTTAACGGTATAGCAATATGATTTTGACTTGAGTGAGGTGTTCTGGGCGATCGCGCCTAGCTATTGGCTCTACCTCATTCAAGTACACACTCACCCCCATACCGTCTGGCCAGTTCTAGAATTGGGTTAATCTATACCGATGGGTTTGGCCCAAGGAGAAAATGCCGATTGTGGTTGTTCCTAAGCCCCGCACTATGCAGATGGTGGTTACAAAAGCTAGCCTCCATGCCCCTAAGCAAGACGCCACCTACTGGCGTAGTCAACCACACGCAGACAGGCTAGACGCTCTAGAGTCTATCCGGCAGCAATACCATCTCTGGAAATACGGTGCTGAACCAAGATTTCAAAGAGTTTGTACAGTCGTTAAACGATAACCA
>JANPIO010000415.1:0-24391 GCA_031425055.1 Phormidium sp. VAR_61_metabat_6
GGGGGAGTAGGGGGAGTAGGGGGAGTAGGGGCAGGGGAATCTAGTAATGCTAGGCAGTGATTGAGTGGATCGGAGATTGGGGGAGGGGCACTGATGGTGTCAGCGGCGGGGCTAGCGGGTTTGGGGCTGGGGGAGGCACCCATGAGTTCGGCGAGGACGTAGAACAGATTGACGCTGGTGGGTTCGCCAGTGGTGGCCTCGTGCACCAACTGCTTCATGGCGGCTAGGCCATGGGTCAGGCGATCGCATAGCTCCGCTGAGAGGGCTGCGTCGCCGCGCCGGAGATCGCCGAGAATGTGCTCAATATGGTGGGCGACCTTGCCGAGATCGGTGACCCCGAGCATGTTGCCATCGCCCTTGAGAGAATGGGCCTCGCGCATGAGGGCTTCGAGGGTGGCCGAGTCATCGGGGTGCTTTTCGAGGTGGAGCAGCCCGTCGTCAAGGGCTTGCAGGCGCTCTTGACTAGCGGTCTTGAAAATATCGCGCAGCTCGCTGTCGGTGATGTAGCGATCGCTGAGACTAGGCGAAACCCCATGGTCATTGGTTAGTGCCGTACCGTTTTGACTGTTTGACTCCCATATCTCCAATAACTGAGCTGGGGCGGCCTGGTTAGGGCTGACACCACTGGTGCTTGCAGTGGCGATCGCGCGATCGAAAATAGCATCGTCCACCTCTAAGGCAATTGCTGGAGTAGGCAGAGCGGCTTCTGCCCCCATCAGCCTAGCCAGCACATAAAACACCTCCGCCTCGACGGCTTCGCCCGTCACCGCAGCATGGACGAGCTGGCGCATAGCTGCTATCCCGTGGGCGAGGCGGTCAAACAGATCAGCGCAGAGGGATTGCTCTCCCCGGCCGATGGCCCCAAAGATATGCTCAATCTGGTGGGCGACCTTACCCAAGTCGGTGACCCCGAGCATGTTGCCGTCGCCCTTGAGAGAATGAGCCTCCCGCATCAGGGCTTCAAGGATCGCTGAGTCGTCGGGGTGGTTTTCGAGGTGGAGCAGCCCGTCGTCGAGGGCCTGCAATCGTTCTTCGCTGGCAGTCTTAAAAATGTCGCGGAGTTCGGTGTCGTCAATCATCATGGCAGAGCGCTTCCCTCCGATGGGGGCGTGGGTTGCAGAGGCGGTGAACAGGCACAATCTGTGGAGATATCTTCTCCCCAGCTCTCGACGTTTAGCGGTCAAGGAGGGGAGACCAGCTTTAAATAGCCACCTTGAGCTGTAGGGCGCTCTCGTTGAGCTGATGGGTGCCAACCTTAATCTGAGTGATGCCGTGGGCCGTTTCTTGGGCTCCGGTGTTGAGGCTGTTCATGGCGCTTACCACCTGCTGAATGGCAACCGCCTGCTGCTTCACGTTGAGGGAGATCTGCTGGCTGTTGAGCACCACGTTGTTGACTGCCTCGGCCACCCCGGCAAACGCATCGGCGGTTTCCTCAGCAATTCTGACCCCCTCTTCGACGGTTTTGGTGCCCTCGTCGGTGACCATCACCGTCGAGTTGATGGCGGTTTGAATGTCGGACACCAGGGCGTTGATCTTCTCGGCCGATTTTTTGCTTTGATCGGCCAGCTTGCGAATTTCGCCCGAGACGACTGCAAAGCCCTTGCCGTGCTCGCCAGCGCGCACCGCTTCGACGGCAGCATTGAGAGCTAGCATGTTGGTCTGGTTGGCCAAATCGCTGACCAAGCTAGAAATACCGCCAATTTGGTTGGTTTGTGCGCTCAAACGGAGGATTTGATCGGCGATCGCATCCACTTTTTCTCTGAGGTCGCCCATGCCGTCGAGGCTACGCTCAACGGCGCGGGTGCCACCTTCAGCTAGGGCTAGGGCCTGTTGGGCACCAGCGGCGGCAGCTTCAGCCTGCTCTGCCGACTGCCGTGACGAAGCCCCTAGCTCATCCATCGTGGTGCTGGTTTCGCTCACCGAAGCGGCCTGCTGGCTGCTGCTGCGCTCCTGCTGCTCAACGCTGGTGGCAATTTCGCTGGCTGAGCTAACGATGTCGCCCGCCGCCCGGTTCATAATGCGTGAGGCCTTAATTACTACCAAGGTGCCAATCAGGGCCGACAGTAGTAACGAGAGAGTCGCCGCTGTCAGCAGGGTAAATTGCAGCCGCCGTAGGGCAGCCGCCTGGATGGCTTCATCTCTAGCAACAATCTCACCTTCAAGGTCTTCCATATCGGTCAACAAACTGGCGATCTCGCTGGTTAGATCGCGTCCGTTGCTTTCTCTCCAGATTTGCACACCTGCTGCGGTCTGATTTTGGTTGACCAGGTCGATCATGCCTTGATGGAGAGTAATAAACCGATTGATTAAAGCTGTAAGCTGAGCTAGGTTTTGCCGCTGTTCCTCATTTTTGATTTGGGCATCTAGCTCAGCGACCACAGTCATATAATCTGTTTTAGCTTCATTAAAGTCTAATAAAGAGGTCGGATTTCTCTGGAGTAAATAGCCTCGGGTAGCACGGGACATAATTTGAACATTGAGGTTGACATGGTCAACTTCTTCATGAACTTCCCAAGCGCGTTTGAGTTCCGCAGAGATGCTGACAAGCTGGCGTACATTCACCACTGCCATGCCCGCAGATACGATCAGCGCAAGTACTGGCACAGAGTAGCCCAATATAATCCAGTGGCGCAGCTTCCAGGCCTTGCCTTTTTTCAGAGCATCTTTCTGTAGCGGGAGTGAAGAAAAAAGGCCAAAGGAATGCACTTTAGGATTTAAATCTAAGGAATCTTTCATGGTTAATTAGTCCGAATGATCGACAACAAGTTCGCCTGTGGTCAGCAATTTTGGTAGATCTAAAAGGGTTAGCATAGAGTTGCCGTACTGAGCAAATCCTTTGAGGTATGGGTTATTGCTGGAGTGGACGGCGGTGGGCGTGGCCGCTATCTCCGCAGCATGCAAATAAATCACATCAAAAACGTCGTCTATAACAACCCCTGCCACTAAGGAGCCTAGCCGCATAACCACCACTGTCTTAGGCTGGAGAGGAGCTGCTGGAGCTAAATTCAAAAAGTGACGCACATCTACTAAAGTTAAAATTTCACCGCGCAAATTTATGTTTCCCACAATGTGCGCTGGACAGCAGGGAATGGGAGTAATCTGAGGCACTTCGGCAAACTCGTGTACGCTCTCTAACCCAAGGGCAAAGCGCTCGCCTGCTAGGCCGATGACCGCCAGCGCTGACAACTCTGACGTGCTTTCGTCGGCAATCATCTGGGTTAATCCATCGGCTCGGGCCTGAAGCACCTGTTGTTCGGTAGGGCTAAACTGCGCCATGAAGCGGTTGGTCTTAACCTCCGTAACCGGGGACGGGGAGGCACCGTGGGATCTCTGCCCCAGGGCCACTGGGTCGATCAAAACGATGACGGTGTCTCCTGGGCGGGCGAACCCGACAGTCAGCGGGTTCGCCCCATAGCCAAAATAGGGAGTCTCTAGGGCCGCAGTAATGCTATTAGGGGCAATCGCCTCTACGTTTTGAATTTGGTCTACAACTAGGCCGAGTGGTCGACCGCTGCCCTGCACCACAATGATGGCCTGGCTGAGGGCGTTGGGCTGCTGGGGATAGCCCAGGCACACCCTGAGGTTGATGACTGGCAGCAAGTGACCGCGCAGGTTCAACAGGCCAGCAACTTCCGGCCCCGATTCGGGCACCGAGATCAGGGCGGGCAGCAGGAACATTTCTTGTACGGCCTCAGCGGCTAGCCCATAGTGGGCACCGTCTAGCGTGAACAAAAGGTAGGATGTCGGGGTCATCGCGGATTGCCCCCAAGGGGAATAAAGCACGGCAGGGTAGAACTCAGATCTCTCCAGCCGACCCGATTGAGTCTGGGTTAGAGAGAAATCAATGCTTCGGGCTTAGCATTCCCCCATGGAATGAGTTATCCGCAATTCAGAGAAAATGTCTGGGTTCTAGTCATCACCAGAACGATTTGAACATTCCTCATATGCTTGCAGCGATCGCGATACGCTGTTGTGCTGCACCAGTTTTAGCGGGTAAAAGTCGGTATCCTAAGCGCCATGGCGATCGCTATGTTTTCAGCGCGCCGCTCATGGCGCGACTATTGAGCCACACTACAAAAAACGTGATTTTGCTCTGTGGTAGAGACGAGATCAATCCTGAGATGATTGGCGATCGCCGCCTGCGATCTGCTGCTTGAGATGGGCTTGCCACTGGGCAACGGTGGCATCGCTATGGTCATCTAACACGGTGTCGGGGGGCAGCTTTGCCAGTAGGGTAAGCGCATGCTCACGGGTTGTTTTAGCTTTCTTAGGTTGCCTGGTGCGATCGTAAATGCTGGCTAGATCGAGATAGGCTTTAACGAAATCAGGGTCTAGGTAAATAATTTTACGCAGATGCTCTTTAGCGATTTCTAAATTATTTTCATCTTCGGCAATTTGGGCCAGCAGATAGTGCATGTCGAGCTTGAAGGGATGCTCCTGGATTACCCGCTGGCAGAGTTGTTTGGCCTGGCTATAGCAGCCCGTATTGGCGTAGGCCCGAGCGGCAATCTGGCGGGCGGCGGTGCAGTTCGGATGGGTAAGATAGAGCCGTTTAGCGGCGCGAATGGCGCTGGTGTAATCGTCTTGCTGGAGAAACGCGGCCGCCTCTTGGAGGGCAGCTGTCAATCTGTCATCAAGATTGGTATCAAGCCGAGGGAGCGCGGGTTGAAGGGCAGCCCGAGGAGGCTGTGGGCTGACTGCACTCTGCCATTGAGCAGCTGGACTCGACGCCGCAGGCAGGGGGAGGGCGGCTTGGGGTGGTTTTTGATAGACCACGGTTTCGGGGAAGCTCGTGACCTGAAACGGGCTGGTGTTTTGGCCGTAGAGTTCGGTGTGGCCAGTGAGCAAATACCCCTGGGGAACTAGAGCACTGTGAAACTTTTGAATAATTTGACCAATGGCCTGGCGATCGAGATAAATAAATACGTTACGGCACAAAATCAGGTCTAGGTCGCCTGGCCCGTGCCCCCGACTAGGGCAAGGGTCTTTGAGCAGATTGCCGACCTGAAAGACCACATGCTGCTGAAGGCGATCGCAGATTTTATAGCCTCGGCGATTGCTCTGAAAATAGGTTTGTTGGAGAGCTGCCGGTGTTTGCCGAAAAGACCAGCTGCTGTAAAGCCCCTGGCGAGCGCTGTGGACGGCGGCGGCGCTGATGTCGGTGCCGATTAGCTGCACATCCCACTGGTGCCACGCAAATTTGAGCTGGTCGAGGGCGATCGCGATCGAGTATAGTTCTTCCCCGGTGGAGCAGCCGGCGCTCCAAATGCGCAGACTGGGTTTGGAGCCCAGGGCGGCCGCAGCCTGCTTGCGCTGCATGATTTCGGGCAGGAGGCGATCGCTCAGTAGCCTGAGCTGGTTGCTGTCTCGAAAGAAATAGCTCTCATTGATCGTCAAAATCGAGTACAGCTCTTGCCACTCAGACCGCTGCTGGGGCAGGCTCGGTCGAGCCTTAAAACTATCTAGGGCAAGCGAACCGTGGCCTAAGGCCTTGAGGTAATCGTGGTAGTCGGTTAAGGTCTTCAGCCCCAGCGCTTTGGCCCGCAGCCAAACTTTATCTGACAGGAGCTGAAAATCTTGGGGGCGGATACACAGGCCAGAATGGTCGGCGATGAGATCGCTAATGCGCTTTAGGCTCAGATCGTCCATGGCTAGTTGAGGGCGCTAGAGTCAATGGTGATGGCGTCTCTGTCATGGCCCGGGTGGGTCAAAATCAGCTGACCCAGGTTGACGCGCCACAGGTTTGTCTTTTTAAAGTTGGCCCCCGCTAGCTGGGCATAGTCGAGGCAAGCCTCAGAGAGGTTGGCCCGAAACAGGTTGGCATTTTCTAACGAGGCATTGCTCAGATCGGCTAGCCGCAGCACCGCTTCACGCAGATCAGCTTCGGTCAGGTCGGCACCGCTAAGCACCGCTCTAAACAGGTTAGTGCCTACACAGCTGGCCCGCCTGAGATTGGCTTTGGCCATATTGGCTCCCATCATGCTGGCGCAGTTCAAATTGGCTTGACACAGGTTGGCGTTGCACAGGTTGGAGTAATAAAAGGTGGTTCTGACTAAGTTGGCCGACTGTAGAATGGCCTCTCGCATATCGACTTCGTAGAAGTTAGACTCGCCCAGGTCGGCATCGTTGAGCAGCGTCTCTTGCATATCTGCTTTGTAAAAGTGTGAGTGGCGCAGATTGGCGTTACTTAGATTGGCGGTGTAAAGGTTGGTTTTATAAAAATCGACCATGCTGAGGTTCGCCCGCCTTAAATCAGCCATGCAGAGATCGCAGCGGTAGAGGGTTGACGACTCAAAGTTAGCCCGAGTGAATGTGCTTTCTCTCAGGTTGGCCTCGTAAAAATTGGCGTGGCGGAAGTCGATGCCAGGCAGATGCAGTTTGCCTAAATCGGCTCCCTGAAAGTCTGGCTTAACACCGGGATTGTGAAGTCGCCAAGCATTCCAGCTCTCAACCCCTTTGTTGAGAATGTCTAAATGTTCCGCATTTGCCATAGATAGGTGCTCCCGAAGTTACGCATGGAGGCCGCTTGGCTAAGGGGCCTGGCGCCAGGTGACGATGCTGAAAGAGTCGTTAACTCAGGGGGTAATGCGTGGGTGGTTAAACCCAGTACGGCCAAAGAGCTGCTAAATGAATTTTCGCCAAACCAAAAAATGCCTCGGCCCTAGGGCTGAGCAGCAGATCTTTGACGAGATCTGTAGCTAGCCGATAACGGTGCCAAAGCAGCCTACCCCAGTCCCAATTTTCCCCAGAGAGAGTGCTGGTTAACGCTTGTTCACATAGTTGGGTAATTTCCTCAGCCACTGCTGACGCGATCGCCCTGCCAGCGGCCAAAACAACGGCAATAAAGTATCTAACAATACTTTTGGGGGTTAGCTGTGGCCATTGACAAAAAACTGGCTGAGCAAAAAGGGGGCGATCGCGCTCAGGGGCAGCACCTGCTGGGCAGCCCCTAGGGCGATCGCCTCCTTGGGCATGCCAAAGACCACGCAACTGGCCTCGTCTTGAGCAATGGTGAGCCCCCCCGCCTGGGACAGGGTCTGGAGTCCATCGGCCCCATCGCGGCCCATGCCCGTGAGCAGCACGCCCACGGCCGACCGGCGGTAGTAGGCAGCCACAGATTGAAACATCACCGTCACCGAAGGGCAGTGCCCGTCAACCGGATCACCCTGAGCAAGCTGAATGCGCCCGCCCGCATCGATTCCTAAGTGGTGGCGCTCAGGGGGAAAGTAGGCCACACCAGGCTGTGGCACAGTGCCCGCTGTGGCGATGGTGACTCGCAGGGCGCAGCTGCCGTCTAGCCAGTCAACCAACCCCTGCAAAAACCCATTGCTGATGTGCTGCACGCACACAATCGGCACTGGAAAGGTTTTGGGCAGCTGCTGCATAATCGCTAGCAGAGCCTGGGGGCCGCCCGTAGACGCGCCCAGCGCCAGCAGCCGAGGGCGTCTATCTAACGAAGCGGTAGATCGGGGTGGCTCCGGCAGAGCCATGGGAACTGGGCTGCGCCGTCGGTGAGTGAACACCGACACCCCCGCCAGCACTCGGATTTTGGTCAGTAGCTCGGTCTTGGTTTTTTCATACTCTGAGGCTAAGCCGGTGCGAGGCTTAGGGAAAATGTCTAGCGCCCCTGCCTCTAAAATGCGAAAAACGGTTTGGGTATCTTCTTTCTGCACCGAGGCGCTGATCACCAAAATGGGGCAGGGGCAGCGGGCCATGACCTCTTCAGTCAGCTCTAGCCCGTTCATTTTGGGCATGTGCAGATCGGTGCAGATCAGGGTTGGCTTCACCGTCGCCATCAGGTCTAGGGCCTCCTGACCGTTGCGGGCTACCCCCACGATCTCCATGTCGGGTGCCTCTCGCAAAATGCGCTGCAACAGGACTAGGGCAACGGGTGAATCTTCTACCAGCAAGAGGCGAATGGGGCCAGAGGGCATCTAGGTCTCTCTCGGAGTCATGGGCTGGGTTTAGCGTAATCCATGGCGGTACTGCCAGGGTGCTGTTGCTCAAAGACAGAGGGCTTAACAGCCTAGGGCTGGACAAAAACGCAGGGACAGCCGTACACTCCATCGCCGCCCTAGTGCTAGCTGAAGGAACGGTACTGAAGGTAGAATTCACCTATGAAATCTGACCTTCGCAGCGGCAAACTCACAAAATGGAATGACGATCGTGGGTTTGGCTTTATTCAACCGGCTGATGGCGGTAAAGATGTTTTCCTCCACGTGTCTGAGCTGAAAAACGCCACCCGTCGCCCTCGGGAGAATGACACGATTTACTACTACTGTCTAGCTAACCCAGACGGCAAAACCCGTGCGGTAGGAGCTTTTATCGCTGGTGCTAGGCAGCGATCGGAGCCTTCACCAAATGCTTTGAGGGGCAACCGCAACCCTGACGAAAAATCGTACTCTCCCATGCCGATCGCTGAGCTACTGCTGCTGCTGGCGTTTCCTTTGGCGGGTGCAGCTCATTTTACTTGGCTGACAGGCAACCCGCTGCCGCTGGTGCTTTACCCTCTGATGAGTGTCGTTACCTATTTTGTCTATGCTGACGATAAGAAGCGGGCTAAGCAAAAAGTGTGGCGCACCTCTGAACAAACCCTGCATTTCTGCGAATTGATCGGCGGTTGGCCTGGCGGGTTTGTGGCTCAGAAAGTGTTACGTCATAAGAGTCAGAAACAGTCTTACCAAACCGAGTTTCGGGCGATCGTTGTCATTCACTACCTGGCCTGGTTAGCGTGGCTGTTTTTAGGCAGAACGCTTGTCGGTTAGCCATCAGAACGGCGTGGAATAGCAGTCTTGAAACACCTGCATAGGCTGAGCCACTATGGTTTTTATGCGTAACTTCCCTCCCCAGTTCCAGTGTGGGTTGGTCGCTGGTGGCCTGATACCAAATTCGGATCGCATAACCCCGATGCCAAACAGGCAAAACCGTAGGGGCAAACGGTGTTTGCCCAGCCCAATCGGGGGTAGCCAAGGCGGATTCAGTATGACTACTGATCTGAAGCGGCAGACCGAGAAAACTGCGATCGCAGCCGACTCTCCTGACAAAGCACCTTGCGGAATCCAAGCACCTGTGTTGTAGTATCTATACTACAACGTACTCGATCGCAGGACGGTTACCGTCATGGCTTCCTTTCAACACGTTATTCGATACTACAGCCGCTATCGCTGGGTCGCGATCTGGAGTATCACCGCCAGCAGCCTGTTTCAGGTGGTGGATTTGGCGGTGCCCTACAGCATTGGCCAACTGCTCAACGTGCTCTCAGACCAGCCCATTGACCCCCTGAGCCAGGGTATGGTCGATCGAGCGGCGGCAGTGGTGGGCTATCCAGCGGGGCCAGGATTGGCAATCGCCTTCTTTCTGGCCGTTATCTTTTTGGCTACCGTAGTTCGCGCCCCGATTCAGCCCTGGGTGGCCGACTGGTTCCACTGGGATATCGCCCTGCGCACTCGGCGCGACCACACCCACTCGGTGATTCGCAAGCTGCTGACCCTGCCCCTGGGCTTTTATGACGTGAACAACCCCGGCCGGATCTCGGGGCGGGTGGCGCGGGGTCTGTCAAACCACACCTGGACCTACCCCGAAATTGCCAATCAACTAATCCCCAAGCTGGTGCGCATCACCGGCATTTTCGTTCTGATCTGGTGGATTGACTGGCGCATTGCCCTGGTCTTTTTGGTGTCCTTCATCGGCATTCTCAGCTTCAGTCTGAAAGATCTGATTCGCCTGAACAAAAAGGAGCAGACCCTCGACACCTATATGGAGAATACCGAGAGCCGCACCTCGGAGATTATCACCAACATCAAAACGGTGAAAGCGTTTGCGACCGAGCGGGAGGAGCTGCGGCGGCAGAGCCAGCGCTTGCAGCGCGAGTTTGCTGTCGTCATCCGCGTCATTCACAAGGGTTATGTCATCCTCGGCACCTGGCAGGATTTGGTGGTTCAAAGCTGTGTGTTTGGCCTGCTGGTGCTAACCCTGCTGGCCACGTTGCAGGGTCACATCTCGCTGGGGCACTTTATCACCACCCTGACGGTGTCGAGTATGGCCTACTCGGAGCTAGGGCCGATTAGCGAAGTGGGCGAAGTTTTCGCCCGCCGCTATGCCTCGATGCTGCACTTCCACGAGTTTATGGAGGAGCCCCTGGGTACCGATGCCGTGAACCTGACCGATGCCCCCGAGAGCCTGCCTACCTACCAGTTCACCGGTAAGGTGCACTTTGAGGGGGTGAGCTTTGGCTACGACGATCAAAAGCCGGTGCTGCAACATATCGATCTGCTAGTTGAGCCCTACCAAACGGTGGCGCTGGTGGGGCGATCGGGCTCGGGCAAATCAACCCTGGTAAAGCTGCTGTTTCGCTACTTTGACCCTCACAGTGGCCGCATTCTGATCGACGGCGAAGACATTCGCCAGCTAGATGTGACGGGCTACCGGAAGCGGCTGGCGATCGTGCACCAGGAAGTGGATGTGTTTAACGGCACCTTGCTCGACAACCTCAAGTACGGCAACCCCACTGCGCCTATGGAACAGGTGAACGAAGCCTGCCGCATCGCTCGGGTTGACGAGTTCATTCACCGCCTGCCCAAGGGATACTACACGGTGGTAGGCGAGCGGGGGGTGCGCCTCTCGGGCGGACAGCGGCAGCGGTTGGGCATTGCCCGCGCCCTGCTGGTCAACCCCGACGTGCTGGTGTTTGACGAGGCTACCTCTAGCCTGGACTACGAGTCGGAGCGATCGATTCAGCTGGCGATGCGATCGATTCTCGGCACCCGCACCACGCTGATCATTGCCCACCGACTCAGTACGGTGCGCGATGCCGACAAAATCGTGGTGCTGGAGGAGGGCCGCATTGCCGAAGTGGGCAACCATGAAGAGCTACTGGCCCACGGCGGCATTTACCACCGCCTGCACGTGCTGCAAGAAACCGGCGAAATGGTGAGCTAACCACAAAGCCGCTGGATCAATCGATCCAGCGGCTTTTTTTATCCATCGACTGAATTGGCCTGAAAGTCTTAGGGCAGGGGGCCAATGCGCGCCAGGATCGATCGCCGGTCGCGGGCCGCACTAACCATCGCATCGACACCGAGACCCCCGACGATAAAAGCAGCTAACGCGGCTCCCAACATGTTGTGGCTGTCGGCGGTGAGCAGGATGGCGATCGCTAGAGCGATAAACACCAGGCCAAATGTAGCGGTGACCCATCGGTAAGAGCGCGATCGCACCCCCCTAGGCAGTTCAGGCTTCTCCATAGCTTGACCAGTCAACAGGATGACTTCTCTAACATACCCATAGGTCGCAAAGAAGCAGTTTCTCAGCCCTCTATCGGTGCTAGCTGAGGTGCACCTTTTGCCTAAAGTGCTCAAGATCTACCACTTTAGGGGCAGTGGATCTTGCCGTAACAGTGGAAAAACTGAGATCTGACGCGTCCGCCTCGACGAGGGCCAGCACAAACTGACCTATGCAGCTGCACCCATGGCTGACCAGATGAATCACCTGAGGGGACACAGTTGTACTGGGCTGTACCCAACTGACCCCATGGCAGTTGATGACCAGGTGTTTGTCACGCAGGGTGCGGCTGATGCCGTGGTCGTCAAAGTACTGTAGAATCTTGCGGACGGTCTGAAACGACAGGTGCTGGCGCAGCCGACTAATAGCGCGAATTTCAAGAATTTGCTCCCAGGAGTAGAACACCTCCAGTCGGGAAGAATCTCCAGACCGCTGGGGTACGATAATTCCTGTTTTTTCGAGATAGGCGAGTCGACCGGGGCTGCTGCGGGCTAAGACAACAGCATGGCGGCGAGGAAACCAATCCATAGCGGGCGCTCCTGCATAAACGCTAGATATGGAGTTAACAAGATCAACTCTACGCTATAGGTACGGAAATATCTGGGGTGCGATGAGCCTTTCTAGAACTTTTGCGAGCCTGTAAAAAACCAAAAAATGGGGATCGCTCACCCTGCCTTGGATACGGCAACTTTAACGTTTTTTGAAGTTTTCTTAGCAAAATAGGGCGGTTGCACTAGGTCGCTTGTACTGGTTTCAGCCACCGCTCACGGGAGGAATGAGCACCACCTCGTCGCCGTCGTGCAAAGGCGTATCGTCAGCTACAAACTGAAGGTTGAGGCCCAGGCGAGTGCGATCGCGCCAAGCTTTTAACTTGGGATGCTCGGCTAGGGCGCGATCGCGCACCGCACCCACCGTGGCCCCCTCTGAAAACTGCCACTGCACCTCAGGCTGGCCGTAGGCTTCCTGGTAAATGGCAAATAGCTTGACGGTGATGCTGATGGGTTCTGGCACTGGGGTGCGATTCTCCTCTGCGGTAACCGTGCGATCCTATCAAGAATTAGGGCGCGATCGCGCCTACTGGTTTCAGTATTGGTAACTTGGATATTTGCTGCGATCATTCAGACCATAGTTGAGCCATCCGAGTTTGGCTTAGGCGACCCGATGACCCGTTCTGCAATCCTCCGTGCCCATCGTGCTCAGTTTTTAGCGATCGCCCTGGGGGCTACCCTAATAGGTGGTGGCTGTGCCCAAGTGCCCGACGTTGGGCTTCAACAAGAAACCATGTCTGCCGAAAGCGGTGCGGTGGCGGGTGATGCTGCGCCGACTGCTAACCAAGCCGCCCCAGCGGCAGATGCGGCGGCCTTTGATCGGGCCAAAACCAGCGAAATCGAGCCGGCCCCTAGTGATATTGGGCAGCCCGCGCCTCAGCTGGTGAAGCAGGCCAGCCTGGTGCTGGTGCTAACTGATATTGACGCTGCTGTAGACCAGGTGCAAGCCATTCTTCAGCAGGCTCAGGGGGATATGCTCAGTCTGCAAGATCACCGCTCCCCTGAGGGAACGGCTCAGCAGGTGACCTTGACCCTGCGGGTACCCCAGGACGAACTAGATTCAGTGCTGAATGCCCTCCGTCCCCTAGGAACTGTGCAGCAGCAATCGCTAACGGCAGAGGATGTGTCGAGCCAGCTGGTGGATCTCGATGCCCGGCTAAAGAATCTGCGCCAGTCTGAAGCAGCCCTGCTGAAAATTATGGAGCGATCGGGCGAAATCTCCCACGTGCTAGAGGTGGCGCGCGAGCTTAGCACCGTGCGTGAGTCGATCGAGCGCATGGCGGCTCAGCAGCAAAACCTCAAACGGCAAGTGGCCTTTTCACAGATCTACCTCACCCTACAAAGTCCAGTAACTCAGGTAACCCCGCTGCGACCCGTCGGTGAAACCCTAGGCAACACCTGGGAATCGGCAACTCAGTCGGTAAAAGCATTCACCGTCAGTGGGTTAAAGCTAGGACTCTGGCTGCTGGCCTTTAGCCCCTATTGGGTGCTCATTGCGGCGGCAGGCTACGGCGGCTATCGGCTGTGGCACCATCACACCGCCCAGCCTGAACCTACTGAGGCAGACAATGGTTAAGGGCATGCTCTAGTTAGAGCGAACCCCACGTTCCCTCAACGGAGTCGCAGGGAACGCGGGGCGGTGGCCTGTCGCCGGTGCAGTTAGCTGCGCAGCGTTACGCCAAACTGCTTCTCCAAGGTAGCGCGCACCTTTTGGTGCACGGGGTCTACCGTTTCATCGGTGAGGGTTTGGTCAGAGGAGCGGTAAACCAGACGAAAGGCCAGGCTGCGCTGCCCCTGGGGGACGCTTTCGCCCCGGTATTCGTCGAATAGGGCGACCGACTCTAGCAATTTGCCGCCGGCTTTGGTCATTGTTGTCGTGAGGTCGGCAACGGTGACCTCGAGCGGGGCGTAGAAGGCCAGGTCGCGATCGCTGGCCGGAAAGGTCGAGTACGCACCAAATTTCACCGACTTTTGCAGCACTGGCACCAGACAGGTCTCCAGCGCCGACCAGTTGAGCTGAAACACATACACCTCGGCGGGTAGCTGCCGCTGCTGACGCAGCTGGGGATGAAGCTGGCCAAAGCGGCCTAGCTCCAGCCGCCCGCGCACCCACAGCGATGCTGTGCGACCGGGGTGAAAGCGCGGGTCGGTGCTGTCGGTGCGGTAGTCAACCGCCAGGCCCAGACGGCTAAAAACGCTGTCGAGAATGCCCTTGGCCTCGTACCAGGTGAGGGGCTGGTCTTGCCCGCTGGTGACCCACTGGCTCGATCGCCCGTCACCGCCGACAATGCCGCCCACGGCCTCAGCCTCATGAATGCCTGCCTCGTCTTGCCAAAAGATATGGCCAATCTCAAAGCCGTTGAGGGGGCCGTTGCCCTGGTTGAGGTTAAACTCGTAGGCGTCGATCAGCCCATCCACCAGATCTTGGCGCAGGGCCGAATATTCAGGGAAAAGCGGGTTGGCGAGGGTGACCTGGCGATCGCTCATCGGCTTAGTCAGCGAGTAGTGCAGCAGCTCCGTCAGCCCCGCAGCCCGAAACGTCTCTCGCACCCTGCGGCGCAGGGCTGCCTCTACCGATAAAAAGCCGCCGATTGCCTTTTGGGGCAGGGTGTCGGCAAAGTGGTTATAGCCGTAGAGGCGGGCCACTTCTTCGATCAGATCGACCTCGCGCTCCAGGTCACGGTAGCGGTAGGGGGGCACCGTCACGGCCCACACGCCCGCCTCGTCTGTCGGTGCTACCTGGCAGCCCAGGGTTTCCAGCAGCGTTTGAATGGTTTCAGGCGACAGGTCTTGGGGCTGGTCGCCCAGATTGATCACTTTGCCCAACAGTTGGGTCACCCGGCTCAGCCGCAGGGTAATCACCCGTTCGGGAATAGCCGCGCCGAGGGCAGTAGTGCCAGTGGTCTGGGCCACGACGGCGGCCCCAGCTAGCTCTTGCAGCAGTTGGAGGGCGCGATCGCAGGCCAGCCCTAGCTCCGCCGGGTTCACACCGCGCTCGTAGCGGGCCGAAGCCTCGGTGCGCAATCCCTGGCTGCGGGCCGACTTGCGAATCGCCGCCGCGTCAAAAAAGGCGGCCTCTAGCATTACTGCCACCGTGCCATCGTGGACTTCAGTGGCTTCACCGCCCATCACCCCGGCCAGGGCCACGGGCTGATCGTTGGCGGTAATTAATAGAGTCTCGGGCTGAAGCTGGCGCTTTTGGCTATCCAGGGTGGCCAGGGTTTCGCCGGGCTGAGCGTAACGAACGCCGAGGTTGAGGGTATCTCCAGTGGTCAGCAGGCGATCGCGGTCAAAGGCGTGCAGCGGCTGCCCCCACTCCAGCAGCACGTAGTTTGTGACATCTACCACATTGTTAATGGGGCGAGTGCCTGCCGCCACCAGCCGCTGCTGCAACCACTGGGGCGAAGGGCCGAGGGCAATGTTCTCCAATACCGTGCCGATATAGATTGGGCAGGCTTTCTCGTCGGGCAGGGCGATCGCCGGAGCCGTGGCGCTTTTCGGTATCGCAGGGGCTTGGGTGACTGGCAGGTGCAGCGTGGCCCCCGTAATCGCCGCCACTTCGCGGGCGATGCCCACCATGCTGAGAGCATCGGCCCGATTGGCGGTCGAGGTGACATCGAGAATCACATCGTCTAGGCCGAGCAGGGGGCGCACGTCTTGCCCCAGCTCCAGACTGTCAGCCGCAAAGATATGGATGCCCTCAGAATCCTTCGCCAGCCCCAACTCTGCCAGAGAGCAGATCATGCCCGCCGAGGGCACGCCGCGCAGCTGGCGGGGCTTGATGGTCAAATCTACCACCGGTAGGTAGGTGTCGACGGTGGCCACCGCCACGTAGATGTCGGCCCGCACGTTGGCGGCCCCGCACACTATAGTTGAAGTATCGGCCTGGCCAATGTTGACCCGGCAGACGCTGAGCTTGTCGGCATCGGGGTGCGGAGTGCGCTCTACCACTCGGCCCACCACCACGCCATCGGCCCAGGTGCGTCTATCTTCAATGTCTTCGACCTCAAACCCGGCCATGGTCAGGGCATCGGCTAGCTCTTCGGCAGAAAGCTGGACATTGACGTATTCGTTGAGCCAGTTCAGGGATATGCGCATGGTGGGGCTGTCTTGACCGTTAGAAAATCTAGAATGCTGTGGTTTATTGCCCAAACATTCTACCTTGTGGGCATTGCATCTACCCAAGGGCACCCCTGGCTCACGAGTGAAAATGGGGATCAAGAGTTTATCGAGTTTTTACATTTCCCTTAGATTTCGGGCAGAAGTATATATCCCTGTAGGTGAATGCTATAACCCCTCTCTGAAACAGGGAATAATTGGGGTAATGTGGCATTACCGAAAGGGGTCAGCCCTCACAACCGCCGCGATCGCGGCCTTGGGGCTGCCCTATGATTGCCCCGCTGCTGGCTAACTACTGCTTGCCGTGGCCTTTGGGCCTCGTCTAGATATCCACCATTCTGGGCCGCATGAGCTACTGCATCAACCCTGATTGTTCTAAGCCTAAGAACCCCCCCACGGTCAACCAATGTCAAACGTGCGGGGCAGAGCTACTGCTGCGGGGCCGCTACCGGATGATTCGGGCCTTGGGCCGCGGTGGCTTTGGGGCGACCTTTTTAGCCCGCGATGAGCTGCTGCCCGGCAAGCCCCCCTGCGTTATCAAACAGCTGCTCCCTTCTGCCGAAGCGCCCCACGTGCTCGAGATGGCCCGCGATCTGTTTAAGCGAGAAGCCAAGATTCTAGGGATGATCGGAAACCATCCCCAGCTGCCCCGTTTGCTCGACTACTTTGAGAGCGAGCAAGAGTTTTTTTTGGTGCAGGAATATATCAATGGCCTCACCCTACAGCAGGAGGTCAAACGCGGTGGCCCCTTCACCGAGGCTGGGGTGAAGCAGTTCCTCAGCGAAATTTTGGCAATGGTGCAGTACGTCCACGACAACCACGTCATTCACCGCGACATCAAACCCGCCAACATCATTCGCCGCGACCAGGATAAAAAACTGGTGCTGATCGACTTTGGGGCCGTAAAAGACAAAGTCAATGCCACCCAGGCCGCCAACTCTGACCAGACGGCCCTCACCGCCTACGCCATTGGCACCCCCGGCTATGCGCCGCCTGAGCAGATGGCCATGCGTCCCGTCTACGCCAGTGACATCTATGCCCTAGGAGTAACCTGCCTTTATTTGCTATCGGCCAAGGCTCCCAAAGACCTCAACTACGACCCCAACAATGGGGAACTGCTGTGGCGTGAGCACGTGCATATTAGCGACCACTTCGCTGGCGTGCTGCAAAAGATGCTGGAGATCTCGGTCAAGCATCGCTACCAGAGCGTGGAGGCCATCCATCGCGACTTAGATCTCGAACCCTACATGGAAAGCCTGGCCCAAAACATGGCCTTCCCAACCTCTCTGGGGTCGGCCACCAGCGGCTACACCAACGGGCACGGGCCGGTGAGTAGTTCCTCATCCCATCCTGCGATCGGCAACTCAGGAGGTGGTTCTCCGTCGTCTCGCATGGCGGCGGCAATTCGGGCTCGGCGGGAGCGATCGCATTCGGGGGCCAAGAGCATGGCTCCCCTGGTACCAACTCAAAACGGCTCGCCCACACCGCGGAAAGCTACGCCCGCTGCTGCCGTGCTGTCTGCCGAAGATGTTAAGCAAAAGTACGCCAAAGGGCGACGCGACTTCTCGCTGCAAACCTTCAAAGACCTCGATCTGCAGCGCACCCTGCTGGTCGAGGCTAACTTTAATCAATCAAAGCTACCCAGCGCCAACTTCCAGGGCTCTGATCTCAGCAACGCCAACTTTGGCCGGGCCAACCTGTGCAAAGCAACCTTGCGCAACGCCAAGTTGATCAAGGCCTACTTCCACTATGCCAACCTGGAGGGGGCGGATCTGCGGGGGGCCAGTCTAGTCAATGCCTGTCTGTCGAACGCTAATCTGCGGGGGGCCAACCTCTGCGGAGCTGACCTGACAGGGGCGCTAATTTCTGCCGACCAGCTGGCATCAGCCCGCACCAACTGGTCTACGGTGATGCCCAACGGCCGCCGGGGCGTTCTTTAGGGCAGGGCTGCTGCCTTAGCCTGGGGTGAGCCAGCGTCGGGGCGGACGGAGGCTTCGGTCTCGGGAACGAGCTGACGGGAGTTGCGCAGCGCCACCAAGGCCTCTTTAATAATGACAGCGGCGGGGACAGCCACAATGACCCCCAGCAGTCCCCCTACCCGTGCCCCGGACAAAATGGCAATAAAGACCCAGAAGGGGTTTAACCCGGTGACGCTGCCCAACACCCGGGGGGCAATGCCGTTTTCGACTAGCTGCTGCACCACAACGGCAGAAATCAGCATGGGGATGGCAATTTTGATATCTCGCAGGGCCACCAGTAGGGTAACGATGATCACCCCGACGGTGCCGCCAAAGGGCACCAGCGCCAGCAGCCCCACGGTGAGGCCAAACAGGGAACCGAAGGGCACGTTTAACAGGCCAAAGATAATCGTCAGGGCGGTGCCAAAGCAGCTGGCAACGATGAACTGGCCTAAAAAGTAGTTGCGAAAGCTCTGCCGCAGGGTCTCTGAGAAGGGCTGCTGGAGTCGGGTCGGCAGCAGCCCTACCACCCCTTCCCACACCTCTTCGCCGTGCTGAAGCAGGTAGAAGGTCAGCACCACGGTCAGCACGACGTCGAGCAGCTTGTTGGCGGTAAACACCGCCACGTTGATGGTAAGGTTGAGGGCTTCTCCAGCGATGGACTGAATCTCGCGCTTGAGGCGATCGCTAGTTTGAGCAATCAGCCCATCGAGATTGATCGGCCAGCCCCACTCGGCCATTTTGCCGTCGAGCACCATGAGCTGGGTTTTGCCCGAGTCAAACCATTCAGGCAGGCGCACCACCAGCTGCTGGCCTTGGTCAATGACAAAGGGCAGCACCACAATCGCCAGGCCCGAAAACCCGACCAGGGCCAGCACCAGCACCAGGGTTGAGGCCAAGCCGCGCTTGAGGCCAAGGGTTTCGAGGCGACCCATGGGGTAGCTGAGCAAAAACGCCAGCAGACCCGCGATCAGCACGGTGACTAAAATTGAGCGGAAGTAGCCGAAGATAATCGCCACCGCCCAGACGTTGAGGACGAGCAGCGGCGTGGCCAGTAGCACTAGGGCTGACTGCGCCATGGGGCTAAGCTCTTCCCACCAGCGGGCTAGCCAGCTTTTGGCGATCGGTTCGTTACCATGTGGTGCACCGTACTCCATAGATCTGCTCATGGGGACCAGGGTCTTTCGGGGCGTGGCCGTTGTGGCCATCTACAGCCTAAGGCAAAGCAGCGGGTTTCAAGCTTGGGCGATCGCGCTATTTTGCCAGCCAGGTAAAGGTTTGCCTCTAGCACTGGGCACTTCAAAGGGTAATATGTAAACAATTTAAAACAAATCCCTCTAGAGTCCAGTTTGATTGGTTTAGCTCATCCCCTACGTTAATTACTCTATGCTGGCTTCCCATCCCGCCCCTGCTTCAGGGATTCTTCTCAAGCAGCCCCATCCCCAAAAGGTGCTGGTGCTGGGCGATAGTCTGGTGTATGGCTTTGGTGACCCAGAAGGCGGTGGCTGGGTTGAGCGCCTGCGTCGCTTGACCATGGCCCCAGGCCGTGAGGGGGCGGTTTTTTACAATCTTGGGGTGCGGGGGGATGGAGTCAGTCAGGTGAAAGAGCGCCTTGACCATGAGTTTCGCAACCGAGGTGAGCTGCGCAACCGGGTGCCCGATCTGCTGGTGCTGTCGGTGGGCCTCAATGACTCGGCGCGGGTAGGCAATAGCCTGGGTCGCAACCGCACCGACTTTGACGAGTTTCAAGAGCATATGGAGGCGCTGCTGAACCAGGCGCGACGGCTGTGCCCGGTGCTGTTTGTCGGCATGACGCCGGTCAACGAGCAGGCCATGCCCTTTTCAGAGGTGCTGTATTACACCCATAGCGACCAGTGGCGCTACCGCGAAGCCACCCGTCTGGCCTGCACCAGCCACAACATTCCTTACCTAGATGTGCTCAACCTGTGGATGGGCCGGGGTGAAGCCTGGTGGCAGCCGCTAATTTCTGTGGATGGCCTGCACCCCAACGTAGTCGGCTACCGGGCGCTGCTACAGGACATTCTCACTTGGGATGCCTTTCAAACCGCTGTCGATGTGCCGGTTGGTCAAGCTTAGCTACGCTGCCGTCTCTGGTCATATTCCTATGGTTGCCGTTAACGAACCGGCCTCTAGCCCAGTTGCTGATACCGATATACCTCAATCGGTGGCCGATCGCATGGCAGCGGGCAAGGCTTTGCGGCAGCGGGTCAAGCGCTCTGACCTGGGCGAATATCACCCCCCTGCCAAGCGTCCTGACCCGGTAGACCTGCTCCAGGCCCAGGCGACAACGCGCCTGCAATCTTTGGTGCCGCTGCGCTATGGGCGGATGCTGGCGTCGCCCTTTGCCTTTTTGCGGGGTTCGGCGGCGGTGATGGTGGCCGATATTGCTCCAGCGCCGACTACCGGCATTGAGGTGCAGGCCTGTGGTGACATGCATGTGTCGAACTTTGGGGTGTTTGCCTCGGCTGAGCGCAACCTGGTATTTGCCATCAACGACTTTGACGAAACCTACCCCGCCCCCTGGGAGTGGGATCTGAAGCGTTTGGCGGCCAGCATTGTGGTGGCGGGGCGGTATTTGGGCGGCGATCGCTCCCTTTGCCAAAACTCGGTGCGGGCGGCGATCGCATCCTACAGTCAGCATTTGGCCACCTACGCCGACCTGCCTTACCTTGAGCTGTGGTACGACAACATTACCGATGCCGAACTGCTCGAAAAACTGCCCGACAGCGCCGAGAAATATGCCCAGCGAGTTTTAGATAAGGCGCGCGATCGCAACCACCTGCAAGTGCTCGACGAAATGACCAACCTGGTGGATGATCGCCACCACATCATTGAGTCGCCGCCGCTCGTGGTGCGGGCCGAGACGCTAAGCGATGGCCCCACGGTAGTGTCTGCTGTGGAGGCGCTGCTGCAAGACTATTTGCAGTCTCTGGGCGGCGATCGCCGCTTTTTGCTGTCGCGCTACCGGCTGCTGGATGTAGCCCGAAAAGTAGTGGGAGTAGGCAGTGTGGGCACCCGTTGCTGGGTGCTTTATTTAGAGGGCAAAGACGCCAGCGATCCGCTGTTCTTGCAGGTCAAAGAAGCCCAGCCTTCAGTGCTGGCCCCCTACTCCTCGGTGCGGTGTGACCATCGATTGCCCGACCACCACCAGGGACGGCGAGTGGTGATTGGGCAGAAGTTGATTCAGGGGTCTCCCGATATTTTTCTAGGCTGGGGCAGCCTCAACGACACCCACTACTACATTCGGCAACTGCGCGATATGAAAGGCGGATTCAAGCTCGAACCCGGCAAGTTTCAGGTGTCGAGACTGCCCGACTACTGCACCCTCTGCGGTTGGGCGCTGGCCCTGGCCCACGCCAAATCGGGCGACGCCGCTATGCTGGCGGGCTACATCGGCAAAGGCGATGCGTTGGCCGATGCCCTAGTTCTCTTTGCCGAAGCCTACGCCGAGCAAACCGAGCGCGACTACGATCGCCTGGTGGCCGCAGCCAAACAGGGGCGCATTCCCGTTGCCTACGACGATTAGGGGTTTGTACTCCACTAGACCAAGGCTGATAGGCATCACCTTGATACCTGACACCTTTCCCCTTGAACGAGCTTAGGGCCGGGTAACGTCAAGACTGGCTGACAGCTAACCGCAGGTCTATGGTTGTTTTCTCAAAGATAGGAATGGCAGGGCTGGCCATTTTGGCCGGTAGCGGTGGGGTCGTGGCTCTGTTTTATGGGGCGAATGCGCTGGTGGAGCGCTTTGCCCCAGGACGGCTCAAAGACCGTATTCTGCCCTGGGTCTACCTCAGCCCGGCGCTGCTGCTGCTGCTGGCCTATCTGGTCATCCCGACGGTGTTGACGGTTTATGTCAGTCTGCTGGATGCGCGATCGCAGTCCTTCGTCGGCCTCAGCAACTACATTTCCCTCTTTGCCGACCCAGGGATGGGCGAGGCCTGGCGCAACAACATGCTCTGGCTGGTGGGGGTGACGGGGGTCAGCGTCAGCCTGGGTCTGTTGATCGCGGTGCTGGCCGACCGGGTGCGCTACGAGCCCTTGCCCAAAACGCTGATCTTTTTGCCCATGGCGATCTCCTTTGTCGGAGCGAGCGTGATCTGGAAGTTTATCTACGCCTTTCGCCCGGTGGGCACCGCCCAGATTGGCCTGCTCAATGGGGTGATCACCAGCCTGGGCTTTGAGCCGGTGGGCTGGCTGGTGGAGCGATCGCTCAACAACTTCGCCCTGATCGCGATTATGATTTGGCTGCAAACGGGCTTTTGCATGGTGCTGCTCTCGGCGGCGGTAAAGGGCATTCCCCAAGAAATGATCGAAGCCGCCCGCATCGATGGGGCCAACGAGGTGCAGATTTTCTGGCGCATTGTCGTGCCTATGATTCGCTCCACCATTCTGGTGGTCTCAACCACCACCGTGCTGTTGGTGCTCAAAGTTTTCGACATTGTCTACGTGATGACGGCGGGCAACCAGGGCACCGAGGTAATCGCCAGCCGTATGTTTAAGGAGATGTTTAGCTTTCGCCACTATGGCCGGGGCAGCGCGATCGCCGTGATTCTCCTCCTCGCCGTCATCCCCACCATGGTCGTCAACATCCGCGAATTCCGCCACCAACCCACAACCCGCTAACTCCCCCACTTTCCCCCCCCTCCCTCACCCCATGCCCCGCCCCACCTTCTGGCTCACCCGCACCCCCATCCACCTCGCCCTAGTCACCCTCTCCCTGCTCTGGACTCTCCCCAGCCTGGGCCTGCTGATCAGCTCCATCCGCCCCCCGGCTGACGTGCTCGCCACCGGCTGGTGGACGGTATTTCAGCATCCCTTCGAGTTCACTCAGTACAGCCTGGAGAACTACCGCGCGGTGCTGGGCGCAGCGGGCATGGGGCAGGCCCTGCTGAACAGCTTTACCATTGCGATTCCGGCGACGGTGATGCCGATCGCGATCGCCACCTTTGCCGCCTATGCCCTGGCCTGGATGGAGTTTCCTGGTCGCCAGTGGCTGTTTTTGGCGATCGTGGCGCTGCTGGTGGTGCCCTTGCAGATGACGTTTATTCCGCTGCTGCGAGCCTATGGCGATTTGGGGCTGACGGGCACCTTTGTCGGGGTGTGGTTAGCCCATACGGGCTACAGTTTGCCCCTGGGCATTTACCTACTGTGCAACTACATTCGGGCACTGCCGAGGGATTTAGTTGAAGCAGCGGCGGTGGATGGGGCGACCCACCTGAAAATTTTTACGCGGGTGATTGTGCCGCTGTCGATGCCGGCGATCGCCTCCTTTGCGGTCTTCCAGTTTCTTTGGGTATGGAATGATTTGCTGGTGGCGCTGGTATTTTTAGGAGGCACCCCCACTGTCGCGCCCCTGACCATTACCCTCACCAACCTAGTCGGCTCGCGGGGCCAAGACTGGCACCTGCTCACCGCCGGGGCGTTTGTCACCATGACGGTGCCGCTGCTGGTGTTTTTTGCCCTCCAGCGGTACTTTGTGCGCGGGCTGCTGGCGGGGTCGGTGAAAGGATGATGAAATCTAGGGTATTTTGAAAAACTCCAGACTCACTAGCTGTAGTGGCCCTCCCCCAGCCCAGCGACTATGATTGACAGAGAGTAAACCCGAAATTCAGCCCCTAATCATGCCAGGCGACGCCGTTAAAGTTTTTTTCTCCTATGCCCACGAAGATGAAGCACTTCGGGATGTGCTAGCGAAACATCTCAAGATATTGGAACTAAACGGTGTAATTACAAGTTGGCATGATCGTTGTATTTTGCCGGGTGATGAGTGGGATCATCAGATCAACGGCAATCTCCAGACAGCTAACATTATTCTGCTGCTGATTAGCGCCGACTTCTTGGCTTCTAAGTACTGTTGGGATGTAGAGGTAACCACGGCGATGGCTCGCCATGGATCTAAAGAAGCCTGTGTGATTCCGGTCATCCTGCGCCAGAGTATTTGGTCTTCTGCCCCTTTTGGTAAGTTGCAAGCCTTGCCAAAAAATGCAGTTCCGGTCACTGACCTTAAAACCTGGCCCACTATAGACGATGCGTTTGCCAACATTGCTGAAGGCATCAGAAAAGCAGCAAATAGGATTCGGCATCAAAAATTAGAGAATTACCGTAACGAAGTCCGTTTATTCTTGGACGAGGTTGGTGGTGAAATTTCTGCATTTGGCCGCAGCTTTCTGGATGCTTTGTCTACTAATTTTGGGCTTACTCCTGAGGATGCGATTGCTATTGAGCAGGAGGAGTTACAGAAAGTTCGCTTGAAGATTGATGCTATCAATCTCTATTCCAAGGCTCTTGCTGATGCTTTACAGGACGAAAATCCACTAGGTGAGGTGACTCTTCGTCACCTGAAGCGATTTCAACACTTATTGCATTTAAGCGACGAAGAGATCCATGAAATTGAAGCCATCGCAATTGATCCAGATCCCCCAATAATAGTCGACCCTCCAATTATAAACCCTCCCATAGTTG
>JANPIO010000416.1:0-5569 GCA_031425055.1 Phormidium sp. VAR_61_metabat_6
GCATCCCCTCTCCCTTTCCCCCATGTACTTACAGCGCGAAGACCACATCAAAGGCCTCATTCGCTTGCTCTCGATTGGGTTGCGTCTGTTGACGCTGGTGGATTTCCAAGTGCGGCAAGCCTTTGCTGACCGCCAAGAGACGCTCTCAGGGCTGTATCCCGGTAATCCCAAGCGGGCGACGGCTCGCCCGACAGCGGAATTACTCTTGGCTAGTTTTCGCGACATCACGTTGATAATGGTCAACGCTTGTGGGCCGACCTATGCCCATCTGACCGAACTGACGCCTTTACAGCAGCGTATCCTACAAGCACTCAACTTCCCGGCAAGTATTTATACTCTGTTGAGGCCAGAATCTGACGAACCTCCTTAGAAATGAGCGAACCGGGAGTATTTAGACCGGCTGAAGATGGATAAACTACGGCCTACTGATGTTTAAGGTTGTTCTATAACCTGAAGCCGTGGATTTGGCGCGATCGCCTGGGTTGTGGATGAGGCGGGCCTGTTGAGCATGAAAGATGCCCATGCCCTATTGCGGTGGGCTGCACTGGAGCAGGCCAGGGTGCTGCTGGTGGGTGACGCTCGGCAGCTTTCAGCGGTGGAAGCAGGTAATCGCTTCAAGAGCTTGCAGGCGAGCGGGATGATGACGGCTTACCTGGAGACCCATCGGCGGCAGCAGACTGGGGTGCTGCGATCGGCTATAGAACTGGTGGCCCAGGGGCAGGTCACAGAAGGCATAGAAATTTTGTCGCAGGCGGGGTGTATTAAGGAAGGGACTCAAACCCAGGAGCGGATTCAGCAGGTGGCGGCAGACTAGTTGGCGCTGGCGGCAGCGGAGCGGGAGGCCACGCTGGTGCTAGCGGGAACCAATATGGAGCGTCTCGCCTTGACTCAGGCGATGCGATCGGGGTTACAGGATGAAGGGGTTTTGGGCGCAGATGGCTTTGTGATGCAGAGCTTGTGGCGGAAGGATTTGGCTACAGCCCCAGGCCAGCTATCTCAAAGCCTATGCTCCAGGCGATGTACTGGTGCCGATTCAGAATTATCGGAAGTAGGGGCTGCTGAGGGGAGAGCAGTACCGAGTGATCGCGGTGAGGTTGATCCATGACAAGCAAGGCAGGAAAGAGGCGAGCGCTTTCGCTCAGCACATTGTGAAAATCGCTGGCGAACAAAAACAGACTTCTTTGAGCCAATCTCATCATCTCAAAACAGCACCCAAAGCCGAGATTAAACCCTGATGTCAATACCATTGCTTGAGCCGACGAAGACACTTGTCAAAATAGGGTTTGAATGCGGTTGAGCAGCACTCGCAAAAGCTCCATTTCTGAAGGATCTAAGGGTTCGAGGTGCTGTTTGATGTCTCCGATGTGGGCCGGAAAAACTTGCTCGAACAGCTGCTGACCAGCCGCCGTGAGTTGCACAATAACGCTGCGGCGATTCTCGGGAGGGGTCGCTCTGATGACTAGTCCTTTGCGTTCGAGGCGGTCAACGACTCCGGTCAGGGTGCCTTTAGTGATCAATGTTTTCTCGCCGATGTCGCCCATGCTCAGGCATTGGGTGTTGCCCAGGGTGGCGACGACATCAAACTGAGCTGAGGTTAGATCGTACTCTCGCACAAAGGTTTCGGAATAGCTCGAAAAGGCTTGATAGGCTCTGACTAGCGCCCTGACGGTGGCAAGACTTGGCTCTGAAGCGGCAGCCTGAGAGGTAATGGGAAGAGACATAGCTTGTCTAGCTGTCAATGGTTTTAGTCAGTACTATTTTAATGGTGAGGAGCATTTTTTCACAGTGGCTGTCGGTGACAAAGGCTCAAGCTGCCCCTGAGGTTGGCATATCTTCAGGAGCAGCCTTTACCGGGTTGGCGGCGGAAAAAACCAGCTAGGCCGCCTCAGCCAGCGCCGCTAGGGATTGAAACTGGCGATCGCGCCCATGAGCCATCCCATAGTCAACATTCGGCCCGGCGGGCACAATGCCGCTGGGGTTTAGCTCGGGCAGCCCCGCGTAGTAGAGCTGCTTTACATGCTCGGCGCTGCACCATTCAGCTACCCCCGGCTGCTGGTAAAGCTCGCGGCAGTAGGCCCAGAGGTTGGGGAAATCCACTAAGCGCTTGAGGTTGGTCTTGAACAATCCGTGGTAGGCCAGATCAAAGCGGAACAGGGTAGTGAACATACACCAGTCGGCTAGGGTGATCTGGTCACCCACTAGGTAGCGCTGCTGATTCAAAATGTCTTCCCAGTGCTCCAGCGCCTCAAACAGCTCAGTCACGGCGTCGTTGTAGGCCAATTGGGAGGCGGCAAAACCGCTGCGGTAGACGCCATTGTTGATCGGCTGATAGATCGCATCCATCGCCGCGTCGATGGTGGGGCACAGAGCCTCGGGGTAAAAGTCGCGCTCGGGGAAGGCGGCGAATTCATTAAATTCTGAGTTCAGCATTTGAATGATCTGCCGTGACTCGTTGTTGACGATGGTCTGGGTCTGCTTATCCCACAGCACAGGCACGGTAACCCGCCCGCTGTAGTCGCCCTGAGCGCGAGTATAGATTTGCCACAGGTAGTCGGCCCCGTAGAGGCTGTCGGGGATGCTGTCAAAGCGCTCCGAAAATTTCCAGCCCTGGTCGCTGATTACAGGGTCCACGATAGAAAGGCTGATTACGTCTTGTAGCCCTTTGAGCGATCGCAGCAATACCGTCCGGTGTGCCCAGGGGCAGCCCAGCGACACGTACAGATGGTAGCGCCCCGGCTCGGCCTTAAAGCCGCTTGATCCGTCCGCCGTGACCCAGTTGTGAAACAGGGTAGGCATCCGCTTAAACTGGCCCGAGTCGTCGCGCTCAGTCCATTCGGTAGTCCATTTGCCGTCGATCAGTTTGCCAAGTGCCATGGGAGTTTTTCCTTTGTAACTAGGTGGATGGGAAGTTTTAGATTTGGGATTTTCGCGGGAAAATCCCAAATCTAAAATCAATCAAATCGGTAGGCAGCCATGCTGAAGGCTCCGTAGGTAAACCCTGCGTTGACCTGGTGCCCTTTGCCCCCTGCGCCTAGGGCGACAAATAGCGGCAGCAGGTGCTCGTCGGTGGGGTGGTTGCGTTCGGCGTGGGGGGCGCATTGGCGGTAGTTGACCAGGGCGGTGAGGTCATTTTGGGCGATGGTTGCCGCCAGCCAGGTGTCGAACTCGGCGGCCCAGGCGGGGGGCGCGGCGTGGTAGTCGCCGTTGAAGGCGGACATATTGTGGGTGGCGGCCCCGCTGCCGACAATCAGCACGCCTTCGTCTCGCAGGGGGGCGAGGGCTTTGCCCAGGTGCAGGTGGTGGGCGGGGGGCTCTCGCGACTGCACTGAGAGCAGCACCACCGGAATTTGGCCTACCGGGTCCATCAAGATCAGCGGCGTCCAGGCGCCGTGGTCGTAGCCGCGATGGCTGTTGAACCGGGGGGCAAAGCCTGCCTGGGTGAGCAGCTCGGCCACCCGTTCTGCCAGGGCGGGGTGGCCCGGTGCTCGGTAGACCATCTCTGACAGGTGGGGCGGAAAGCCGCCAAAGTCGTAGATGGTCTGGGGCTGGGGGTTGGTGCTCAGGGTGGGCTGGGCGGTGAGCCAGTGGGCCGAGATTGCCAGAATGGCGGTGGGCCGTTCTGGCAGGGTGGTCAGGATCTGGCGCAGGAAAGTTTGGGTGGGGCCAGTGCGGATGGGCAAATCTGGTGCGCCGTGGGAGATGAAAAAGGTGGGGAGGGGCATGGGAGGTGGATGGGTGCAGGGAAGGGTGAGATTTGATTTGATGGCAGATAATTCTAGATAGAACAAAAGCCTAACGAAAGGATTTAGGGGGTGAGGGTATATGGGACTACTGAGTGGCAGAGAAGCCTAGGCCCTGGTGCAGGGTTTCGGCGTTGGGGGCGAGGTGGTGGTGGGGAGATTGTGAGGGCGATCGCTAGCGGGACGGTCAGCAGGGTCAGCAAGGGGTGAGTCATGGGACACCGCCTATTTATTTTGCCTCAAATAGTTTTTATCAGAACTATCTGAACTAAAACTATCATCGCGTTCAAAAAAAGGCAACCCAAGTCCAAATTCACCTTTGGTGGCAGCTCAAAGTCTCTGGGCCAGGTGCCCGTCATCGTCGATGGCGAAGTAGTCTTGGCTGATGCCCAGGCGATCTTGGTCTATCTGGCTCGCCAGTACGGCGGCGAGCTATGGCTGCCGCTAGAATCCCTGGAGCTCGCTAAGGTGGTGCGCTGGCTCTCCACCACCGCCGGAGAAATTCGCCAGGGGCCAGAAAATGCTCGGCTTTACTACCTGTTTGGAGCCAAGACTATCAATATCGAGCGATCGCACCAAAAGGCCGCCGACATTCTTACCGTATTAGACCAGCACCTCAGCGATCGCCAGTGGCTAGAGTTTGAGCGCCCCACCATCGCCGATGTGGCCGTGTTTCCCTACGTGGCCCTGGCCCGTGACGGCAAAATTGAGCTAGACAAATACCCCAACGTACTCGCCTGGATCGAGCGGGTCAAGCAGTTGCCCAGCTTCATTCCCATGGGAGGAGGTTAACTAATGGCAACCCTGGCTGGCCCTACGCCGCATCGCCATTCCATGAAGGGGAGCGATCCATCCACGCCCGGTACGGCATTCTAGAGCGCATGGATCGCCAGGGGCGGCGGATCATTCGCGACCACATGCCCGAACAGCATCGGCAGTTTTTTGCCCAGCTGCCCTACGCGATCGCAGGCACCATAGATGGCGACGGTCAGCCGTGGGCCTCAATTTTGGTGGGGGAACCAGGGTTTATGACCGCCAAGGGCGATCGCATTGAAGGCAGCCTGCCCCTGGGCTGGTCGGCCCCGGTGGTTTCCCCATTTTTGGCAGACTTTGGCCCCTGGGCAGGAGAAGATACCGGTTGGTCGCCCTGTTCTCCCTTCGGAGGGCAGAGCCAGGCTTAGCCCCTACCTCGATCAGCAGGGGCATAGTTGCGTTTTTGGTGTGATTCAACCCATTATGGGTTGAGGACTGTTGCAATTTGGAGCCTAGTCTTTCTCTAGGTTTTTTCGGCGAATGTCGTCGAGACGAGATGCATCTTTATCTAGGTTTTCGCGACGCAGTTGCTCAAAGTCTACACCGCCAGAAACTTCTTTTAGCTGCTCGCCAGACAGAGACTCGTCTTCGATCGCTACAGCTTTTGTAGTATCTTCAGTCATGGGAAATTCTCCTAGGTCTAGTGAGATTGCAATTTTGGTTGCCTACTTATCTTAGGCAAAGGGCCTGGCAATTGTCTGTCAGAAAAAATCAGATCTTGACCAGATCTAACCTTATAAATTGCTGAGAACAAGGCAGTAGACCTCTTGCCAGTCGCAGTACCCAGCAATTGTCCATGATTTGCAAAAATCTCTAGGGCAGGCAGCTCGTCTATCTGGTGGATGCCCGGTGCAAGGTCTAAGGTGCACGGTACAGGATGCATACAGTAAACCGCATACTGTGAACCAAAGACCGTAAACCCCAAACCCTCTTATTACAATTAATTAGACTCACCTACTTATAGCGGATCCTAGATGGGCGAGGTACGATCAAAGCAGAGGAAATGCAGAACGGCG
>JANPIO010000417.1:0-1811 GCA_031425055.1 Phormidium sp. VAR_61_metabat_6
ACAGCACCGCAAGGCGCTTGACAGCCATCTTTAATGAGACATAAAGCTTACGATTTGCCATGAATTTTATCCTTCTAAAAATGGAAATAAAACTTGTGGGAAGCGCTGCCGAGTCACAGATTTATCCCAAAATTAGGACTCGTCTAGTAACTCTGGGAAAAACAATCAACCAGTCTAAAAGCTCACCGCCAGTGATTGCACAGATGTGAGTAGCGTAAGTAAAAATATGGCCTCTAACGTCTTCCTCAAGGTAGAACCGGGGCAGCCGATCGATGGGGTGCTGCTGAGATGAGCCGTGGATTCGACAGGTAGCATTCCCTACAACTGCCTAAATCCCCTAGTTGCAGGGAATGCTGATACCTTGCTTTAGGCAATGTCTACAGTACGAAGGCCAAAGGGTTTGGAAGCTTGCCTGCTGTCTGCATCACCCTTGGCTCATAGGGTGTGCTACTGATATCACCGGGGCCAGATGTAGCCCAGATCGTCGATCTCTAAGGGCGTATCGGGAAAGTCGCGCTGGGTGAATTGGCGCACCAGCACCACGCCGCCAAAGTGGTCGTCGAGGTAGGGGACACCGTTGCGATCGAGGGCAACGGGAATGATGCGGCCGCTGACGAAGTTGCCCTGGGCATCAAGATCGGTTTGCAAAATCAGCGAGGTGCCCAGGGGGCCAACGGTAGAAAGGCTCCGGTAGCCAAGAAAATTCCCGAGGGAGTAGGCGATTAGCCTGTTGTTGTACAGCTCGATCGCCCTGGGAACGTGAGGCCCATGGCCCAGCACCAGATCGGCCCCGTGGTCAACAACGGCGCGGGAGAAGCGCACGACGTTGCCGCGATTTTCGGAGTAGAACAGCTCGTCTTGATCGCGGGTGACGGTGGCATCGGTGCCTTCTTTGCCGGCGTGGAAGGAGACGACGACGATGTCGGCTTGAGCGTTGGCGGTTTCTACCAGGGCGATCGCAGCCTCGATATCCTGCACCCGGTTGTGCTCTTGATAGTTGCTAAAGCCAATGAACGCCACAGTTTGACCCTGAGTCTCAACGTACAAAATTTCGCCCTTGCGGCCTACGGCCTTCATGCCCGCCGCTTCGATGTGGGCAATGGTGTCGCTAAAGCCCTGCTCAAAGAAATCCATGGAGTGGTTGTTGGCCACGCTGAGCACGTCGAACCCGGCTGCTTTGAGCACGCTAGCGTACCAGGGCGGGGTGCGAAAGGCGAAGGTATTGGCGCTGCCCGTGTCTTTGGCGCTGTTGGGCACTTCGGTGAGGGTGCTCTCAAAGTTGCCGAAGGTGATATCACCTTCGGCCAGGTGATATTGAATGCTGCCGAACAGGTATTGCCAGTCGTCGGGCAGCCGGTAACGCTGGTAGTCGGTACCGGGAATGATGTCGCCCACGGCCTTGATGGTCAGAACCACGGGGGCCGCCAAATCGGGAAGGGCCAAGGCGGTGGGTTCGGTTGGGAGCAGAGGCTCGATCGCCTTAGCCACCCCGTCGGCCTCCGGGACGGTTATTGTCTGGGCTGTTTGACGAGGCGCGCGCTGCTGTTCGTAACGCCATTGGGTGATGCCAGCGGCCAGGCCAAACCCGAGCACCATCACCATGGGAAATGCTCCCCAGCGCCAGCGGTGGTGAGGACTAGAGGCCACTGGCGCTGGCGCTGATTCCGATGAACTGCGATCGGTGGTGAGCGCGGTTTCCACAGCCGTGGCCGCCGCGGCCGACCCCACGGCGGGGCCCGCGCCGGGGGGCCCGGGGGCAGCGGCCGCGAGGCGAAAGAACAGCTGCCCGCGGGGGTTGAGGGGGGGATAGG
>JANPIO010000418.1:0-2777 GCA_031425055.1 Phormidium sp. VAR_61_metabat_6
CAAAGTTTTGGTGGCGTACCCGTTTGCAAAATAATATTGGCCTCACCTGTCGCTGGGTCTAGCGCGGGGTTCTCCCCCGTCGGAGCTGTATTGCTAGATGGTATTGCCCCCGCCGTGCCGCCGCCTGTCCCTAACTCAGTCAAAGGAACCGCAATCTCTTTGAGCCAGTCCCCCGTCGGCGACTCCGCCTCGTGCTGAATGCTGGTCACCTGCCCACCGTCGTAGACATAGGCCAAGCTCACCCGGTAGTTGCCCGCAGTGAAGTCGCTGCTGCCCGACGGTGACGTGAACGATGCAGCCCCTGGAGCGAACAGCGAAAAGTTAGCAGCCGGTGCCGTCGGGATTGACGCGGGCATTCCGCTGGCACTGGCCAAGCTGCTAATGCTCACAGCCTGCGTGGCCGTATCCGTCACCGTGAACAGGTACTCCCAAATCTCGCCGTCGCTCTGACGCTCTAGGTAAACCGCCATTTGAGGAGGGCTAAAGGTTCCGTCCCCATTCCCAGCGATCACGCTGGTAGCCCCGCTAGGCTCTGGGTAATTCGCACTCACGCTGCGGCCATGGGTCACCGTCACCGTCAACGTGTCACCGGCCCCTACCGCAGCATACGCACTAGCCACACCCGCCGCCGATCGCCCTGCCGCTGTCGAGACTTTGGCCCGAATGGCTTCTTGCTGCCCTGGGTTGCCGTCGTCTACATAAGCGATGCCGTTGCCGTTGATGTGGACGAATTGCCCCGCCGTATTCTCAGCCAGGCCGACAACCGACTGTTCGCCAATGAGCGGGAACTGCATCGTCCCCACCGCCGCTGCACCACCCATCACCCTAACGCCACTACCGTCGGGCACCACTCGCAGCCGATCGCCCTCGGGCGCAATGGCATTACCAAAGAAGCCAGGCAGGGGATTAATGCTGCCCGCCTGAGAGTACGCCCGCAGTCCCACCGACAACACCGCGCCCTGGGTGAGGCTGGGTTGCTCTGCCAATGTGAACCGTGGCGCTACTGCAATCTCTGCCGCCTGCCCCGATGGCAAATCTTTCTCTAGCAGGTGCGCCCCGGCCTTGCCGTAGGTATAGGTCTGCTGCGCCCCAGTCGTCATGCCGCTGGTGTCTCGGGTGCCATCCGCAGCGTCTACATAGCCCTGGAAAATATACTGGAGCAATCCGTCAAAGCTGGCGCTGCGATCGAGCCCTCCATCAAACACTCGCAAACCCACCCGTGTCCCTTGGGCTGTGGCTGGCCCTCCTGCCGCCCGCGCACCAAAAAACCAATAGCGCACGAAGGTGCCGGTGCTGCCATCAACAGGGTAGGGCGGCGGCTGCAACACTTTCTCTGGGTCAAGGGCCGACAAAGCGCGATCGCATCCCCCCGCCGCCAGCGTATCAGTGATGTAGGTACTGAAGCCTGATATCGAATGCCACCGTCCCGTTGCCGCTGGAAATACGGTGTTGCTGTTGGCAGTGGCAGTAGACTCTTCGCGGTACTCCAGAATACGCGAAGTGCTGTTGCCGATGTTGGCGACCTCGCGCACCATGCCGTTGATGAGCTCGTCGTTAATGGGTAGCAATGCCAGTGTTGCAACCTGCTGCCCTGAACCCACAATCAGGTGGTCGTCTTCGCTGAGATAAATTGTGGCAGGGAGCGATCGCACCGTGACCTGGTCAGCGTCGTAAGATTCAACAACACAAATTTGCCTCAGCGAATTAAGCTGATTCGCTATCGTCGCAATAGAAATTGTGAACTGGTGAATATCTTCACCAACTGCACGCGCAGTGCTTGGAATCGTAATCGCAATTCTTTGCCCTGCCGAATAGCTTACTGACTGCAACGCCGTGGGTAGATTCCAGCCCGCTCTATTCCTAGCCTGAATGGAAAGCTGTACCGTACCGCTGCCAGTTAAATTACCGCCGCTGACTGCCGCGATCGTGGGCAATGGCAGCACAGGTCTCATCGCAGCGTACTGGCTGTGCATCGGCATCTCTCCCTCAGGACACATCTATTCTATGCCGACCACTGAATCCACAAACAAAACAGGCGAGATGGCTTAGCTGTCTCGCCTGTTTCATATTGGAAATGCGTTGCCGATTTACGCGCCCCAAAACAGCAGCATAGTCACTGCCTGAAATAGTGCCCACGTAACGACACCAACGGCGTTGCTACGTTCCATCTCTCTTACCAAATCACGGTTGTCCATGCCCTGTTCCTCGTATTCCTTGCTCAACTATACCGCGCCCACATTGACCGTATCGGCTGGGTCAAAAGCCCTTGCAAACATCCTCTGTGTAACTAGCGATTGATGGATAGGATGCACCGCCATAGGTTTGGGGGCGATTATTGTTCCACTTGTCAGGATTGCCGCTGTAGTGCCGACTGGCCAGCATTCGGCATTGGGTATTCGGGTCTGCTGCCTTCGCTTGAATTAACGGCAAAGCCGCGACAGTGTAGCAATCCATAATTTTGTCTTGCAGCTCAGGTGTCCCCAAAAACTCAGTTGTCATCGGTACCCGGCCCAAGCATGTCCTCGCTGTGCTGGCCATCGTGGCAGGCATAAACTGATATTTGCCTAGCGCCCCGCTGTGAGGATTGACAGCGCTATAGTTGGTGCCCGATTCTTTTTGAGCGATCGCCTTTCGGTATTGCTCTACGAAATCGTCGCCAGTAGACTGAGTCCGCAAACCCAAAACGCTAAGCGCATCGCCCCATGTAGGATCTTGCTGCTGCCCATTGAGCCAGCGCTCCAAGTGTAAGTGGGAGCCAGTGCTGGTGCCCGTGTTGC
>JANPIO010000419.1:0-8368 GCA_031425055.1 Phormidium sp. VAR_61_metabat_6
CCCTGGGGAGAAACTTCAGCGGTGACCTGGTTGGGGCTGAGGTTGAGCTGGGCCGCGATCGCCCCTGCTACCTCCTTTCTATCGCCCGTCAGCACCCGCACCTGGAGCCCCTGTTTTTGCAGAGATTCAACTACAGCGGCGGCATCGGGGCGCAGCTGGTCTGCGATCGCCACCAGCCCCACCACGCGATCGCCCAGCGCCACATAAACCACCGTCTGCCCTGCTTCAGCCAATGCTTTTGCCTGGTTTTGCACAGCGGCATCTAGCCCCAGCTCTCGCTGGATCATCCACTGCTGGTTGCCCAGGACGCAGGGCTGCACGGTATCTTGCCAGGTGATTTGAGCAGCTACGCCAAGGCCGGGTTGGGTATCAAACTCGTTGGCGGTTAGCAGGTCGAGTTCTCGCGCGGCGGCGGCTTGATGGATGGCTTTGGCCAGGGGATGCTGGGTGCCGCTTTCGACGGTAGCGGCGAGCTGCAAAATGTCTGCCTCAGTGAGGTCATTCTGCAAAACGTGAACTGCTGTCACCTGGGGCTGGCCCAGGGTGAGGGTGACGGTTTTGTCGAACACCACCGTGTCGAGGTGGTGGATGGTTTCGAGGCTGTCGCCGCCGCGAATCAGCAGGCCGCGCTCAGCCCCCAGCCCAGAGCCAACCAAAATGGCGGTGGGGGTGGCCAGGCCCAGGGCGCAGGGGCAGGCGACCACCATGACCGCGATCGCCAGCTTTAAGCTCACCAGCAGGGTCGAGGAGGTGTAGGTCATAGTGTGACCCATGTGGGCCATGCCCAGGGCCGAGTGCATCACCTGGGGCCAGTGGTGTAGGCCAATGAAATACCAGAAGAGGAACGTGAGCGTGGCCAAAGACATCACCCCATAGGTGAAGTAGCCCGAGATCAGGTCGGCCAGCCGCTGGATCGGGGCCTTACGGCTCTGGGCCGTTTCTACCAGGCGAATCATTTGAGCCAGCACGGTGTTTTGACCGGTGCCGGTGACTTGCAGGGCGATCGCGCCGCTCTGGTTCAATGTGCCTGCCGTCACCCCATCGCCGGGCTGCTTCAGCACGGGCATCGATTCGCCGGTCAGCATCGACTCATCGACGGTGCTCTGGCCCGAGACCACCTGGCCATCGGCGGAGATTTTTTCGCCGGGCAGCACCTGCACCCACTCGCCCACCTGCACACAGCGGGCGGGCACCTCCACGCCGATTTGGGCGGCTCCAGCGGTGGCGGGGTTAGAAATCAGTCGGGCTACGGCGGGCTGGAGTTCGACCAGCGATCGCAGCGCATCTGCCGCCTGATATCTGGCCCGCTGCTCCAGGGTGCGGCCCAGCAAAATAAACGCCAGCAGCATCACCGGCTCTTCAAAAAAGCACTCCCAGCCCAGCCCAGGGAACCCCAGCGCCACCACGCTGGCCAGGTAGGCGCTCACGCTACCCAGGGCCACCAGCGTATTCATGTTGGGGGCCAGCCGCCGCAGCCCGGCCCAGCCGTCCACCAGAATTTCCCGCGCCGGAAACGCCAGCGTCACCGTGGCCAAAATGGCGTGAAACCACAGGTCGCTGAGCACGGGGATGGTCAGCCAGCCGAAGTGATTGAGGTGGCCAATGGTGGAGAGCATGAGGAGGGCGATCGCCACCCCCAGCCGCTGCCCCTGCTGCTGCTGTTCGGCTCGTTTGGCCTCGACCCAGGCCATGAGGTCGTCGCCATCGCCGTCGGTGGTGCGGGGCGTCGCCGCAAAGCCCGCCTGAGTTACCTGGTCGGCCAGCTGGTCGGCGCTCACCACGCCAGCCTCGGTTTCGACCACTGCCACCTCGGTCACCAGATTCACCGTGGCCGATCGCACCCCATCCACCTGGGTCAGGCGATTCTCAACGGCGCGCACGCACCCGGCGCAGTTCATGCCGCTGACGTTGAGCACCACGGTCTGCCGAGATGGCTCTAAACCCGTTTCTGAAGCAGCGGTCTGAGGCGAAAGAACTTGCATGGGCGAAACGCTAGGGGCAGGAGTGGATCTAGCCTACCAAGCCCCTTCTCTCCTGCGTATCTCCCTGGTTGGCGAAAAATTGAACCTGCGCTTCCCAGCGGCTCAAATTTCGGGAGGGCCAGAGTTCTGCAAGCCCCATATTCTATGAGGTTTGCAGGAATTGGCTGACTGGTAGCCCTAGCCCGCAACCCGCTGCGGATTGACCAACTGAGGCGTCAAAGTGCCCAAGCAATACTCACAAAGATCATAGAATCTCACTCTATATACTTCCCTAGACATAGGCCTATGCCCCTGGGCAGTTGCTGGTGGATTGCTAGATACCTAGACTGGCTACAACCCAGATGACCCGCTTTGGTGAGCTTGTTGAAGCTGTGTAGCAACCCTTGCTCCGCCAGTTCCCCGCTAAAAGCTCAGGCTAAAAAAACACTCGGCTGCGATCGCAAACCCCGACCCTTAGAATTCATGCGCGACCTGCAAACCCTCACCAGCCAACCCTTCGACTTAATTGTGATCGGCGGCGGCATCAACGGTGCCGCCACGGCGCGCGACGCTGCCCTGCGCGGGTTACGCACCATCCTGATTGAGAAAGGCGACTTTGGTGGCGGCACTACCAGCTGGTCGAGCCGCCTCATCCACGGCGGGCTGCGATATTTGGAATATTTTGAATTTGACCTGGTGCGCGAGTCCCTCCACGAGCGTGAGGTGCTGCTACGCAATGCCCCTCACCTGGTAAAACCGCTGCTGCTGACGATTCCTATCTATCGCGGCGGCTCGCGCAGCTACCGCATCATTCAGGCGGGGATGGTGCTCTACGACCTGCTCAGCTACGACAAGTCGCTGCCCAACCACCGCATGCTGTCGCGCCGCAGCACCCAGCAGCTGTTTCGCGCCATCGACGCCGATGGGCTAGCGGGGGCCGCCCAATACTACGACGGCCAGGCCGAGCATGCCGAGCGGCTGTGTTTAGAGAATATTCTCGACGCCGAGCAAGCCGGGGCCACGGTGCTCAACTATGCCCAGGTCGAAGACATTCACCTCAGCGAACAGCGAATTACTGAGCTGACCTGCCGCGACGTGCTCAGCGGTGAACCCTTTACGGTGACGACCCACGATCGCACGGTAGTAGTCAACACCTCTGGCCCCTGGGTTGACGAGGTGTGCGGTCTGAGCCAGTCGCCGGTCAGCAAAAATCGCAAGATTGGCGGCACCAAGGGCAGCCACATTATTGTCGATGCCTTCCCCGGCGCGCCCGACTCAGCCCTGTATGTAGAAGCCAAGTCTGACGGAAGACCCTTTTTCATTCTGCCCTGGCTGAGCCAGTACCTGATTGGCACCACCGACGAGCACTACGCCGGCTCCCTCGACCAGGTCAAAGCCGACGATGCCGAAATCGACTACCTGCTCAAGGAAACCAACGCCGTGCTGCCCGCCGCCCACCTGACTCGGGAAGACGTGCGCTTCACCTACGCCGGGGTGCGGCCTTTGCCCTACGCCGAGGGCAAAAAGACCGGCAGCATTACCCGCGCCCACATTCTGCACGACCACGGCCAAGAGGGGGCCAATAACCTAATTTCGCTGATTGGCGGCAAGCTCACCACCCATCGCCAGGTGGGCGAAGAGCTGGTAAATGCCGCCTTTCGCCAGCGAGGCGAGGCGGTGCCCGCCTGCCCAACTCACCAGCGCCCCCTACCTGGAGCTATGGGGCTTGACGACCCCAGGGTGGGTGAGTGGCGCGATCGCTACCACCACCGCATCCCCAGCCTCAACCACCTGATCAACCTCTACGGCGCTCGCACGGGCGACCTGCTAGCCCTAGTCGATCGCCACCCGGCCCTAGCCCAGCCCATTGTTGACTACGCCCCCGACATTCAGGCTCAGATCGTGTTTGCCGTGCAGACCGAGATGGCCCACACCTTTTTAGATATTTTGCGCCATCGCACCACCGTAGCCATGCACCACAACTACGGCTTCGAGGCTCTACCCGTGGTGGCCCAGGCGCTACAGGAGTATTGTGGATGGAGTGAAGATCTGTGCGATCGCCACATCCGCGCCTACCACCAGTTCATGGCCACCAACTGTATTCCTGACTATGCGCTGGGTGAAGAGAGGGCGTCGTTGCAAACCGCATAATCAGAGTTGGGGAGTGATGGAGTGAGGGAGTGCATCCATTCCCGCCCCTCCATCACCCCGCCCCTCCATCACCTCCCCATGCCCGTCGCCCTAGCTTCTCAGCAAATCATCTCGACCTACAAAAACCGCCCCGTCACCCTCGCCATTTTGGGATCTGGGGCCTGGGGCAGTGCTCTGGCTCACCTTGCCGCCGCCAACCACCACACTGTGCGCCTCTGGTCGCGATCGGGCAGCGTTTCTTTGCAAAATGCCGTCGCTGGGGCAGAGGTGATTTTGTCGGCCATCTCTATGAAAGGGGTGCTAGACCTGGTCACCCAGCTCAAAGCGTTGGATATTCCTGAAACCACGGTGCTGATGACAGCGACCAAGGGTTTTGATCCAGAGACCACCCTGACGCCATCGGTGATTTTTCAGCAGGCGTTTCCCCACCACGGGGTGGCCGTGCTCTCTGGCCCCAATCTCTCTAAGGAAATTGAAGCCGGGCTGCCCGCCGCCACGGTGATTGCCTGCGCCAACGAAACCGCCGCTGAGGCCGTGCAGCACGTATTTGCCTCCGACCACTTTCGCACCTACACCAGCACCGACCCCCTCGGGGCCGAACTAGGCGGCACGCTAAAGAATGTAGTGGCGATCGCCGTCGGCGTCTGCGAAGGGCTCAACCTCGGCTCCAACGCGCGATCGGCTTTGATTACCCGCGCGCTGCCCGAGGTGATGCGCATTGGCACCCACCTGGGCGGCCAGCCAGAAACCTTTTTGGGCCTCTCGGGCCTGGGGGATATGCTGGCCACCTGCACCAGCGCCCTCAGCCGCAACTACCGAGTGGGCTATGGCCTCGCCCAGGGGAAACCTCTAGCTCAAATTTTAGAAGAACTGGGCAGCACCGCCGAGGGCGTCAACACCGCCTACGTGCTCCACGACATTGCCCAGCGAGAGCAGCTTTCCGCGCCGATTTCTCAGCAGGTGTATTTGCTGCTCAAGGGCGACATCTCAGCCGCAGAGGCCGTCGCCGCCCTAATGGAGCGCAAGCTCAAAGCCGAAGACTACCAAGAGGTCTTGCAGTGCGAATGATCTGTCCTCTAAACGGGCTCCGGAAAAGTAGAGGGCGAAAACATCTTCAGCATGGCGGTGTAGTGGGGTTCATAGTGCTTGACATTGCTCTCACCCACGCAGGCCGACAGCTCTTGGTCGAGTAGGTTGACCATCAGCCGCACTAAGCCCCAATTCACCTTTAGCCTGGGGTACAGCATGACGCAGAGGGGGAACAGCTCCTGGGCGATCGCCGAGATGTTGTTCTCTAGCATGCAGGTCCAGAGATAAATCTGAAACATCTCCACATCGCGAACGCTGGAGGTACGCACTGCGGCTGCGCTGAGTGGCCCTGTGTAGCTCGTGTAGTCAGGGCACAGCGCAATCACCTGATTCACGATGCTGTTGGCAATGCGGTTGGTAGCTGGCAGGGCTAGCCGCACCGTCTCTAGTCGTGGGTCATCGTAATCGTAGTTCGCGGCAGCAGCATAGGCCCGGTGCAGCGGCATATACAACAGATCGTCGACCACTTTAAAGTAGCTTTGTAGGGTCGATTGCTCGGCCTCAGGGGCTTCTGCCGAGAGCATCTGACCGCAGTAGTGAAACTGCATGCTGACAAACCCAATCACCCTTGGGTCTACCGCCGTGTGGGTTTGGCGAATAGCGCCCAACTGCTTGGAGGCCGCCACCGAAAACCGCTGGGGCGTTACCCCCTTGGCGTAGGCCGCCAGCGCTTCTTCATAGACCGCATGCACATCTTTGGAAATGATCCAGGGGTCAATCAGGCTAGGGCTAATTTGGTGCCGACGGACTTCGTGAGACAGTAGCGTTTCCGTTTTATTCCAGGCTCGGGCGCTGACAGCGCGTAGGATATCGATAAGTTTTTGCGCAACATCTGGTCTAGATTGGGACTCATCTAAGCTCAGGAGCACCTGATCTTGACGATGTAGGTCTTTGATGTACTTCTTTGCCCAAACTTCAGACAGAGAGAGCACTTCGGCCCTGTCTGGAGCACCAAATTTTTCTAGACGGCCCACTTTCAGGCTGGTCGATACCGAGCAGTCTGTCACCATAGGAACACAACCACAATGTTAAGGAAACTGGAACGACGAAAATAAAGAAAGGTTTAAAGTCATATTAAGCCCAGGCTGGTCAGTAAGCTTGATAACCCCCCGGAAACTGGTTAACTGAATTCACCAATCTTTATTCTTCGCAATGGTTTGCAAGATAAGCAAGTTTTTGATGGAATCTACGCAATTCTAACGATCCTAAGTTTGGAGCCGTCTCAACCGGGCAACAACCTGCTTGGAGGTGATAGACCCGCTGAAGGCAGTAGCTACGGCATTGGTTGTGCTTCTGCCATGCCCGACCCCAACACCATATTCACTCTTGTTTGCGCTTGAGTGTAACAAGGGTAGAGGGGCGATCGCGCCCTTAGCCAGCCAGTTCTACGGGTGGACACATAACGTTAGGGGAGGCGACTGGTCGCCTAGATACCTACGTTGAGCGATGCGATCGCATCAGCGCGTTACTACGATAGTGGCTCATAGCCCTTTGGCTTCTCAACCTCTCTCCTAAGTGAGATATTGCAGCAGTTTTCTTCCTCCATTAGGCCTCAAAAAACTCTGTATTCAAAGCAACCGCACAAACACTTCTAAACCTGTGGCAGTCGAAATATAGACAAAGGCTCGTTTGTTAACGGATTTAAGCAGGCTATTTCAAAAAGAGTCCCGCTTCGATTTGATTTTTCCTGGGTAAAAAATATATGCCCACTGGCAGTTAGCAACCTTTTCTAAGATTATGCCCGCTGACGGATGAGATTTTGATGCTCACCTATTAATTTGAGGTCATTGATGCTGATAGAGGTAATCTATGACTAATTTTTCTGAGCAAGTCGATGATTTCGCTAACCAGACTGCTAACCAGGCTCAAAATCTGACTGAGCAAGCAGGAACTGCTGCTAGCCAAGCTCCTGGGCAGGCTGAGGAGTTTGCTCGCAAGGCCGATGATGCATCTCACCAGGTTCCTGACCAAGTTGAAGCGGCCAAAGCTGTGGTGACTAAGCCTTTGCCTAAGCCCCCTGCCATGTCGGCGAACCAGGCACCTGCTGAAGAACTGCTTAAGCGCCTGCAATGGGGTGAGCCAGCTCTGACGATTATTGACGTGCGCAGCCGAGAAGACTTCAATAACGAGCGGATCACTGGCGCTGTGCCCATGCCCATCGACCATATTCTAGATAATGCTGAGAATGCCCTAGAGCATAAGCGCGATATCTACATCTATGGCGACAGCGCTGACGATGCCGCTGGCCAGCTCCGTCAAGCGGGCTATGCCAGTGTAGCCGTATTGCAGGGTGGGCTTTCGGCATGGAAGTCCGTTGGTGGCCCTACCGAAGGCGTCTACGCTTTTTCATCGCCGCTCAAGGATTAGAGCTTTTAGCCGCAAATTTGAACAGTAGAAACCGAGTCAAAGAAATCTGGCAAAGTGCTTTGCAGTAGACCACTGCGATCGCTTCCATAGATCAACTCTACAGCTCAGGCAGGTTCAAATTAGCTTTGATTGACCAACGTCAGACTAGCCCACAGCCATCGTCAAGCAAGTCCCCTCGTACTTTTCTTTATTGAAGAAAAGTACGAGGGAAATCACCATTTTTTGGCGACAGCTTAGCTAACCAGAAAAGGGCTAGGGCAGGCAGTCTAAATAGTTCTCCATATCCCAGTTGGTGGTGGTGGCCAAAAACCGCTCCCACTCATCGCGTTTGTACTGATCGAAGATGCGGTACATTTCTCCTGGCAGCGCCGACTGAATTACCTCGTCAGTGGCGAGACAGTTGAGAGCTTCTCCCAAAGACATGGGTAGTTTTTTCACCTTTTTGCCGTCTTCCATGGCTTCGTAGATGTTGCGCTGCTCCGGCTCGCCGGGGTCGAGCTGGCGGCTAAGGCCATCGTCAAAGGCTTTGAGAATGGCACCGGCCATCAGGTAGGGGTTCACCATAGAGTCAACGGCGCGGTACTCAAAGCGGCCAGGGGCAGAAATCCGCAGCCCACAGGTGCGGTTTTGAAAGCCCCAGTCGGAGTAGACCGGTGCCCAAAAGCCTGCATCCCACAGGCGGCGGTAGGAGTTGACCGTGGAGCAGCCGATCGCCGTCAGCGCAGGCAAATGCTCGATTACCCCGCCAATGCAGTGCAGCCCCACCTGACCCGGCAGGCGGCGAGACACGCCTTCCTCAG
>JANPIO010000420.1:0-8232 GCA_031425055.1 Phormidium sp. VAR_61_metabat_6
GCATGCCGCGATGCATCCCGTCCTTAAATTGCAGGGGCAGCACCCCCATGCCGACCAGGTTAGAGCGGTGGATGCGCTCGAAGCTCTCAGCCACGACGGCCTTAACCCCCAGCAGTCGGGTGCCCTTGGCCGCCCAGTCGCGGGATGACCCGGTGCCGTACTCTTTGCCAGCGATCACCACTAGGGGGGTGCCGCTGGCCTGGTACTTCATGGCGGCATCATAAATCGACATGTCGGTGCCGTCGGGCATGTATTTGGTCACGCCGCCGGAGGAACCGGGCACCATGTCATTTTTGAGGCGAATGTTGGCGAAGGTGCCGCGCATCATCACCTCGTGGTTGCCCCGGCGCGACCCGTAGGAGTTAAAGTCGGCAGCGACCACGTTATTACCCACCAGGTAGCTACCGGCCGGGCTGTCAGTCTTAATCGCGCCGGCGGGAGAGATATGGTCGGTGGTGATGCTGTCGCCTAGAATCGCTAGCGGGCGGGCACCCACAATATCCTTAAAGGCCTGACCATTGACGCTGGCAGGCATATCGGTGAAGTAGGGCGGATTTTGTACGTAGGTGCTATCGCCATTCCAGGTGTAGGTCTGGCTCTCGGGGGTGGCGATCTGCTGCCAGTCGGCGGTGCCGGTGAAGACGTTGCTATAGCGGCTGCGAAACATCTCGGGGGTGAGGGCGGCGGTCATCACCTCGAAGATTTCGGCACTGGTGGGCCAGATGTCTTTGAGGTAGACGGGGCGGCCTTCGGGATCTTGACCGATGGGGTCGGTTTTGAGGTCAATGGAGAGGTTGCCTGCGATCGCATAGGCCACCACCAGTGGCGGCGAGGCCAAATAGTTGGCCTTGGTATGAGGACTCACGCGCCCCTCAAAGTTGCGGTTGCCCGACAGCACCGCGCCCACCACCAGATCGTTGCCATCAATGGCGCTGGCAATGGGGCCAGACAGGGGGCCAGAGTTACCGATGCAGGTGGTGCAGCCGTAGCCCACCAGGTTAAAGCCCAGGGCATCCAGGTCTTCCTGGAGGTTTGCTTTTTCGAGGTAGTCGCTCACCACCTGACTGCCGGGGGCGAGGGAAGTTTTGACCCAGGGTTTCACAGTCAACCCCTTGGCCCTGGCTTTGCGAGCCACTAGCCCGGCACCAATCATCACCGAGGGGTTAGAGGTGTTGGTGCAGCTGGTGATGGCGGCGATCACCACGTCACCGTCGGTAAGGCTGTAGTCGGTGCCAGCCACAGGGACAGATTGCTTCTCGGCGTAGGGTTTGCCGCTAAAGCCAGGGAAGTCACTTTCCTTGAACTGCTGAGCAAGGGCCGCTAGGGTGACGCGATCTTGAGGCCGCTTGGGCCCCGCCAAGGAGGGTTCTACGGTCGCCAGATCCAGCGATAGAGAGTCGGTGAAGACGGGTTCGGGGGCGGCAGCGTCACGCCAGAGGCCCTGGGCTTTGGCATAGGCTTCGACTAGGGCGACCCGCTCCGGCTCACGGCCAGAGAACTCTAGGTAGCGAATGGTTTCGCCGTCGATGGGGAAGAAGCCGCAGGTGGCCCCGTACTCGGGAGCCATGTTGGCAATGGTGGCGCGATCGGCCAGGGTGAGGTGGTCGAGACCGTCGCCATAAAATTCGACAAATTTACCGACGACGCCCTTGGCCCGCAGCATTTGCACCACGGTGAGCACCAGGTCGGTGGCGGTAGCCCCCTCGGGCAGCTGCCCAGTGAGTTTAAAGCCAACGACTTCGGGAATCAGCATCGAGATCGGCTGACCCAACATGGCGGCCTCCGCCTCAATGCCGCCCACGCCCCAGCCCAATACCGAGAGGCCGTTGATCATGGTGGTGTGGCTGTCGGTGCCCACCAAGGTGTCGGGGTAGGCAACGGTTTCGCCATTTTCGGCCTTGGTCCACACCACCTGGGCTAGATACTCCAGGTTGACTTGGTGACAAATGCCGGTGCCCGGCGGCACCACGCGGAAGTTGTCGAAGGCGCTCTGACCCCAGCGCAAAAAGGCATAGCGCTCAAAGTTCCGCTGAAATTCTTTCTCGACGTTTTGGCCAAAAGCATCGGCACTGCCGAAGGAGTCAACCATCACCGAGTGGTCGATCACCAGATCGACCGGAGAAAGGGGGTTAATTTTGTCGGGATCGCCGCCCAGGTTGACCATGGCGTCGCGCATGGCGGCTAGATCGACGACCGCGGGCACGCCGGTAAAGTCTTGCATCAGCACGCGGGCCGGGCGGTAGGCAATCTCACGACTGGAGGTTTTGTCTTTGAGCCAGTCGGCGACGGCCTGCACGTCTGTCGCCGTGACCGATCGCCCGTCTTCGTGGCGCAGCAGATTTTCGAGCAGCACCTTGAGGCTGAAGGGCAGGCGGCTAATGTCGCCTAGGTGCGCTGCCGCAGCGGGCAGACTGTAAATGGTGTAGGTGGTATTACCCACGGTGAGGTGGGTCTTGGCATTAAAGCTGTTCACAGGGCTTGCGCTCTCCGATCGCGACGGGGATCTGTCTACCTAGATCATAGATAGCGTTGCGATTTTATTACATTCGCCGTACCGCTGTGCTGTAGGCTTTGTTGCCAATCATTCCCTAAACCCAAGGATTGCCTAAGGATGGCTTAGCGCTTAGCGGCTGGGGCCTTTAGAAAATAGCTTGCCAAACAGCGATCGCTTAGGGCTGTCTAAGGGTTTGCTATCCGGCTGCTTAGGATTGTCCTGGGTGGGTGTGGCAGCAGGACGAGGCGGGAGCTCAGTCATCGTTAGGTTGAGCTGTCGGGCATATTTCAGGGCCACAGCGTTGTTGGGGTTGAGGCGTAGAGCCTGCTTGAAATGCACCTTGGCCATGCCGGGCAGCTTTTGCAGCAGATAGGCCTGGCCCATCAGGCAGTGGTAGCTGCTATTTTGGGGGTCAATTTTGAGGGCGTCTTTGAGTTCTTGAATGGCGGCCTGCACGTTTTTGCCCTTGAGATATTCCTGGGCTCGGCCATAGTGGCGATCGGCGTAGGCCTGCCCCGACGATTTGCCGTTGTTAGCAGGGTGGTCTGCTAGGGGCTCAGAGGCGATCGCGGTGGCAGCTACTAGCCCGCTGCGCTTTTCGCGAATCAATGGCGCACCCATCTTGCGGCGCAGATACACCAGGTTGAGTTCGCTGAGCTGCTGAGTGCAAGTTTCAAACTCAGTCAGGGATTCGTACTGGCGATCGCACAACTGATCGACCGCCTGCTCGTAGAACACGTCTACTTCGGCCTCGTCCACATCTAGCAGATATTTGCCAGGTTTGCTGGTGGGCTGGAGTTTCTGATCGCGGCTGAGTCGGCGCACTTTAAAGCGGAGAGCCGCTAGCACCTCATTGCGGCCCTTATCTTGCTTGAGGCGCTGGTAGGCGGGGTTGACTAGCTTGGGCAACACCTGGTCGGCTAGCTGGCGCAGCTCAGTCGGCACATCAACTAAGGCATCGGGGTGCAGCTGTTTGGCCACCACTCGATAGCGCTTGAGAATGCGCCGCTCATCAGCCACCACTGACACGCCCAGTAGCGCATAGGGATCGGTAAAACGGTTAAGCCATTCGGGGGAGAAGGCAGCGTGGGGCATTCAGGAACAGAACTAGGGGAGGTTATTTTATTGTCGCGGAATTCGTGAGAACGGCATACCAGAATCCGGAGAGCAATGTCGATTCTTTACGCCCGTCCTATACTGAATTCACAAGATAGTTCAAAGCTTTAGCCTCTACGGGCTTCATCTGATAGCGAAGGGCAAAGATGTTGGCACAGCGCTCCCGTCGAACAGCCGTCATTCTAGCGTGGGCTGGGGTTTTCACCCCCAGTTTTCTACCCTTGTCAGGGTTACATAAGTTTTACCTGGGGCAACCTTTTTGGGGAGTCGTCTACTTGCTCTTGGGCTGGACGCAAATTCCTCGGGTCGCCTGTGCTGTTGAGGGTTTTCTGTTAATGACGCAGCCCTCGGATGCCTTTGGTGCGATCGATGTTGCGGCTAAAGCGGCTAAGGTGGGCCTGGATCCCAAGCAGATCAATGCCTTGGGAGAAGCCCTGCGAGAGCTGGATACCCTGCGCCAGGAAGGGTTGATTTCGGAGCTTGAATTTGAGCAGAAGCGCCGCTTACTGCTCGATCAGGTAGCCTAGGCAGAGACCAGTCGGTAAAGGGGTAGATACTTTGTGTTGAGGCGTTGGCAAACTCTGAGGGCGCAGCTCGATCCCCTCGCTAGTCGCTTGAGCCAAGACCCGAACTATCGGCTGCAGTCTTACCAGGAAGTTGAGGCGGCCGCCAAGCTGGGGTTCACCCTGGATGTAAACCGGGCGACAGTTGACGACTGGCTGCGGCTACCGGGGTTGTCAATTCGCCAAGCCCAGGGGTTGGTGCGCCTGCGTCAGGCTGGGGTGCAGTTTCACTGCCTGGAGGATCTGGCGGCGGCCTTGGGAACGGCCCCGACCCAGCTGGTTCCTCTAGCTGCCGTACTGTCGTTTTGCTACTACGAGGAGCACTGCGGTACTCTGCCTACGGTGAGTCTGAACCAGGCCACAGTTTCTCAACTGTGCGGCCTGCCGGGGATGCCTCCCGCGCTGGCCCAGGCTATGGTGCAGGAGCGATCGCGCCGTGGCCCCTACCAAGATTTAGCTGACCTACAACGTCGCCTGGGTCTACCCCCCGACCTAGTGCAGACTTTGATGTACTATTTACGGCCTTAAAGATGGGACTTAACAGCCTCTAAAAATTAGCTGTAGCAATCCCCACAGAAACGGCTAGCTTAAACTATTTTATGGAATTACTAAGGGAGCGATCGCATCTGCCATTGGGTTAATTCTATGGAGTGAATAGTCAATTGGTGGTGTAGAAACAAAACGATAATTGCGATCGCTCAATGACCTCAATCCCTTGTTAAAGGGGGTTTATAGCTTTTCTGAGGACGATAATCTAAGCTTAATTTTCCAGAGGTATTGTTCAAGCAATAGAAAATGCTCTAGAACATTAACCAAAGAGCATTCTGCCTAAACTTTTTATTTAGAAATATAAGCTCGACCCTTTAGGCCTGTTGTGGTAAAACCCTGAGTAGATATTTAGCTAAAGCACCCAAGACCGAGAACGCTGTTTTTGATTCTTTGAGATAGCGAGTACTTTTTGCTGGAACTATTGCCATGGTATTAGCTTCCCCACCCCAAACTAAGCCCCTCACCGACGAAGAGCTGCGCAAAATGCACGCCTACTGGCGGGCCTGTAACTACCTCGCCGTCGGCATGATCTACCTGCGCAGCAATCCACTGTTAAAAGAGGAGCTCAAACCTGAGCATGTGAAGCATCGCCTGCTAGGCCACTGGGGGGCCTCCCCCGCCCTAAGCTTTACCTACATCCACTGCAATCGGCTGATCAAAAAGTACGACCTCGACATGATCTTTGTGGCCGGGCCCGGCCATGGAGCACCCGGAGTACTGGGGCCGGTGTACCTAGAAGGCACGTATTCTGAGATCTATCCCGACAAGAGCCTGGATGAAGACGGCATGCGCCGCTTCTTTAAGCAGTTTTCGTTCCCCGGCCACATCGGCAGCCACGTTACCCCCGAAACCCCTGGCTCGATTCACGAGGGTGGGGAATTGGGCTACAGCATCTCCCACGCCTACGGGGCGGTGTTGGATAACCCCGATCTAATCGTCACCTGCGTGGCGGGGGACGGTGAGGCCGAAACCGGGCCATTGGCCACCTCCTGGCATTCCAATAAGTTTATTAACCCGGCCCGCGATGGGGCGGTGCTGCCCATTCTCAACCTGAACGGCTACAAAATCGCCAACCCCAGCATTCTCTCCCGCATTTCCCACGAAGAGCTGGAGGCGCTGTTTGTGGGCTATGGCTATACCCCCTACTTTGTAGAGGGCAGCGACCCCGCCGAGATGCACCAAAAAATGGCGGCGGTGATGGAAGAATGCGTCCTCAAGATTAAGGCAATTCAGCGGGATGCGCGGGTTGACGGCAACGTGTATCGCCCTCGCTGGCCGATGATTGTGCTGCGTAGCCCCAAAGGTTGGACGGGGCCAAAGGATGTGGATGGCCACAAGGTAGAGGGGTTCTGGCGTGCCCACCAGGTCCCAATGGGCGGCATGCATAGCAACCCTGAGCACCTGCGCCTGCTCGGCGAGTGGATGCGTGGCTACGGCCCCGAAGAGCTTTTCGATGAAAACGGCACCCTGGTTCCAGAACTTCAGGAGCTAGCCCCCGCTGGCCCCCGCCGCATGAGCGCCAACCTGCATGCCAACGGCGGCATGCTGCGCAAAGCGTTGAAGATGCCCGACTTTAGGGAGTATGCGATCGAGGTGCCGAAGCCCGGCAGTGTGGAGTTTGAGAACACCAAGGCCCTGGGCATTCTCATGCGCGAAATTATGCGTCACAACCCCAACAACTTTCGCCTCATGGGGCCAGACGAAACTGCCTCTAACCGGCTGAACCCGGTGTACGAGGTTTCTAAAAAAGCCTGGATGGCCGACTTTTTGCCCGAAGACCTCGACGGTGGCGAGCTTTCCCAAGATGGCCGGGTGATGGAAATGCTCAGCGAACACACCCTCCAGGGCTGGCTGGAGGGCTATTTGCTCACCGGTCGCCACGGCCTGTTTCACAGCTATGAGGCTTTTGCCCACGTGGTCAGCTCGATGTTTAATCAGCATGCCAAGTGGCTAGACATCTGCAAAAACCACGTGCCCTGGCGGCGATCGGTGTCATCGCTAAATATTCTGCTGTCGTCGCTGGTGTGGCGACAGGACCACAACGGCTTTAGCCACCAAGACCCCGGCTATGTCGATCTGGTGACCAACAAAAGCCCTGATGTGGTGCGGGTTTACTTTCCGCCCGATGCCAACTGCCTGCTGTCGGTGGCCGACCACTGCTTCCGCAGCATCGACTATATCAACGTGATTGTCTCCGATAAGCAGAACCATCTCCAGTACCTAAATATGGAGCAGGCGATTATTCACTGCACCAAGGGCTTGGGGATTTGGGACTGGGCCAGCAACGACGACTGCGGCACCGAGCCGGATGCCCCTGACGTGGTAATGGCCTGCTGCGGCGACATTGTCACCAAAGAGTCGCTGGCGGCGACCGCTATTTTGCGAGACGAGTTTCCTCAGCTGAAGGTGCGGTTTGTCAACGTGGTTGACCTGTTCACCCTGATCTCCCACGGAGAGCACCCCCACGGGCTCAGCAACCGCGATTTCGACTCGCTGTTTACCCCCGACAAGCCGATCATCTTCAACTTCCACGGCTATCCCTGGCTGATTCACAAGCTGGTGTATCGCCGCTCCAACCAAGACCGCATTCACGTGCGGGGCTACAAAGAGCAGGGCAATATCAACACCCCGCTAGAGCTGGCGATTAACAACGAGATCGATCGCTTCAACCTAGTCATCGACGTGATCGATCGGGTGCCCAAGCTAGGTTCGGCGGCAGCCCACGTAAAGGAGAAGATGAAAAACAAAATTATTGAATGCCTCACCTATGCCCACACCGAGGGCAAAGATCAGGATGAAATCGTCAACTGGCAGTGGCCCTACTAGGAGCAACAATGTTCTCAGGTGGTGGGCAGCAGTATCTGCCCACCACTGTGCCGCTTAATAACTGCCTTATGGATTTCTTCACCGCACTAAATTACTAATTCACAGAGACTTCTAACGGGTTGTACTTGATTGCGACCCTGTCTCCGTATTTGATATTAGGTATGGGCGATACTGGTTTCGAACCAGTGACCTCTTCCGTGTGAAGGGCGTAATCAAGCTCCTGAAAACCTTTATTTTTCAAGGTTTTTGAGAATTGTCAGTAAATCGTATCTCAATGGTCTATCACAATTCATAAAGCTTTATTAACGGCAGAGGGTAGCTTTGATGCCAATAGCTGCCAACTTGGTCAAACCTTGAGAGTAGATAAAACAGGCTGGGGTAAACCTTAAGTCTGCGACTGAACTGGTTCTGAGTGGGTCTGACTGTGCTTTTCAACAAAGTTCAAGATGCTGCGGTTCGCGAGGTTAATTTTGCCCTTGGCCCCATAGGCGCAGGCAGAGCAGACGATGAAGTATTGGAAGGGATCTTTGCCACAAGTGCCATCGATCGCCACAAAGTCGAGCTGGCGGGTGCCGAAGAAGCGCTCGATAGGCGGTGGAGGGTACCGAGGGAGGCGGAGTCAGTGAAGTGGGGGTGAAAAGGGCAGATCAGGTCGTGGAAGAATGCTTGGTAGAAGTCGCTGGC
>JANPIO010000421.1:0-3859 GCA_031425055.1 Phormidium sp. VAR_61_metabat_6
CAGCGGCAACGAAACCGACCTGGTGGCCTGCTGGCGCTTCGACGACTTTGGCAACCGCCGCGCCACCGACCACGCTCGCTTTGGCCACCACGGCCAGCTCGTGGGCAATCCTCAACCGACCGAGTCCCCCATTCCCGCCTACTCGGTGTTTGCCGGGGTGGGCGAGCAACTGGTGCAGTCATCGCAAAAGATCGCCGCCGGCAACTGGAACCACCTGGCGGCGGTGTTCAACCAGTCCTACGGGGTGCAGCTTGACGGCCAGCCCGGCACCTTTTTAGACGCCGGTACCGACCTGACGCTGGATATCAACCGCGACCTCACCCTCGAAGTCGCCTTTAAGGTCAACGACCTCAGCCAGGCCCGCGCCCTGCTCACCAAGGGCAAACTCAGCGCCACCGAAGACCCTGAGCAGCAGGTGCCCTACGCCCTCTACCTCAACCCTGCCGGGCGGCTAGTCTTTGCCTTTGAGGATGTCAAGGGCAAGAAGCACCTGTTCATCTCCCAGCCCATCCCCAGCCCCACCGAGTTTCACACCGTCACCGTCACTCGCAAGCGCCATACGCTCACCAGCCCGGTGCGCAACAATGGCGGCGACCAAACCGGGGTCGATATCGTCTCCTGGGATGCGATTCAGTTCTTTGTGGATGGCCAGGCCAACACCCCTAGCGGCCAGCCCTACGGCGTATTTGAGTATAAAAAAGCGGGCAGCGACACCACCGGCACCCCCCGCCAGGAAGATGGCCGCAATGGCGACAGCGACAGCCCCGGCTTCAACGCTGGCCAGCCCCAGCAGCCGGTTGACATTGGCAACAGCAACCAGCCGCTAGAGTTTGGCTCAGACTTTAGCCTGGGTGGCTTCGCCCCGGCGGGCAGCGACCTAGACAGCATCAACGGCGTCTACATTTCTGCCGAGGCGCTGTTCATTGCCAACAACGGCGGCATGGCCAATCCACAACAGGCCGAAATGCTGACCCTAGTGGGCAACATCAATGCCACCGCCCAGCAGCTAGGGCGGGATACCAACCTGCTAACCCAGGTGCGGCGCGTGTTTAACGCGGGTCTCGCGATCGCCCCTCTCCACGGCACCCTGGCCGAAATTCGCCTGTGGAGCGTGCCCCTGGAGGCGGGTAGCCTCAAGCCCACCCTTCAGGGCGGCGAAAAAGGGCTGCTCTCCTGGTGGCGCTTTGAGGAAGCGGAAGGCACCATTGCCTTCGACTCCAAGGGCGGCAGCCATGCCCGCCTCAAGGGGGCAGTGCAGTGGGTCAAAGACCCCAACCCCACTGGGTCGCAGCTGGTGCTCTACCGCAATGGGCAGCTGTTGAGCAGTGAGCTGGTGCCAGCGGCTAACCGGGCCGCCCTGCTCTCTCCCCAGGCCCAGTTCACCCTGGGTGCCCTGCAGCGCGACAGCAAAACCCAGGAGTTCTTCCAGGGCGAACTGGAGGAAGTGCGGATTTGGCAAACTGCCCGCACCCCAGAGCAGCTGCAAGACAACCTGTTCCGGCGACTGCTAGGCGACAACGGGCAGTTCCTCGACAACCGTGAAGATCTGCTGGCCTACTATCCCTTTGACACTCAGAAAGCTGGCGTGCTCGCTGACTTCTCGCTGCTAGGCAATGACCTGACCCCCGTCAACGCCGAGTTTGTGCTCTCAACCGCCCCCATCGGCGAAGACACGCCCCAGGTGCGCAGCGCCCTGGCGGGGGTGCGGACTCCCTTTAGCGATCGCCTCCAAAGCGCCCCCGCCGTGCAGGAGTACGGCGACCTGCAAACCGATGTTGATGGCAACCTGTTCGGCATCTACAAGCGCTGCTACGGCCTGATCAAAGACGGCCAGTGGGAGCTAGTCACCGGCTTTAAGGTGGGTGAACTGGTCACGGAATGGGTCGGCCAGGTGCAGTTCGATCCGCAGCTAATTGGCTTTATCGAAGGGGCTCCGCCAGTCCCCGGCGAAAACCTCACCAGCCGGGGAGCCGTGCTCGGTGAATTTGCCAACTACAACGGGGCTAGCTCCGTTGAACTTAAGCAGGCCAGCAAAACCGACCTGACCTTCTCGGCTGACAAAGAAAGCGGCTTTGACTCTAGCTTTGAGCTGACCGCGGGGCTGCTGACCGAGGCCAATGTCGAAGCCGGGATTGGCCTGGTGACCGAGGTGGCCGACGCGGACGGAGCCTTTGGCATTAAGGCCAAGTTTGAAAATTCTTTGGGCTGGCTCAGCTCAGGCAGCACTAGCCTGGGGCTGACCACCAACCTATCGAGCAAGCAGCAGCTGCAAGGGTTTGTCGAACCCGCCAATGCGATCGCCTTTGGCGATGTCGGTCGGCGGTTTATTCCCGAAAACACGGGCTTTGCCCTGGTGCAGTCGCAAACCGCCGATGTGTTTGCCCTGCGCCTCAAGCACAACAGCGCCCTGGTGTCGTACCAAATGCGCCCCAACCCCGACATTCCGCCCGATCGCAACATCATCAACTTTCCCCTCAACCCGGCCTACACCAAGCAGGGTACGCTGGATGGCAAGATCGGCTTCACCCCCGACGCGGCCTACCCCAACGCCCTCACCTTTAGCAGCGACAGCAGCTTTTACAAACCGATCGAAGCCTTTGCCCTCAAGCAGCGCATCCAGCGCGAAGAGGAGCGGGTGCGGGCCTACTACGACCAGTACGATGCCGGAGCCGTAGGCCGTCGTCAAAATGTACTGTTTGGCCAGAGCGGCGACCTGGGCAGCGAGGATGTGCTGCAAAACCTGCCCCGGCTAGAGAAGTGCAACCTAGCCAACACCTACGTCTGGACGGCGGACGGTGGCCTGTTTGCCGAAACCCAGGAAACCATGGACGTGGTGCAGGAGAGCTACGGTGGTTCCTACGCCTTTAAAGGGCAGGCAGGCATCTTTGCCGACCTAAACGTAGCCATTAGCGGTGTGGGCTTTAAGTTTGGCTTTGAGGCCATGTTTGGCGGTCGGCTCAACGTGCAGGCTACCAAGAGCGTGCAGTCAGAGAACAGCTTTTCAGTCGAGGTGAATGTCGATGAGGTCGAGCGCGATGTGTTTCTGCGCGATGAAGCGGGTGAGGTGCTGTTTGACCTCAGCAACCCCCTCACGCCCAAGGCTCTGCGTCATCCTGGCAAGGTGGATGCCTACCGATTTATGACCTTTTATCTGGAGCCCCAGTCCGACCACTTCGACCATTTCTTTAACCAGGTGGTTGACCCCATTTGGCTGGAGCAAAGCACCGACGCCAATGCCCTGGCCCTGCGCGGCCTGCGCGATGCCAACAAAGGCCCCGGCACCAAGCCCCCCTGCTGGCGCATGTTTCACCGAGTCACCTTTGTCAGCCGGGTGTTGCCCCCGATCGGCAGCACCAAGCCTCTGCCCGCCCTAGAGACCACCCTGCGGGAGCTGAGCATTGACAGCAACTTTGAGCTGATCAAGCGACTCGACCCCTTTGTGGCCGACAAGGTCGATGACTTTGGCGAGTTCTCCCGTGCCATTCGCGAGACCATTGCCACCTTTATGCCCGAGCTTCAGCCCCACGTGGCCGCTATTACCGAGTTTATGCGGCTGTTCTATGGTGTCACCGAGGTCACCAGCCTGGCCGATAGCCCCGAACTCACCGCGCTGCTGGAGGGCAATCGCGCCCCCAACACACCCCCAGTGGTGCGCGTAGGCCGCAGCCAAACCCTGCGCCTAGAGGATGGCACCGTGCAGACCACCCTGCCCGGCTCCGTGGCGGACGATCGCCTCTCTCCCGAGGCCGTTTTCGTCACCTGGGCGGTGCAGTCGGCCCCCACCGGAGCCACCGTCGCCTTTGACGATCGCCACAGCCCCGTGACCGTCGCCAGCTTGAGCGACATTGGCCGCTACCGG
>JANPIO010000422.1:0-5266 GCA_031425055.1 Phormidium sp. VAR_61_metabat_6
TTCGACGGTCAGCCAGCGAATCTCGTCGCCATCTTGCAGCATGTACTCCAGCCAGGAGAAACCTCCCTCCTGGTAAATCAGCTTGCCCTCCACCACCCAGTCTTGGCCCATGTGCTGCACAATATCGCCAATTTGCAGCCCAAAGATGGAGGGCTGGTCAGTTAGGTGGCGTGAGGTTTCTCGGGTGGGCCGCGATCGCCGCCGAGCAGACCACCACAGTCCTACCGCCGCCACTAGAAGAACCAGAAAAATGAGCATCCATAGAACAGAGAGAGACATCGCAGCAGCGCCCTACACACTTTTTAGATCAGGATTAAATAGGAACTCGGGGACTGGAGCAAACAATCAAAGGGTTGCCCGCTAAACAGGTGCAACGTTGAACGTTTAACCTTGCCGATCTAGTCGCGTACCCCAAACTCAGCTCAATCATACAAAGTCCACCGGGGGTCATTTTGGTAGTGCACAATCACCGGGTGACTCAGCCGATTGACCTGCACAGCATCGAGGCGAATATCCCCCGGCAACACAAACAGCGTTGGCAATAGTTGGGGTGTGAGAAAGCGGGTGGCTACCGGCAGTGCCAGCCTTGCTGGGGCAATCTCGACCTGGCTGGCCAGCACAAACCCCCAGGGGCCAAAGCTGGGCACGCTCACGGTGTAGGGGTAGGTTTTGAAAGCGGCGGTGGCTAGGGTGGTGGCAATGCAGGCGAAGGCCTTGGGGGCAAAAAATGGGCTAGAGGCCTGGGTGACAAAGACCCCTGCCGGGCTGAGATGCTGGCGAATTTGCTGATAAAACCCCAGGCTGTAAAGTTTGGCGATCGCATCCACATCCGGATCGGGAAAATCCGCCACAATCACATCAAAGGTTGAGTCGAGGGACGCCACCAACTTAAAGGCATCGCCGTAGCGCACCGTCACCCGGGGGTCGTCAAAGGCGTGGCCATTGGCAACAGCCAGGGCCGGGTAGCGCCGCGCCAGATCCAGCAGTTGCGCATCGAGCTCAATCACCAGCACCGATTCGATCTGGGGCCATTTAAGAATTTCCCTCAGAGCCATGCCATCGCCCGCCCCTAGCAGCAAAACGCGCCGGGGGTTAACCTGGGTCGCCAGAGCCGGATGCACCAAAGACTCGTGGTAGCGGTACTCGTCTAGGGTAGACATCTGCAAGTCGCCATTGAGAAACAGCCGGACATCTGGCCCAAACCGAGTCAGCACAATGCGCTGATAGGGTGACTGCTGCCGATTGATAATCGGAGCGGCGTAGAGACTGTTTTCGAGCTGGTTGCTCAAGGGTAGAACCAGGGGCGTAAACAGCAGCAGCGCCAGCCCTATGCCCAAACCCCACCGCCGCCAGGGGCGCATTCGCGGAAAACTGCCTCCCATGCCGTACACCATCCAGGCCGGGGCCGCTCCAATGAGCACCGCTGACGGGAACAGTCCCAGCAGCGGCAGCAGCAGTACCGGAAATAGCAGAGAACCCACCAGCGCACCTACATAGTCCAAGGCTAGTACCCTGGCTAGCGCCTCCCGCACCCCATTGTCGAGCTCGATCAGCCTGGTCAGCAGGGGCACCTCCATACCGGCTAGCACACCCAGCAGCAGAGCGGCCAGCAGCAGTCCTAGCCACAGCGGGCCATCCACGGCAAAGAGAGCAAACAACCCCAGGGGCAGCAGGGCCGTCAGCGGGGCGACCAACAGCTCCACCTGAAAAAACCGGGTCAGCAAAACGGTCTGCACCTGGTCTGAGGAGGCCTCGGGGGCAATAAAGCGGCTCAGGTAGGCACCCAGCCCCATCGCCGCCAAAAATCCCCCGATCGCCACCCCGTAGGCTAGCGCTTGGTTGCCGACCAGGTAACTGGTCAGGGTACCCAGCAGCAGCTCCGCCGCCAGGGCACAGCTCGATGACACGGCTGCCGCCGCCAGCAGCCAGCGCACTTGGTGCGGAGTGAGGGGCGTAGTCATTTGCCGACTCCGATGCCGCCTCCCTGAAAGCTCTCGTAGGCGCTGCGGTTGGGCGAGGGCTGCCAGGTATTGTTGGTGCGAAGGCCCGACAGACGGGTGCTGCGGTGCGGCCAGTATAGCGGCTGGCCCTGCTGACCCAAGCGCAGAGCCGACATTTGGCTATAGCTACCGACGATCGCCAAAATTGCGATCGCAAAGGCACCCAGGGCAGCAAGTTTTGGCAACATTAGGCAGGTTCCGTAGACAGCTGAATGTGAGTAATCGCGGTGGGAGTGAGGGTGCGAATGCCCTCCTTTACGACTAGAAACGTGTGATCGACCGGGCCATCAGGAGTAATCTCCATCGAGAACCCATAGGAACCCCTCGGTTCCAAAACCAAATCGACGGTAGCAGAACCACTGGCACTCTCTACTTTGCCCTCTTCCCGCCGCATTGACAGCGGTATGATGACTTCGCGGCGATACACAGACTCACCATAGCTGTCGTTGATGGCAAGGTTAGCAGTCAGCTTTGGCGGCGAAGTCTCATCAGATTTAACAGTAATGATGACCCGCACCAGCGTACTAGGGCCGCCCAGGGTGCCGCGACCCACCAGATCGCTATCGTTAATCTGCTCGTTAATGACTGTCTGCCCGGCGGCTTTGACGGCGATCGCTGTCAAAGCCGCCACCAGCAGTACCCCAATTGCCCCGCTCCACAAAAACCGGGTGTCGATCACGCCCTCTGCCACAGTGACACGATAGACCACCTGACTATCTAGGGGCAGCCCGGTACTACTGCCCTGCTCCAGCACCGAAATGGCTACTACCACTGGCCCATCGATCGCGGCCTGCCGAATATCAAAACGCCCAGCCTGATCCTGCTCCGTCCAGATTCCTGACTCTCCCTCCTCTTGCCAGGTGCCCGACTCATTCCACGCCTGCTTGATAGCCGAGGCCAGCACATTGCCCTGGCTGTCAAGCACCTGCACTTCAAAAACGCTCCAGGTATTGCCGGGCAATTGGGCTACGGCATCGATCCGCAACGCCCCGATCGCCCCTTCGCGGGGCTGTACCGGGTCTAACTGAACAGTCTCTTCTGGCCCCACGTAGACGCCAGTACTCAACAGCTGACGGTGAAATAAGGGAGCGATCAGCAAGGCTATGCCCAACAGTCCCAAAGCCCCTAGCGCCATCAAGGGCGATCGCTCAGTAAATTGCGTCGTCACCAACGGTTGAACCTTACTGGGCATGAACGCACATACCCTCTAGTCCGCCGCCAATCGCCCAGCTTAGGCTCTGTTTAGGTTTGGGCATTGTCTTCTAAAGCAGTGTCTCAGTCAAAATAGATGAAATCGGACAGGGCTCAAATTATACCCTCGCAATCAGAGGGGACAATAACTACTGAGCTTTAATATTCTTTACTGGGTCGTTGCTAGACTAAGCAATTCGGTAGGCTAAGGGAAATTTTTTGTAGGAGCTTGCACCCGTGCCCATTATTCAGGATGCCCTTGCTACAGTCGGGTGGACGTTCCTTGCCGTGCTCCTGTTTTATGGTGGAGTGCGGCTGTTCGATCTCCTCGACCCCATCGACTACCAAACCGAAATCCGTCGGGGCAACGTTGCCGCTGGCATTTTGCTGGCAGCCGTGATTGTGGCGTTGGCCGCTATCATCATCGCGGTAATTATTACTTAAGCGATCGCCAGCCTAACCCTTTGTTTTTGAAACGAGAGCGATCGCAAAATCTCATAATCCCTATCAAATCAGCAAAAAAAAGCTCCTGCCCTAGGGCAGGAGCTTTTTTAGTTAAACCCTCTCGGGTTGGCCTCAACCTTAGTCGAGGTCGCCCATAGCGAGTACGGGTTCAGTCTCGCGATCGATACCCTTCTCGAAGCCTGCCTCAGCCGCGCGGGCGCGACCAGCATGCCAGAGGTGACCAATCAAGAAGAAGAAGCCCAGTACAAAGTGAGAGGTCGATAGCCACTGGCGGGGGTTAACGAAGTTCACGGAGTTGATTTCCGTAATCACACCACCCACGGAGTTGATCGAGGCGTTGGGCGCGTGAGTCATATACTCAGCGGCGCGCCGCACCTGCCAATCTTGGATATCGTTGGTTAGCTTATCGAGGTCAAGGCCGTTGGGGCCACGCAGGGGCTCCAACCAAGGACCCTGGAAGTCCCAAAAGCGCATGGTTTCACCACCGAAGATGATCTCACCCGTGGGAGAGCGCATCAGGTACTTACCCAGACCAGTGGGGCCTTGGGCCGCACCGATGTTGGCACCCAGGCGCATGTCGCGCACCAGAAAGGTCATGGCCTGAGCCTGAGACGACTCGGCGTTGGTGGGGCCGTAGAATTCAGAGGGATAAGCCGTGTTGTTAAACCACACGTAGCACGAGGCAATAAAGCCCATCAGGGACAGAGCGCCCAGGCTGTACGACAGGTAGGCTTCACCAGACCAGATCAGAGCCCGGCGAGCCCAGCCAAAGGGCTTGGTGAGAATGTGCCAAATGCCGCCAGCGATGCAGACTAGGCCGACCCAGATGTGGCCGCCGATGATGTCTTCCATGTTGTTGACACCGACAATCCAGCCATCGCCACCAAAGGGAGAACCCAGCAGGTAGCCAAAGATGATAGCGGGGTTGAGGGTGGGGTTAGTGATGACGCGCACGTCACCGCCGCCCGGTGCCCAGGTGTCATAGACACCGCCAAAGACACAGGCTTTCAGCACCAGAAGCAACGCACCCAAACCTAACAGGATGAGGTGGTAGCCGATGATGTTGGTCATCTGGTTCTTGTCTTTCCAGTCATAGCCGAAGAAGGAAGAGTACTCTTCCAGCACCTCGGGGCCGCGCAGGGCGTGGTAAACGCCACCGAGACCGAGCACCGCCGACGAAATCAGGTGCAGCACACCGACAACAAAGTAGGGGAAGGTGTTGATCACTTCACCACCAGGCCCTACACCCCAGCCCAGAGTGGCTAGGTGAGGTAGCAGAATAAAGCCCTGCTCATACAGAGGCTTGTCGGGAACAAAGTGGGCCACTTCAAACAGGGTCATAGCCCCGGCCCAGAACACAATCAGACCAGCGTGGGCCACGTGGGCACCCAGGAGCTTGCCGGATAGGTTGATCAAACGAGCGTTACCAGACCACCAGGCAAAGCCGGTGGATTCTTGGTCGCGCCCAGCAATATACGAGTTGCTAGAGAGCGTTACCACGGGGGAGTACCTCTTCGGGGAATACAAACTTCTCATGGGGCTGGTCGGTCGGTGCCATCCAGGCCCGAATGCCTTCGTTCAGCAAGATGTTCTTGGTGTAGAAGGTCTCA
>JANPIO010000423.1:0-21773 GCA_031425055.1 Phormidium sp. VAR_61_metabat_6
CAGCTTGTGCTCGGGCGACATGCGGGCAAATACCAGCCGCGAGCGATACTTCACCATCTGCTGAAGCTGGGCATCGGAAAGGTGGCCCAGGGTCTCGCCAGTAATTACCCGCACCGGCTCATGGCTGTCAGGACTCTCCTCCACCAAGCCGATCTGCTGAGCGATCGCCTCGGCGGTCAACCCATAGTCGCCAGTTACCATGGTGACGCGAATGCCCGCCCGGTGACACTGGGCGATCGCCTTTGGCACCTCAGGCCGAGGCGGGTCAAACATCGCCACCAGGCCCACAAAGGTCAGCCCCTGCTCCAAATCCTGAGCCTTCATATCCCGCAGGTCGTCGCTGCCGGGGCGAGCCGCCAGCCCCAGCACCCGAAACCCCTGGCGGGCAAAGCTGTCGTTGGCCGCCACCACCTGCTGCCAGTCGTCATGGCCCAGGGTGCCCAGGGTGCCGTTGCGCAAAATGGTCTGGCAGTGGCGCACCACCTCCAGAGGTGCGCCCTTGGTAAAGGCCACCAGAGCAGCCTTTTGAGGCAAAGCGTTAGGCCACAGATCATCGGGCCAATCGAGCACCACGGTCATCATCCGCCGCCGCGAGTCAAAGGGGATTTCCCGCTGGCGGGGATAGCGCTGTTGCAGCGCTTCTACATTCAGCCCGACCTTGGCGGCAACCACAATCAGCGCGGCCTCGGTGGGGTCGCCCATTTCTTGCCAGCGGCTGGGGGCGGTGAGGTGGGTGAGTCGGGCGTTAGAGCAGAGGGCTGCCCCGGTTAGCAACAGCTGCACTTTCCAGGCCAGGGGCGAATCTTTCGAGATCTGTACCTGCCCAGTGGTAGGATCGTAGCCCGCGCCCGTCACGCGAATTTGTCCTGGCATTAACTCCGCTTCATCGCCGGTAGCGGGGGTTGCAGCCAGCGGGGGCAGCCACAGGTGGCGCACAGTCATTTCATTTTTGGTCAGGGTGCCAGTTTTGTCGGTGCAGATGACGTTGACGGCGCTCAGGGTTTCCACCGCCGAAAGTCGCCGCACCAGGGCGTTGCGCCGCACCATGCGCCGCACCCCGATCGCCAGCGACAGGGTCACCGTAGGCAACAGCCCCTCGGGCACCAGGGCGACAATAATGCCAATCGCAAAGATAAAGCTCTCCTTGAGCTCCATGCCCACCAGCAGCGAGGTGAGGGCAAACACCAGCAGCCCCATGGCGACCGCGATCGCCGTAATCATCCGCACAATGTGGCTGATCTGCACCTCCAGGGTGCTGGGCTCGCGCTTGACATTGGTGGTCAGGTGGGCGACCTGGCCAAACTCGGTGTGGGTGCCCGTGGCGTAGGCCACCGCCATACCGCGCCCCGCCGCCACCGTCGCCCCCGCCAGCACCAGATTGCTCACCTCTGCCGGGTTGGTCTTTTCCACCTGGGGCTGCTCACCGGGGAGGGCCAGGGGTTTACCGCCGCGCAGGGGCAGGGCTTCCCGCTGGCGCACGGGGTGGGGGGTGCGGGCCACGGGCAGCGATTCGCCCGTCAGCACTGATACATCCAGGTACAAGCTTTCGGCGCTGACCAGGCGGGCATCGGCGGAAATGCGATCGCCCTCCTCTAGCTGCATCACATCTCCCCGCACCAAGTCTTGGGCCAAAATTTGCACCAGCTCGCCCTGGCGAAACACCCGCACCTGGGCCGGCAGTACGTTCTTTAATGCGGCCAGCGCCTGCTCTGCCCTAAATTCCTGGGAAAAGCTAAACACCGCATTAATCCAAATCACCGCCCAGATCGCCCAGCCCAGGGCCGGGGTGTGGGAGACAAAAGCCAAAATGCCCGCCACCCACAGCAGCAGCGCCATAAAGTGGGTGAGCTGGTCGGTAAAGCGTAGCCACAGCGGGCGGTGGGCGGGTTCAGACAGTTCGTTGGGCCCGTAGCGATCTAGCCGCCGCTGAGCCTCCAGATCGGTTAACCCCTGGGGGTTGCTATCGAGGGATTGGTATACGTCATCTAAATCAAGGGTCCAGACCGGGCGATGCATTGATGCCATGGCTGTATTCCCAAGGGGCTGAAACGGTAGGGATAGCTAAAGGTTGAAGCTGGAGGGCGATCCAACCGTAGGGCTATTGTCGCTGAATTCTTCAGTCCGCCTTGGCGATCGCAACAGTCCTTTTCGTTAGGAAACCTTTGCACACAAATTCTTGGGAGTTTGCATCGGGTGGCAAGGCCATTAGAGGCATATTTCAGAGTTGAGGAAGCGGCAGTTGAAACCGCATTTATACCGCCTGAATCGGCCTGGTCAGGTTTTCGATTCTCCCCAATTCCTGTAGGTGAAGGTCGTTTGTGGAGCCACACCAGGTGCTAACCACAAAAAATACGCCCTCCAGCAATGTGGAGAACGTATGGCAGCGAGCTAGGTGAGCCGAAGCAGAGGCTTAGATCAGCTTCAGTTCGGGATAGCCAGCAATTAGCTCGTCAGCGCTCAGGGTTTCTCCAGACTGCTGGGGTGTCCAAAGCACCTCCACTGCCAGCAGGTTTTCGCCCGAGACCGCGCCAATCTGGCTGAGGGCCTGACGCAGATCAGTCGTTGAAGAAATATTGGGCAGGTCGAGTTTGCCCTGGGTCGCTACCACCACGGTGGCCAAAATATATTCTCCAGGAGCCTGGTCGGTATCGCCAGTCAGCATCGCCTTGGGCTGGGCCTGGGTGAGCTGGTTATTGACGTTAGACAGGGTTTCGGCGCTAAATTGGCTGCGGGCCGAGAGCGTATAGCGGTTAAACTCTTGCTCGGCGTTGAGTAGGCGAGTTTGCTTGTCTTCGCTGGTAGCGTAGGCCCAGTACTCAGGATTGCGCAGCAGGGCGAGGGTGGTTTCTTGCAGCAGCTTGGCCAACCCCTGGGAGGTACCGGTATCGGCGGTAGTCGCCAGGCGGTTGAGATCGTCTTGCAAAGCGCGGGCCTCGGCCAACAGCCCCACCTGGAGCTTGGCCACCGATACGGGAGGGTTGCTGCCAGCAGGGGCAGCATAGTCGTCGCCGTCAGAGGTCACACCCCGCAGACCGCGCACCACCACGTTGGCGATCGCAATGAAAATCAGCAAAGTAAACAACCCGCCAAATCCACCGCCAATGCCAATAAAGGGAAACAGGAAGGGCATGCCAAAGCCGCCGCCGGGGTAGTAGCCGCCCCCGCCACTAGGCGCATAAGTGCGGGGAGATGGGCTCATGCGAGGAGCCGGAGCCCGAAAGCTACCGCCCCCCATGCGTCCGCCCGCAGCGGCCCAGGCCCCATCGGCGGTGCCGAACACCAAAACCATGGCCAAGGCCACGGCCATCAGCGGCTTCAAAAATGGCTTAAGGCGTTGAAAAAGTTGTTTAACCATCGCGTAAAACCGGAGTGCTTTATGTCTTTAATGTAACGCGAAGTGCCGCTGCTGCCTGGTAAAAACAGGGCAAACTAACGGCGGAAACCCGTACCTACAGGCCCTAACCGCCTCCAACAATGGTGACGATCTCAAGCCTGTCGTGGGGGCGCAGATGAGTGGTTTCCCACAGCTGACGATGGAGAATTTCACCGTTGTACTCCACCGCCACTAGACGAGGATTCAGACCCAGTGATTCTAAAAAACTGGGGAGCAGCATACCAGGCACGCAGGGCTGAGATTCGCCGTTAACAAGGAGATAGAAGTTGTCTGTGGTGGGGTCGAGCATAGGGAAGTTAGGTGTCGGGTGTCGGGCTCGGGGTATAGGGTTTAAGGATTTGTAGCAACCTTAGACCCTATCCCTTGCACCTCAAACCCCATTATCTAGAACGGTCAATCAGTTTGGCAGCGCCTTAGCCGACGGGATCGGCGACAGCGTGAAAGGTGTGGCGGTGGTTAGTTTGGGCGGCAAAGTACTGGGCAATTAGGGTGGGGTTTTCGGCTTCGATAATGGCTCGTACGATCGCTACTCGCTCAGCACCGGCCTGCAACACGTCGCTCAAGTTTTCGGTATTAATACCGCCGATCGCATACCAGGGCACCGTGGCATGTTCGGCGGCGTAGCGCACGTAATCAAGGCCAGCAGCAGCTTTATCAGGCTTTGTTGGAGTGCTGTACACCGGGCCAACGCCAATATAGTCAGCCCCTTCAGCGATCGCCCGCTGCATTTCGTCAGGGTTGGTGGTCGAGCGGCCAACAATGCGCTGACTGCCCAACAGCTGGCGAGCTACGACGATGGGCAGGTCGGTTTGGCCCAGGTGCACACCATCAGCGTCAACAGCCAGGGCCAAATCGATGCGATCGTTTACCAGAAATAGCGCCCCGTAGCGGTGGCACAGATCTTTAAGCTGCTGAGCCAGATTGAGCCGCAGGTAGTCGTCGGTGTGTTTGTCGCGGTACTGCACCAGAGCAATGCCGCCTTGCAGCGCGGCCTCAACGATGGGCAGGAGGCGATCGCAAGGTGATGTCACCAGGTAAGTCAACCCCTGGCGCAGCCGCTGAAGTCGATGGCCGCCAAGAATTTCGCTCTCTAACGTGTAAACCTGATAGCGCATGGCCTTAGACCCAGCCGCCAGGTCATCACGGTAAAGCTTGCCGTATTCTTCTAAGGCTCGCAGGGCCTCTTGAACCCGGCAAAAGTTGGCTTGCAGCACCGCTGTCACACTAGTACGCTCGGCCTCTTGGGGGTGGGTGAGGGTGGTACCGGGGTCGCCAGGGGTGTCGCGGCACAGGCGCAGCTCAGGGGTATGCCACTGGGCCAAGGTTTGCCGCAGGTGCTTAATCTGCTCGGTTTGAGCCGAGTTATTCAGTCCAAAGCGGCACCACTCTTCGATCACGCGTAGCCCTTCCCGGGCGCGATCGAGGTTGGCATCGAGGATGCGGTAAACAGCAGCATCGGCATGGGTGGGTAGCACTGGCAGCCCGGTCAACTCCGGCATGGAAACCCTGGGGGCAAAGAACCTCCACATCCTACCAGGCTAGGGCCGAGCTAGGGCGCTACTGCTTGGGTCGTAGAATATCGTGAATACCTTCCACCGCCGGGTCAGAACGCCAGACGTCAAAAGCCTTCCAAGCCACAAAGCCAAAGGCCAGCAGCGCCAAAATAGTCACTAGCGCTGAGAGAAGCCGAGTAAGCGGGGTACCAGTATCGAGGCGCATAAACCACTCCCTGAAAAACAATAAAGAGCAGAAAGAGGTAGATTATCGGTGCAATATCTTGCCCTAGCAGGATCCCTATACCTACTTATATACCCTACAAATCGGATTTTCATAACGCCTGTCTAAGACAAGGCTCAGCCCAGGGAGATTCGGCGCAACAGCTAGGATTTTTCGGCGGGAGCAACACGCTTTTTGAGCGAGTCAAAGCGGCGGCGGGCCGTAGAGTTTTTGGGTTCAAGGGCTAGGGCAGCTTCGTACATCTCTAGGGCCTGGGTAGTGAGCTGCTTGCGCTCGTAGCTGTGGCCCAGGTTATTGAGGGCAGTGACGTACTCGGGCGAAATCTTCAGCGCCTCTTTGTAGTTGCGAATGGCCAGGTCGTACTGATCCTGGGCAAAGTAGGAGTAGCCCAAGGCGTTATAAACCACGGCAGCGTTTTCGCCTTCGTCGTTACCCAGTTGCTTGATAGCTTGTTGGAGGTAGAGGGCGGCCTGGGTGTAGAGCTTTTTGTCGAGCAGCAGACTGCCCAGCTCATAATATTCTTGGGAAGTGCCCTTTTCTTTGGTTAACCGTGACTGGAGTCGCCCCAGAGTGCTTTCGATGCGGCGGGTCTTGATTACCTGGCGCACCACAAAAAAGGCGGCAACGCTCAGCAACGCCAGCAGAATACCCAAATAAATAAGGAGCAGGTTGCTGTTTTCCATGCGGTCTTGATCTGCACTTGAGAACTAACCTATCTTGCCATGGCTAGGGCAACCCCCAGAAGGTAGTCCGATTTTCTAGCCAGCCGCTTTGATGCCAATCGATGACGGCCTGGTTGACTAGGCTACGCAATTCGGTGTACTGAGTGCCCTTGGGCAGGGCGATCGCCAGAGGTTCAGCCGACATCAAGCTGGGCACTAAATAATAGCCGCTGTGGGCCTGCTGCCACCCGCTTAGCACTGTTACGTCGCCAGCGAAGCCGTCAATTTGGCCCATACTGAGGCGGCTAAAGGCATCTTGATAGCTGTTTAAAGGGGTAAGAATAGCTAGCGGCAACAGGTAGCGCACTACCGCCACAGTACTGGCCCCCTGGAGCACCCCTAGCCGCTGGCGCTGGAGATCGCTCAGACCCTGCACCCGGGGATCTCGTACCAGTACGGCGGCTCCGTCAAGGTAGTAGGGGGGGCTAAAACTCACCAATCGCTGGCGACCGGAGGTCATGGTAAGGCCTGCGATGGCCACATCGGCCCGGTCTTCTAGCACCACTGGAATGCGATCGCCGTTGGGCACCACCACAAACTCAACCGCCGCCGGATCGGCAAAAATTGCCGATGCCAGCTCGTGGGCCAAATCAACTTCTAGACCAACCAGATCGCCCTCGCGATCGCGAAAGCTCAAAGGCTGCCAGCCCTCGCGCACCGCCACCACCAGGTGCCCACGGGCGCGAATGGTATCGAGATCCGCAGCAAAAACTGGGAGCACAGCTAGCTGCGCCCCCAGTGCTAAACCAAACCCAAGCCAGTTCCATGCCATGGTGCGGCCGTGTCTAAACTACGACTGCCCCTACTGTCTGGGCCAATCCCTAAGATTGGTTGGCGACTTCAACCACTTTCGCAAACCCATTGGGGTCGAGCACGGCCATTTGGGCCAGCATCTTGCGGTTGATGTCGATATTGGACTTTTTGAGCTGGCCAATGAGCTGGCTGTAGCTCAGACCGTGCATGCGAGAAGCCGCATTGATGCGGGTAATCCACAGGCGACGAAAATCGCGCTTCCGGTTGCGGCGATCGCGGTAGGCGTACCGCAGCGCCTTCATCACCTGCTGGTTGGCTGTGCGAAATAGTTTAGAGTGCGATCCTCTAAACCCTTTGGCTAGCTTGAGAATTTTGTTGCGGCGCTTGCGTGCTACGTTGCCGCGCTTGACACGTGCCATGACTGTTTAACCCTTGGAACTATATAACTAATGACCACTAGCAGACTAAAAGCCCCTCACCTAGAGGTAGGGCAGCATTAGCTCCACATTGGGAGCATCTTCTTCCGACACTAAGGCAATCTTAGACAGCCGAGAGCGACGTTCAGCATTTTTATGCTGCAACATGTGATTCTTGAACGCCTTGCGACGCATGATTTTGCCGCTGCCACTGCGACGAAAGCGCTTGGCGGCAGCTTTGCGAGACTTAAGCTTGGGCATGGTTACCACATTTTCGACACAGTCTTTGACTATACCATGAGTAGGCCGCTGTGGAGGTAGGAAAATTCAGCCATAGCGCTGCGGCGTGAAACCAACCCTGAGGTGTCCGCTAGATAGCTACGATCGGGGCTAAGCCAGAAATTTTCACTAGAGGGTTGTCAAGGTTGCACACTTATCGTTAATATAAGCTTCGCGAGCTTCGCAGTTAATCCTCAGTAGCTCAGTGGTAGAGCGGTCGGCTGTTAACCGATTGGTCGTAGGTTCGAATCCTACCTGGGGAGTTTTTACATCAATAGCCGAGCACAGGTGGTTGTCTTCCTGGGCTAGTGATCCTTTGGAGATCGGATGGGTCAGAGCTCTTATCGCCCGCCGATCGTACAGAAATCTTGAGCCCAGAGAGCGATAGCTCACTTTACTCAGGAAAATTTAGGGACTCTGCTTATAATTTATCGAGGAATTGTATTATTCCGTCATAGCTCTTTACGTTGTAATGTTAGGCTACTCAAAGCTTTGTGGCTTGCCTCTAGCTGAGTCGGTGTTTTTCGGGTCGTCAAGTTCAGTTGGTAATGCCTCGTATTCTTGTCATTGATGATGATGCTGCGATCGCGGAGCTTGTTTCCATCAATTTGGAAATGGCAGGCTACGACGTCAATCAGGCCGGAGATGGTATCAAGGGCCAGGCCCTAGCTGTGCAGCTGCTGCCAGACCTGATCATGCTTGACCTGATGCTGCCTAAAGTGGATGGGCTGACCGTGTGCCAGCGCCTGCGCCGCGATCGCCGCACCGCCGACATTCCGGTGCTCATGCTTACGGCCCTGTCACAGACCCAAGATAAGGTCGATGGCTTTAACGCCGGAGCCGACGACTACCTCACCAAACCCTTTGAGCTAGACGAAATGCTGGCTCGGGTACGCGCCCTGCTACGCCGCACCGATCGCATTCCCCAGGCGGCCAAACATAGCGAAATTCTCAACCACGGCCCTCTCACGCTGATTCCTGAGCGCTATGAGGCGATTTGGTTTGACGGCACGGTTAAGCTGACTCATCTGGAGTTTGAGCTGCTGCACTGCCTGCTCCAGCGCCATGGCCAGACTGTGTCCCCTAGCCAGATTTTGCAAGAGGTATGGGGCTACGAGCCCAACGACGACATCGAAACCATTCGCGTACACGTGCGGCACCTGCGCACCAAGCTAGAGCCTGATCCCCGCCATCCCAAGTTTATTAAGACCGTCTATGGGGCTGGCTACTGCTTAGAACTACCTGCGGTTGTCCTAGAGTAAAGCCGGTCGAATGGATAGGGGCTGCCAGTTTTCTGCCTAGTGCTATCTATACTTAGGCTGTAAAAGACCCATACATAAAGTAGATGCTAAAAATCAGAGGGTTCTAGTAACCCCCTGATTTTTAAGCTGAGTTTGATACGGACTACTAGTCGGCGGAAAATTGGATAGTGCCGCTGTCAAAGGCTAGGTCTACGAAAAGATTGCCGTCTTGGAAAAAGTAGATGCCAGAGTTTCCTAGAGCTTGCACAAATTCACTGCCAATTGACCCCTCAGGGCAGGCGGCCATGGTGGTCGCAATGGGCGAGACTTGAAGGGTGCGATCGCTGGTGGTTGTGAAATCGGCCCGACCTCGATTGCAGTCGGCCCGTACCAGCAGCGTGCCATCGTCTAAAAATTCAGCGGTGTAGTGCTCAGGCTGATCGGCGACCAGCAGTGTGCCATCGCTAAACTGAATTTGCTGCAGCTTCCATAGGGTACCGACCAGGGCTGGGGTAGGGGTGCCCGAAAACTGCATGGTACCGCTGTCAAACTTAAGATCAACAAATAGATCGTCGTTTTGGAAGAAGAAAAAGCTGGCGTTATTCATCGCCTGCAAAAACTGAGGGCTAATGCTGCCTTCAGGGCAGGCAGCTTGGGTAGTTGGCCCCAGAGAAACCGTAATTCGTCCGTCAGCGAATTCTGTAAATTGGCCGATCGCCCGGTTGCAGTCAGCTTTGACAAACACCTGCCCGTCTTCAGCAAACTCTGCCGTGTAGTTTTGCGGTGAATTTGCCGTCAGCAGGGTGCCATCGCTCATCTGAATTTGCTGGAGTTCCCAGATGCTGCCCGTGAGGGGTGGCACACCAGGGCCAGAGGATGGTGCTACACAGGCCGTGGCTCCCCAAAGAACCGTGGAAGCTGCCGCTAGTACCGTAGCGAAGCGAGATGAAACCATAAAATCACCAACATTTGTAATAAGTCGCTTGGTAGCGAGGCAGCCCTATAGCCGCGGCTAACAAATGATTGCAACATTGCCTAAAAAACGTCAACTCTTAAATTGCAAACTCCATAATTGTTAACGTTATTTTCTTTTGGTTTAAAGCAGATTTATAAACGCAGCATCCTATAGGTTTCATATTTTTATAGCCACCCAATTTTCCATGGTGACGCTTTGTATAGAAATCTGTCAATACTATCTTGACGGTGCTGTTTTAGGATGTGAGTAAATCCGCCGGCAAAAGTGTTTACTCATACATTAAATGTTGATTGATTGCGTTGAGTATAGTAGTTCTTTAAAAAAATAGCCCACCTGCTTAAGCAGGCGGGCTTCCATCAGTCAGTAGGGTTAACAATGCACAGGGACATCGATCCTAGTGAAGGATTGCCAGGGCAGAGTGACGGTTCTTAACGCTTGCCTAGCCACTTGGCGGCGATCGCACCCACAGCCGCACCCACCATCGGATTGCTCAAAAACTTGAGAATAGTGGGCTGGTCAGCCAGCACTTCTTGAAAGACATCAGGGTGGTTGTGGTAAGCAAAAGCGGCCAGCTTAGAGACGTCATCTTCATTCATGCGGCCAGTGTGGTGGGTCGATAGCCCCAGCTGTCTCTCTAGATCGCGATCGTTGAGACCGCGCTCTTTGAGATGCTTGAACAGGTCGCGAGCAACATCGTCTCGCTGCTGAGGCTTAATCTGAGCGATCGCCTTGCGCAACTCAGGCTCCATTTCGCTAGTGGGTATGCGATCGGGGTGGAACCCGCGCCCAAATAATTCCCGGCGCTCATTGCGAGATGAACGATTGGCGAAGTCGTCGAAGTTGGCGTACTCTTGCTCGGGCTGGGTAGCTTTGGCATCAATGCCTTCGACATTGCCGCCAGCCAAGTCATTCATGATTTCACGTTTATAATCTTTGCTGCTACTCATAGCGTAACTCTCCAAATTTTTGTTTTTGATTTCAAGCTGACCGCTATTTACAATTTTTCAAAGCTGTAAATAGCAACTATTTTCAAAGCTCCCCTCCTCAAGCAACTTAGTAATGTTGCAGTGGATAGCGCTTTCGAGACTGGTAGCTCGACTTAGCGGCGCGCTCAAGGAGTGTTGTCACCTATTGGTATTCGACCTGCCGAGTCGTATCGTCGTATTTGGCAGTTAGAATTAGCTCTTTGTCAGGTGCATAAACCAAGACGCTCAGATCGCGGTTGGGGAACTTTTTGTGAAACCCTTGCACTAGCGATTGTGCCAAAGTTTTTACCTCTCGGGGCTGTACGTCAGGCGAGATCACAACGCCGAGCTTATTGCTGTCACGCACAAAGGCATCACTAATTAACCCTTTTGCGGTCTGCATAACCCATCGCCCGTAGCTTTCGCCACTAGCGGTGTCGCCCCGTTCAAGCTGACTGTAGGCACTGGTAGGCGATAGCCTGGGGGCAGTGCTGGTTTGAGTGGCACTACCACAGGCACTGGTGGTCAGCAAAATGACTCCCAAACACAGGGCAATTACCCCAGAACGAATAGACTTTAAGAAATTCACAGTTTTTTTCCTCAGTAACTACAGCGCATTTAGCAACCTCAGCCATAGGTATGGCTGCCCAGCCCATGCCCCTAGCTTTGTGGCTAGGTTTGGCGTTTTAAGGTTCCAACGGGTTGGAGGCATGGGGCAATCTAGTGGTCTGGGGTGCCTCCTTCCCTCGGTGAAAATTGTCGTGGGGGTAGGGATTGTCTCGCCCATTAGGAACGGCAACTGTGCCGCTAAATGTGGCGTTGGGAGAACCACTGCTGGCGTAGCTTGTACCTGCTTTGTTGGCCTTGTTACCAGCCTCATCAGTTACATCAACCCCTGCGATCGCACTTTGCCGCTCAGGGTCTTTAGCAATAATCGACCCATGACTCATGGCAAAGCCTGAGTCGCTGAGGGCCTGTAGGGCCGATGCTGTTTGAGGACGGCTGGAAAAAATACCGACCGCTCTTCTATGTTGTGAAGCCATGTTGTGCTTCCTCCTTGTTGTGCGAAGCCAGCAGCTATTGCAAAGCTAGCTCTCGCTGCGTTGATCGATATTCTAAAAGCTGCAATTAGTTAGCCTCATCGCTCATTAGAGAGATCAAAAATTGTAGAAAGGAGGAGATCCTACAGGTGAGATGCCGTCTAGAGGCATTGCCATCGAGGGCTGGGTCAAGTTGGCGATCACAAGTAGCATGCACCTTCTCATGTGCTCAAATTACTTGAGAAATGCTGCCAAGAAATCGATCAGCTCCTCAAAGCTTTGTGGCCAAACAACTTGTGACCTAGGGGATGTAGGGTTTAGCTACCTAACAGAACTAAATAAGACTGTTTAACCCGTTCCATCGTTTTAATTAGGCATTAAGCCCTGTGATAGAACATTGCTTAACGTAAATCACTCATTGAGTAGAGGGTAGTGCCTAGGGCTGCCGCTAAGCTGTATCTGGAATGAATGATTTAACCAATTCGACTACTGAGGTTAATCCTATGACTGACAAGCAGCACAAATCTTACGCCGAGAAGAACGAAGAGCGCATCACAGAATTTGTTGACAACATCAACGAAAAAGGAGAAAAAAAGCGGGAAGAAAAGAAAAAGGAAGCTGAGTCCGAAGTCGCTGAGTCCGAAGTCGCTGAGTAATCGGCAATGACAACTACAAGCAAGCGCTGCTGAATACATATAATTCAGCAGCGCTATCTAATGTTGGTGTTTATTCTAGATGCTATGGTAGTGGCGATCGCAGTACCAGGAATAACTACTGCCGTTCAAACCCTAATGGGAAGGATTGGTTAACCCAATCGGTGAAATGACCTTGCCATGCCGTGCCATACCAACAGTGTGACACGGCTCTAGTTCAACAAGGTATCTCTGCTAGCCGATACTAGCTCTCTATTCCAACTTCAGGAAAATGAGACACAGATATTTCTGCCTAAGGATAGGTAAGAAACAGAAGATTTAGCATCACATCAAGAAGAAAAAGGCGTGGTTATGGCCATGGATCAGTGATTACGACGTCGATGTCCATGATGGAGTGTGGGTAACAGAACTACCTGAATACGAAGCAAGGGCGCTGGTTTAAGATTTTGTGAAAGAATTCTATTGCTGCCGCTGCCTATTCCTCCCTAGGGAATAGGTAGATACTTCTCAGGGAAGACGAAATAGATTGAGCCAGTGATTAGACTCCTGTTAGAACAGGGATTGCCCTTGCAGCTATTCCATACGTTCCAACGTTTGTGTTGAAGTCCCTAATCAGACCCTAGACAAATGGAATAGCAACGACTATCAATCTCTGGCTAAGAAATAGCCCTCACCTACAAAATTTTGGAGGGCGATCGCTGTGCCTATGACGAAACAGCTAAGAGCGAAATCGGATGTACTAAGTTAGCCACCCGGTAATGTCTTGCCCCGGCGCTGAGAATTGCAGTCCCTAGATTGGGTCATCCATAGGTTTTCCCTTTTTCGCGGTGGGGGCGAAATGGCTGAATTCCTGGTAGTTGCTAGCGTCGTAGGCAGCATGGGTCTGGTAGATGGCTGAGTGTTGACAGTATATTTTTGTACCAAAGAGGCAGTATGGAAACACGAGAAACTCAACAAGAACGGCAGAGTAGTGATGTTCCCTATCCAAATATTCCACCGCTGATTGATAGTCGCGCCACCGAATATCACGGCACCGGCATTACCAGCACTGTGGCTATTTTGGGCCACCCCATTCATCCGATTATTGTAATTTTCCCGATCGCATTTCTCAGCGGCGTAGCTGGCACTGATCTGGGCTATTGGCTAACCAAGGGTGAATTTTGGGCCCAGGCGTCGATTTGGCTGTTGGGGGTGGGCTTGCTGTCTGGGGTCGCCGCCGCTATAACTGGCATGTTTGACTTCGTCCGCATTCCCAGGGCGCGCAAGCGTCAGGCGGGCTGGTTGCACATGGGGCTAAACGTGGCGGTGCTGGTATTGAGCATCGGCAACTTTGCGCTGCGGTTGGACAACCTAGAGACAAATATTTTGCCAACTGGCTTAGTGTTGTCCTTGGTGGTGTCGGTGCTGCTATTGGCCAGTGGTTGGTTTGGCGGCGAGCTAATGTTTCGTCACAAGGTGGGGATTGTGGGGCCGGGTGAGACCCACGTGTCCTAATGGAGTTGTTAACTCGATTCAAGAAATCGCTTGAGCCCGAGCCTGTTCTACCTGCCTCACCCCGTGGGGCAGGTAGAACAGGCTCTAGAACATTGCCTCTTGTGGCACTGGCGTAGTTAACTGCGCGATTGAGTTTGAGGCCCGAATTTAAGGAACTATAGAGATTTTTCATGGAGCTTAAACCACTTAACCAGCAGGTTGTCGTTGTAGTGGGGGCCTCTAGCGGTATTGGTCGCGACGCTGCTTTGAAATTGACCCAGCGGGGCGCTAAAGTTGTCGTGGCAGCCCGCAATGAGAGCGGATTGTCGTCGCTGGTAGACGAAATTCGGCAGGGGGGCGGAGAGGCGATCGCCGTCACCGCCGATGTAGCCCAATTTGAGCAAGTCAGCGCGATCGCCGATGCCGCGATCGCCAGATTTGGCCGCATCGACACCTGGGTGCACTGCGCCGCCGCTGGCATTCTTGCCCCCTTCGAGACTATGAGCATTGAAGAGTTTCGAAGGGTAATTGACGTTACCCTGATGGGCCAGGTTTACGGGGCCAAGGTGGCTCTGCCCCACCTCAAACAAGCGGGACGAGGTTCGCTGATCGCCATTTCGTCTATGGAGGGGCGGCGAGCACTGCCATTGCAGAGTCCCTACTCAACGGCTAAACACGGCTTAGAGGGCTTTCTCGAATCGCTGCGCGTAGAGCTAGAGCACGAGGGATATGGCATCAATGTCACCAGCATTAAACCAGCGGTGATCAACACCCCCTTCTACAACCACATGCGCACCAAAGTTGGCGTCAAGCCCACAGGCATTCCGCCCTACTACGACCCGAGCCTGGTCACCGATGCCATTCTCTATGCCGCTGAGCACCCGATTCGCGACTATATCGTGGGAGATGTGGGTCGCCTGCTCGACTGGGGCCAGCGGTTGTCGCCGGGGCTGATGGACGTTGCCCTCAACTACGTTGGCTTTCGCGGTCAGCGCACCGACGATCTGAAAGCTCCCCAAGCTCCAGACGGTCTGTTTGAGCCGATGCCGGGCTATGAGCAGGTGAAGGGAGACTTTAACCACCTCACCGTGCCCAGCTTGTCGGACTGGTTGCTTAAGCTCATGTTTGGGCGCTGAACCTCGGCCATGGCCTAACCAACGGCAGCATGCCCAACGGGATGATATTGAAGGACGGGTTAACGGGTCGGCATGGCCTGCATCCGTCCCTAGACCGAGTTTTGCGGGAGGGCTGCCAGTTCCGCCCAGCCTGGTCAGCCAGGGATGTTGCCGGCTCTGCCTCCCAACTGCTCCATCAGCTTAGGCCCAGCGTTCTAAATTTTGTCTCAATTCAATCGATAAAGGAGATTTAAGATGAAATATCGGCAGCTGGGGGATAGCGACCTCACCGTTTCGGAACTTGCCCTAGGATCATGGTTGACCTACGGCGGCGGAGTCGAGCGGCAGCAGGCAGAAGCCTGTGTGAACAAGGCTTTTGATGTCGGCATCAACTTTATTGATACGGCCAATGTCTATGGACGTGGAGCCGCAGAGTCGTTTTTAGGAGAGGTATTGCGGGGTCGCGATCGCAGCTCCTACGTGCTGGCCACCAAGGTCTTTTTCCCCATGTCGCCAAGCGATCAGGGGCTGGCGGCAGCACAAATTTATAAACAGATCGACGCCTCGCTACAGCGATTGGGCACCGACTATGTCGACCTCTACCAGTGCCATCGCTACGACCCTAACACGCCGCTTGAAGAAACCATGGCTGCCCTCACCGAGGTAGTGCAGCAGGGCAAAGCCCGCTATATCGGCTTTAGCGAATGGAGCGCCACCCAGATTCAGGCAGCGCTGAGTCTGCCCAACGTAGAAAAATTTGTCTCTAGCCAGCCCCAATACTCGATGCTGTGGCGGCAACCCGAGGCCGAGGTCTTTCCCCTCTGTGCCGACCACGGCATTGGGCAGATTGTCTGGTCACCCCTGGCCCAGGGGGTGCTCACCGGCAAATATAAGCCTGGGGCGACACCGCCTGCAGACTCCCGCGCCGCCAACGACAAAATGAATAAATTTATGAGCGAGCTGAGGCGCGATCGCGTCCTCAGTGCTGTACAAAACCTCCAGCCCATCGCCCAGCGGCTCAACCTCTCCATGGCTCAGCTAGCCCTCGCCTGGATTTTGCGCGACGGGCGGGTGACATCGGCCATTATTGGAGCCAGTCGTCCTGAACAGGTGGCCGACAATGCCGCTGCTTCTGGGGTTGATCTCAGCTCTGAAGTATTGCAGGAGATCGACCGGATCCTGGCTTCAGCTTTGCCGCAGCCAGTGAAGCCATAAAGCTTCTGGTTCGAATGCGATCGCCCTAAACTCCCTTGCCCTGCGGGAAATCGTAAATTTTTACCAAAGACAGACGGCGGCGACCAAAAAAGCTGGAAAAAATGTGTTGACAGGTGGGGCTTTTGTTTAGTCTTAAAAAGTTTATGCAGTTTAAAACCTGACCTTAAAATGCACGACAGCTGGATGATAATTGGGGGAATCACCTTCCTAGTTGCCCTAGGCAGTAGTTTTATTCGGCCCCGAGATATCACTTGGGGCAGTCGCCTCGATCGCCCCAAGTGGCTCTTTTTTGAACCCGCCATCCCGCTAATTTGGACGGTGATTTTTGCCTGTGGCGCGCTCTCAGCCACCGATGTTTGGCAAGCCGATCCGGGAAGTTCCAAAACCTGGCTGTTGATGGGTTTTTATCTACTGGTAGAAGTCATTACTGTTGCTTATATGCCTGCCACGCTGTGGTTTAGAAGCTTAAAAGTTGGCACTGTGCTAGGCGGGCTGGGGGTGGTTTTAGTCGTTCTGCTCACGCTTGTAGTATTTCCTATTTCTGAGTTTGCGGCCCTACTCCTCCTTCCCTACGTGATTTGGAGCCCAATTGGTACGTACACCACCGGCCAAATGATCGACCTCAACCCCAGTGCTGGCTAGTCGAATAGCACGCTAGGCCTACACCGTTGTTTGAGCTACATCTCCATTCCTAGGGTTCTACCCGGTAATACCACTAAGCCTGCTGAAATTTTGAAGCCTCAGCAGGCTTTTTTGCACGAATCGCTGCTGTAGGGCGTGTTGTGACGACAGTCCCAACCTACTGCTGAAGATGGCTGAGGGCGATCGCCCTTGCCACTCTAAATGGCGTTACCACCTACCTACCCAGCGGCTATCCCTGGCGTTCCCAAAAAATTTGGGAGGCGATGGCAGAGCACGGTTATAGAAATCAACCTAATTGGGCATGCTAGGGCAACCATTTGTCAACTACCGAAATGTTTATTCAACGCGAAAAAAATGTCATGCTGTGGGGCACTACCCTGGCACTCTCGGTCGGCATCCTCTTGGGCGGCGGTGCAGCGCGCGCTAAAAACCAGGCCTGTACTCAATCACAGACCATGCCTGGACATTGTCTCAGCGCATCCCCCAAGGTGCAGGTGGCCCAGGGCATGCTCGGCGGCGCTTTTGCCAGCGGTGGCGCGCTCCTAATGCTCGAACTGGGAAAGATCCCCAAACGTTAAACGGTCAGCATTTCTATAGCTACAGACTCCTTGACCGTTTGGCATGAGGTGAGCCTGCGATAGAGCCGCACCCAACGACAACCGCTTTGGGTGTGCCAGGCCAAGAGCATTTGGTTCGAGCTGGTGGGTGACCTGCCCGTGGGCGGGCAGACCGAAGGCTGCGATCGAGGGCTGCAACCGAGGGCAATGACCAAATAGATAAAGTCGTGGGAGATATCGGGGGCTGAGCCGTCATACTGTTTGAATCTAGACCGGCTCAGCGCAGATGGTTTAGGCCATGATTCACCCCAAATATGACGCTCGCACAACCCTCTCCTGCCGATGACGCTCCCGCCACCTCTGCACAGCCCGAGGAAATGTTTCCGGTGGTGGCGATTGGGGCATCGGCAGGGGGGCTAGAGGCGTTTACTCAGCTGATCAGCCATTTGCCTACCACCACGGGCATGGCCTTTGTGCTGGTGCAGCATTTAGACCCCAACCAGCCCAGCCTGCTGAGCGAGATCATGGGCCGCACCACCGAGATGCCGGTGCTAGAGGTGGTCGATGGGGTGGCGATCGCCCCCAACCACGTCTACGTGATGCCGCATAATCAGGCGATGACCATTGTGGCGGGCAAGCTGCGGCTGCGACCCCGCCCGCGATCGCGCACTGTCAGCCGCCTGATCGACAGTTTCTTTAGCGCCCTGGCCGCAGAGCGGGGCAATAGGGCGATTGGCGTGGTGCTCTCGGGGGCCAATGCCGACGGCACCCTGGGGCTAGAGGCGATCAAGGCGGCGGGGGGGATCACCTTTTCGCAGTCGGAGGCGTCGGCCAAATTTAGCAGCATGCCCCACATGGCGATCGCCACCGGCCAGGTCGATTTCATTCAAACCCCAGAAGAAATTGCCCAGACCCTAGCCAACCTCAGTGCCCACCCCTACGTCGCTAGCCCCAGCCCGGTAGAGCCAGCGTTGCCCCAGGAAAGCGCTACGAGCGCCACCGCCCTAGCCACCATTCTCACCCTGCTGAAGCGGGTCACCAAAATCGATTTTGCCCAGTACAAGCCCACCACCGTCAAGCGGCGCATCTTTCGCCGTATGGCTCTGCGCCATTTGGAGAGCCTGGAGAGCTACAGTCAGTACCTCCAGGCCAACCCCGAGGAGGTGCAGGCCCTACACCGAGAAATTTTGATCGGCGTGACCAGCTTTTTTCGCGATGGGGAGGTGTTTGCGGCCCTAGAGCAGATTGTGTTTCCGGCCCTGCTGCGCCATAGTCAACGGCTGGCCAAAGAGGGCCAGGGCAACCCCGATTTGCCCCTGCGCATTTGGGTAGCGGGCTGCTCGACGGGTGAAGAGGCCTACTCTATCGCTATCTGTCTGCTGGAGTACCTGGGCCGCCACAGCACCAGCCCGCCAATTCAAATTTTTGCCACCGATGTCAGCGAGAAAGCCATTGAGGTAGCCCGCCTTGGCTGGTACTCGCCTAGCCAGGTGAGCGACGTGTCGCCCGAGCGGTTGCAGCGTTTTTTTGTGCCCGCTGATGGCGGCTACCAGATCAACAAGGTGGTGCGGGAACTGTGCATTTTTGCCTGCCAAAATCTGATCACCGATCCACCCTTTTCGCGCCTCGATCTGATTAGCTGCCGCAATGTGATGATTTATTTTGGGGCCACCCTACAGAGCAAGGTGCTGCCCATGTTTCACTACGGCCTCAAGCCCAACGGCTTTTTGCTGCTGGGGTCGTCGGAGACGGCAGGGGAGTTTAGCTACCTGTTTTCGCTGGTGGACAGCCGCTACAAGCTCTACGCTAAGCAGTCATCGTCGCTGCCGTTGAGCTTTGACTTTGACCCCACCACCTACACCCCCAGCTCCCAGCCCCCTATGACCGACCCGACCCGAGAGCGCACCCCAGACCCCGACCTCTATGGTCTGGCCGACCAGACGGTGCTCAACCGCTATGGCCCAGCGGGGGTGCTGGTGAATGACCGGCTAGAGATTTTGCAGTTTCGGGGGCAGACCGGAGCCTATCTAGAGCCCGCCCCCGGTCGCGCCAGCCTCAATTTGCTCACCATGGCCAAGGAGGGGCTACGGCTCGACCTGCGCACGGCCCTCTATCAGGCCAAGCAAACCAGCCAGGTGGTGCAGCGGCGATCGCTGCTGATCGAAGCGGGCGATCGCCCCCGCCCCGTGCAGATTGAGGTCGTGCCCCTCAGTCCCCAGCCCGCTGACAAAGCCTACTATCTGGTGTTTTTTGCCGATGTGGTGCCCGATGGCACCGCTGCCGAGGTCGTCTCCGCCGTCGACCTGGAGAGCCAGTACCGACAAGAAAACCTTGCCCTCCAGCAGGATCTCGACACGACGCGATCGCACCTGCAATCGATCATCCAGGAGCAGGAGGCCACCAACCAAGATCTGCGGGCCGCCAACGAAGAGATTCTCTCTAGCAACGAAGAACTGCAAAGCACCAACGAAGAGCTGCAAACCGCTAAGGAAGAAATTCAGGCTACCAACGAAGAACTCAGCACCATCAACGACGAACTCTACCACCGCAACGCCGAGACCAGCCGCATCAGCGACGACTTTCAAAACCTGCTCAGCAGCATCCACCTTCCCATTTTGATGCTCGAAGACGACCTGTGCATTCGTCGCTTTACCCCCACTGCGGCGACTCTGTTTAACCTGATTCCCGGCGACGTGGGTCGCCCCCTGGGGGACATCAACCACCGCCTGGCAATCGCTGACTTGGAGGCCAGAATTTTGAGCGTGATCAACACCCTAGATCAAAGCAGCCAAGAGGTGCAGGATCAGGAGGGCCGCTGGTACGACTTGCGCATTCGCCCCTACCGCACCCTCGACAACCGCATCGATGGGGCGGTGGTGGTGCTGGTAGATATCGACAGCCTCAAGCGCAGCGCCGAGCTGGTGCGCCAGGCCCGCGACTACGCCGACGCCATTGTGCAGACCGTGCGCGAGCCCCTGATGGTGCTGACCGGCGACCTGCGGGTGGTGACGGCCAACCGCCAGTTCTATCAAAGCTTTCAGGTCAACCCCGGAGACACCGAGGGGCGCTCTATTTTTGAGCTGGGCAACGGCCAGTGGGATATCCCTCAGCTGCGATCGCTGCTCTACGACTTGCTGCCCCAAAATTCTCAGGTTGACGATTTTGAGGTAGTGCACAACTTTGAAACCATTGGCCCCAAAACCATGCGGCTCAATGCCCGCAAGATGGTGCAATCCCAGGGCCATGATCTAATTTTGTTGGCCATTGAAAATAGGCCTAAGCACCCTGCTAACAATGATTAATTAGCTCTGCCCGTCGCCTGAGCCAAAGAGAAAAATTTCTGCAAATTTTGAGGCCAGAGAAGCCACACCTTTGCCTGGAAATAGAGAAAAATAGCAAAAAACAGCCTCAAAAGAGCGAAAAACCTACGAAGTTAGAGAATCTGATGGCTTGACGAAGTTTATGATGCATCAATAACATTAGTATTTTTTGAGGAATTTTTAAGAATTGATGAAATGATAAATTTAAAGGAGAATATTGTTCTAAGGGAACTATTTGATACCGAAGAGCTTGATTTAATACCTAAAATACTCCAGCTTAATTCTGCTGCCCCACTCCAACTGTTCATCCTTTAGGATGAACAGTCGCTCAGCAAAAAAAGCTAAACTTATGTGTATCTCCAACCCAAAGGCCCCCTAGCTTAAATCTGCTGCCCCACTCCCGCTGTTCATCTCTTAGGATGAGCAGCCTCTTAGCAGGAAGAACTGACGTTATGGGTCTCTCTCATCAAATAGAAGCGGTCTATCAGCGAGCACTACATCTGCGCGAGCAGGCCACTGCCGACCCCGTTGAGCCAGATCTGCTAGAGCAAGCGCTTAAGGAACTCTATTTTGTACTCGAAGAGCTTCAGGCGGTAGATGCAGAGCTGCATCAGCAAAATCAGATGCTCAGCGACACCCGACATCAGGTTGACCTGGAGCGCCAGCGCTACCGCACCCTGTTTGAGCTGGCCCCCGATGGCTATTTAGTCACCGATGCAACGGGCAAAATTTATCACGCCAACCGGGCAGCAGAGATATTGTTTGCCCAGCCCCAGGCCGGGCTAGTGGGCAAACCCCTGATGGTGCTAATCGAGCAGGGCGACTGGCCAGAGTTTCAGCGACGGCTGGCCCAGCCCGACCCTGCCGAGCCCTGGGAAGTCACCCTCAAATCGCGGCAGGGGGATCTGGTTATGGTGGCGATCGCTACTAACGTCCTCAAAGACAGCGTCCCAGGGGCCATTACCATTCTTTGGTCGCTGCGAGATATTTCGCAGCAGCGCTGCCTAGAGCAGCAGCTCCAGGCGGCCCAGGCCGATCTTCAAGACCTAATCGTTGCCCGCACCGCAGACCTCATGCAGGCCAACGCCCAACTGCTTCAAGATCTCAGTGACTACCGTCAGGGCAGGCCCCAGTGAATATGATGCTTAAGCGCATCGATGCTGTACAGCAGCGCGCCCTGCTGCTGCACCAGCACGCCAGCACATTGCCCATTCAGCCCGAGCTGCTGACCCTGGCCCTAGATGACCTTAGCCTAGTGCTCGAAGAGCTGCGCAC
>JANPIO010000424.1:0-4960 GCA_031425055.1 Phormidium sp. VAR_61_metabat_6
CCCAGTACCGCCAGTCTTGCGGGAGCGATCGCTGTTCACCCGATAGAAGCGTTCAAAAACACGGCTTTGTTTTTTAGGAGGAATCCCTAAGGCCTGTATCTTTGATAGCGATGGTGGCGGTGCGATCATGGGTGGATAAACTGATGACGACTGAACCACCTGGTGGTTTGTACTGAATGGCATTGGCGATCAGGTTTGATACTAGACAATAGAGCTGCAATGCATTGCCCACAACATTGATAGGCGCATCAGGAACCTGGTATCTGAGAAGAATATCAGCACCACGATCGGGGTCGCCCCATTCTTTTACTCAGCAGGGTTCTAACTGAGCAACGGTGTGGAAGTGGAGATGGCTATGGATTACCGTCATAGCTAGATGTCGTGAATGGTGATGCTGGTGATGCTGACCGTGAGTATGGTTATGGTCATGCCATAGTCCTCTCTTCCGATCAGATTGTTGACCAGGGTGGAAAACTAGGTTGACGATGACCCAAATCACTGCACCAATCAGGCTGCTGCCCAGAAAAACAGAACTGGGCAAGTGACTCGCCATCCATCCCGCGATGGGATAAGCAAAGACCCACCAAAGATGGCTCCAGGCAAAATGAGCTCCGTAGACTCGACCCTGAATGTCAACATCAACCCGATCAGCAATTAGGGTTTGGGTAGGAACATTAACCAGAGTTTGCCCCACCCCTGCAACGATCCACAACAGCAATAGCCCACCTAGGCTAACCCAACTTGCGGGCAAGAGCGCGAGGGTAATCAGAGCCGCCCCCAGGCCGGTGAGTGCCGTCTGTTTCTGTCTAGGGTTGAAGGTGCCCAGACAAAGAGATGTAAGAGTTGCTCCGATACCAAAGGCAGCCATAACCCAGCCATACTCCAGCTTGCCTAGTTGAAGATTGCCCTGGACATAACCGACAGTATTGACCAGGATGGCGGCCCCGGCGATCGCTGCCACAAACTGCATAGCCAAGGCATATCTAATGACTGGGTCATTAAGTAGACAGGTGGTGCCCAGGCGAATATCTTGTAGCGTTCGGCGGACTGTTCTAACCTCCTGCGGTTGTTGGGCGACCATCAGCTGCCCTGGCAGAGTAACGACCAAAATAGCAGCAATCAAAAAGGTGATGCCATCCAGAAAAAACACCTGCCGGATGCCCACAAAGGCGGCAATGCTACCGGCTAAACCGGGGCCGAGCACACCCAATAGCTGATAGGTGGCACTGGAAAGAGCGATCGCGGTGGGGTACTCCTCTTGGGTGGCAATCAAGGGAATGGTAGCGGTGTAGGTGGGTGTAAAAAAGGCGGAAAACACGTTCAGCGCCAACACGATCGCGTAAATGTGCCAAATCTGGGTGACAAAGGGCAGCAGACAAACAATCCCCATGCGCGCCACATGGGTAATCACCATAATGCGCTTGCGGTCAACGCGATCGGCGATCGCTCCCGCCAGCGGCGACAGCACCACGTAGGCCATCACCCGCAGGGTGAGCGCCCCTGACAAAATCAGCCCGGCCCGGTCGCTCGCCAGCTCAAAAGCCAACAGCGCCAGCCCCAGCCAGGTCAGCGCATCGCCAATCAGGTTGATGGCCTGGGCCGCGTAAAGGCGAGCAAAGCGGCGATTTTTGAGGGGTTGGAATAGGCGTGGTGTGGAAAGCATCGGTCTTAAAAAGAGGTTCAGGAGGGTGATTAAAGGTTTAGCTATAGCTCCACTGTATATCCCCCCAGGGGGGATTGAGTAGATGGGTTAGGTGCAGTGCTGCGATCGCAAACGCCTGACAATAGCAACACCTGTTGCACTCCATAGCTATATCCGTTACTCTCGAATTTCGAGCAGAGGTCATAGCGTGAGCTGGCTGGTTTTTTCCTATTCTTTGCCCTCAAAGGCCTCGTCGAGCCCGCGGGTAACCCTGTGGCGGCGGCTGAAGCGGCTGGGGGCGATCGCCTTCAACAGCGTTCAAGTGCTGCCCGAGCGCGATGAGTGCCTCGAAGCTTTTCAGTGGCTAGCCCAGGAGGTGCAAAAAGCCAGTGGAGAAGCGCTGATTATGCGGGTGGAGCAGTTTGAGGGCCTATCCGACTCCGAGATTGTCGAGCGGTTTCGCGCTGCCCGGCGCGACGACTACGCCGAGCTAGAGGCCCAGGCTACAGCGCTGACCAACTCCCCTGGCCCTGAGACGCGAGGTGATTTACAGGAGCGCCTCGAAAAGCTCTACAAGCACTATGCTGACATCCGCCGCATCGACTTTTTTGACTGCCCTGAAGGGGCGCAGGTGATGGCCCATCTCAACCAGATTGCGGCAGCCCTTACGCCTGCACCAGGGGCGATCGCCATTGCCGCCGCCGCCCTAGACCAATATCAGCAGCGATCGTGGGTGACGCGGCCCCGCCCCCATGTCGATCGCCTGGCCTGCATTTGGCTGATTCGCCGCTTCATTGACCCCAAAGCTGTGATTCGCTACGCCAAAACGGCGGCTACCAATGAGATCGCCTTTGATATGAGCAGGGGCGACTTTCAGCACCAGGGCAATCTCTGCACCTTTGAAGTCATGGTTAGAGCTTTTGGTTTAGACGACGATTCAGCTCTACAAGTGCTAGGCCAGATCGTGCATGAAATTGACCTGCGCGACGGTCAATACCGCCAGCCCCAGATCGCGGGGGTCGATGCCCTGCTGCGGGGCTGGCTGCTGGCCAATTTCTCTGACACTGCCCTGGAACTCCACGGCATTGCTCTGTTTGAAGGGCTGTACACAACCCTAGCCCAGGAGCGAGCCACTTCGCTAGGTTCCTCCGCCCCTCAAGTTGCTGAGCGGTGAGCTGAGCCAGACCGCCAAATCTTATGCAACAAGTATTGCTTTCAGAATAAACAAACATTACAGTTTTGATTGAGCATTTTCTGAATAGTTTCAGAGAGCATTGTTCTGTCGTCAGAGAAATCAACCCATGGCCGATGCCCTAGATCTGCAAGCAGACCAACACCCCGAACTGTCGCCGCCACCCTATTCCCTGGGGCAGATGGTGCTGTACTTCCTCAAGCTGGGCACCTGGGGATTTGGCGGCCCCATTGCCTTGGTGGAATACATGAAGCGCGACCTGGTGGAAGAGCGCGGCTGGATTTCTGAGTCAGACTACAAAGAAGGGCTGTCTTTGGCACAACTGGCCCCTGGCCCCCTGGCCGAGCAGTTAGCGATCTACATGGGCTATGTCCACTACGGCACCCTGGGCGCAACGCTGACGGGGCTAGTCTTTCCCCTACCGGCCTTTTTGATGGTGCTGGCGCTGGGGTGGGCCTACACAATTTATGGTGGTCTGCCCTGGATGCAGGCCATTTTTTACACGGTCGGGGCCACGGTAATCGGCATCATTGCCAACAGTAGCTATAAGCTCACGGTCAAAACTATCGGCCAAGACTGGCTGTTTTGGGCAATTTACATTGTCTCGGCGGCGGTCACGGTGATCACGGAGTCTGAGAAAATTGCTCTAATTTTGGCGGCAGGGGTGCTGGTGTGGTTAGTGAAGGCTCCTCCTAAGCAGTGGCGGCCCAAACGGCTATCGAGTGTTGCTGTAGTGCCTTTCCTGCCGACCCTGATGGCGATTCCAGCCACCGATCCAGGCATCCTCTGGCAAATCTTCATCTTCTTTGGCAAGGCAGGGGCGTTTGTGTTTGGCAGCGGTCTGGCGATCGTGCCCTTTCTCTACGGCGGACTGGTGAATGAGTTGCAGTGGCTGAATTCTGACCAATTTGTCGATGCTGTAGCGGTGGCGATGATTACACCGGGGCCAATTGTAATTACGGTTGGGTTTATTGGGTTTTTGGTGGCGGGGCTAGCCGGGGCCGTGGTGGCCACCCTGGCGACGTTTCTGCCCTGCTATCTATTTACGATTATTCCAGCGCCGTACTTTAAGAAGCACGGCAAGCAGCCGGGGGTAGCGGCCTTTGTCGAAGGGGTGACGGTGGCGGCGATCGGGGCGATTACTGGCGCGGTGGTGGTACTTGGGAAGCGATCGCTGGTAGATATTCCCACAGTCATCGTGGCTGTTGTCACCCTGGCTTTGCTGCTGATCTTCAAAAAGAAGCTGCCTGAGCCGCTGATTGTGCTGGTTTCCGCCCTGCTGGGTCTGGTCATTTACCCCCTCACCCATCCAGCTTTGTAAGGTTTAAATCCATTAGCGGCTGGCCTGTTGCTGAACCGGGTGGGGAAAGGCGCTATTTTGTGGCACGACTCGGCTTGGCGCTCAACTATTGTCATCATGTTAGCCGTCTTAGCGTAGCGCCTGGGGCGATGGCTATGCCTGAGAGGGTTGATTGAACCGAATTAAAAAGGGTGCGATCGCAGCCCCCGTGCTCGGGATAGGCGATCGCACCCCAACTGTGCCTAGGCCGTGCTACTTGGGTGAGCCCACGGCAGCGCCCGGCACACCGTGGCTCGCCATAGCCACCTCAAGGGCGGTCTGCCTTTGCTTGGGCCTCAGCCACTTGCCAAACTTGGCATAGAGAGCCGGAATCACCAGCAGCGTTAATGCTGTGGAGGTAAACAGGCCACCGAAAACCACCACTGCCAGCGGTTGCAAAATTTCGTTTCCCGCTCCGCTAGAGAGCACTAGCGGTAATGTCCCCAGTGCTGAGGTCAGTGCAGTCATCAGAATTGGATCAATCCGTTCCAATGAGCCCTTTAGAATTACGTCGTTGGGTCGCATTCCTAGGGCAAACTTGCTGTTGTAATTGTCAATCAGCAGCAAACCATTCCGGACAGCGACACCAAACAAGGTAATAAAACCAATCAGAGAGGCAACTGAAATTACACCTCCGGTCAGCACAATTGAGATAATGCCACCCACGAGCGCCAGGGGCAGTTTGATCATGATGGCGACGGTGGCGGGCAGCGATTTCACCGAGAAAAACATCAGTACCGCAATGATGATTGCGGCCAAAATGCTAAATATCAGCAGGTTATTAGTG
>JANPIO010000425.1:0-9371 GCA_031425055.1 Phormidium sp. VAR_61_metabat_6
CTTACCGAGATTTCTGGCCCAGAATCCCTAAATCTTCTTTAAACTTCCTGGGACGCTTACCTTTCTTGTAGGGGCGAACGGTTGTTCGCCCTAACTGATCTTTACCGCTGGGGACAAACCTTAGTAGGTCTCTACGTGCCAGCGGTGCTCTTTCTTCATCTGCTTGCGGAACTCAACCCAGTCAACGCTGTGCTTGCTAGCTTCCGCCGCCATTGCTGAGTCAATGCCGTCTTCCATGCCCTTCAACCCGCACATGTAGGTGTGGGTATTGGGCTTTTGCATCAGCTCCCACAGCTCGGCAGCGTGCTCGCCCACCCGGTGCTGAATGTACATACGACCGCCCTCAGCGTTTTGCTGCTCGCGGCTGATGGCGTAGGTGAGCTTCAAGTTGTCAGGGTACTGCTCCTGCATCTGCTCCAGCTCCTCTTTATAGAGGACGTTGCCACTGTAGGCCACCCCAAAGATCAGCCAGGCTAGGCCCTTGAACTGGTAGTCGGGGTTCTTCTTGCGCTCGGCTTCCTTAAACATGCGCCACAGGTAGGCACGGAAGGGTGCGATCCCCGTCCCCGTCGCCAGCATGATGATGGTGGCATCAGGGTCGTCGGGCAGCAGCATTTCCTTGCCCACTGGCCCGGTGATCTTCACATCGGCTCCCGGCTCAATGCCACACAGAAACGTTGAGCAGGTGCCGTAGACGGTCTTACCACTCTCAGGGTGCTTGTACTCTAGCTGGCGCACGCAGAGCGACACGGTTTTGTCATCCATGTTGTCGCCGTGGCGAGTCGAGGCAATGGAGTACAGGCGCAGCTTGTGGGGCTTGCCCTTATCGTCGGTACCGTCAGGAATAATGCCAATACTCTGGCCTTCCACATAGTGCAGGTTGCCCTCAGACAGATCGAAGGTAATGTGTTGCACAATACCTGTTCCGCCTTCTCGAACCAGGGGCTCATTCGACAACACCTTGCCGACATAGGGGGCATTGGGCTTGTAGAGGTTAACGGGCACGCTGGCACCGGGCTTGGGCGCGGCTTGAGTCATGGGCTTACCGTTGGTTTGGGTGGGCGCGGTCTCGGCTGGGGCAACAGCTTCGGCGGGCGCAGCCACAGGCGCAGCGATCGGCGTGGGCACCGCATTGCTAGCAGTCCCCACTTCTTCAATGGGGCGAATGCTCACAATTTTGCCGCCCATGCGGGTGATCCGCTGCATCTCCTGATTCATACGGGTGTAGGGCACCGTAATGAAGACGCTGCCACTCTTGCGAATGGGGTTGGCCATCTGGTCATTCTCTACGCTCTGGCGCAGACCCTGCACCTCGTATAGAAATAAGCGGCTTCCGGCCACAGTACTGGCGTTGCCGCCGCTCACACTTGGATTGTACATATCTAAATTTCAGTGACTCTCTAGACCCAACTAAGTGCGACGGAGGCACACCGTCATGACCCGTCGCGCGTTCTCTAGCAAACCTATTCAGATAGCCCTAGGGCTAATCTAAAAACGGCAGCACTAGACACACTTTTAGCTTAGGGTATCACTGTAAGACGGTGTAATGCCGCGAGCTAGGAGATAGAACGCACTGCAACAAACCCCACGCTCAGCCTTTGCCCCAGTGAATGCTTGCACTCTAATCACATCCTGAGAGAAAAATTGTGTTCTTTGCAGCAGCGAGCGTTAAGTTAATCTAAAATCTCTGCTGGGCCAAAAAACTTGGGGTTGTTGCCTAGTCGATCCCCCATTGAAAACTGTTGTGAAGGATACTGGCTTCTGATAGGATGAGACTAATTGCGGTAGAAATACTTATCCTCCAAAATGGTTTTGTACCTAAGGCGGTCTAGCCGCCCCAGAGGAGTATAGAAAGAGTCAGCGCTTGGGCTGTAGCTTATTCTCAGCCAGGCAAGTGGTGGTGACCTGAATGTCAGGGAAATCAGTACTCCCTCTATTCAGAAGACCTCAGCTTCACTGACGCGACGCTCGCAAGGCATTCACTCCCTTTGCCGTTCGGTTTCGGGATGTTGGGCAACGGCTAAACCAGATTCACGTCTAGGAATGGCTTTCTTTTGACTGCGCTGCAGCGCTGAGTTTATATATACGGTTGTTTTAAGGGGAACTTATGATCAGCAAGCCGGGTAAGGTAGTTCTAATCGGTGTCGCCGGTGACTCTGGATGCGGCAAATCGACCTTTCTGCGCCGCTTGAGCGATCTGTTTGGTGCTGAACTCATGACCGTCATCTGCCTAGATGACTACCACAGCCTCGATCGCAAGCAGCGCAAAGCAGCCGGGGTTACTGCCCTTGACCCCAAAGCCAACAACTTTGATCTGATGTACGAACAGATCAAAGCCTTGAAAGAAGGCAAGAGCATTGACAAGCCGATCTACAACCACGAAACCGGTGAACTCGACCCCCCCGAGCGAGTTGACCCCAACCGCATCATCGTGATTGAAGGTCTGCACCCCCTCTACGACGAGCGCGTGCGCGACCTGATCGACTTCAGCGTTTACCTCGACATCAGCGATGAAGTCAAAATCGCCTGGAAGATCCAGCGCGACATGGCCGAGCGCGGTCACACCTACGAAGACGTGCTGGCTTCTATCAACGCGCGCCGCCCTGACTTTGAAGCCTACATTGACATCCAAAAGCAGTATGCCGATGTGGTCATTCAAATTCTGCCCACCCAGCTGATTCCCAACGACGAAGAGAAGAAGGTGCTGCGGGTGCGCCTGATGCAGCGCGAAGGCATCGAAGGCTTTGACCCCGTTTACCTCTTCGACGAAGGCTCTACGATCGACTGGATCCCCTGCGGGCGCAAGCTCACCTGCTCCTACCCCGGCATTCGCATGCACTATGGCCCCGATTCTTACTACGGGCACGAGGTGTCGGTGCTAGAGGTGGATGGCCAGTTCGATCGCCTCGAAGAGCTGATCTACATCGAAAGCCACCTTAGCAACACCTCCACTAAGTACTACGGCGAAATGACTGAGCTACTGCTCAAGCACCGCGAGTACCCCGGTTCGACCAACGGCAGTGGCCTGTTCCAGGTGCTGGTGGGTCTAAAAATGCGCGCCACCTACGAGCGCCTGATCGCCGCCGATCGCGAAGTGGCAGCTACGGCCCAAGCGTAAGCGGGTTTAAGGTAACAGGTGTAGAGTTTAAGGCTTTCCCTTGCACCTGATGCCTTAAACCTGTCCAATTTATCTGGCTTAATTGGGAGAGGATATCGATCAAGATGTCCTCTCCTTTTTGCTATGGAACTAACTACCCCAGCGCTGCTCTTCCCCGCTATTTCGCTGCTGCTGCTGGCCTACACCAACCGCTTTTTGGTGCTGGCTCAGCTGATCCGTCAGCTCCATAGCTCTGAGCGCGACTACTTTCAAAGCCTGGTGCAGCGTCAGATCGCTAACCTGCGCCAGCGGATTGCCCTAATTCGCCTGATGCAGGCCCTGGGGGTATCGAGCTTTATTGTCTGCACGCTATCCATGCTGGGTTTATTTCTAGAGCAGCAGCAGCTGGCGGAAGTGCTGTTTGGCCTCAGCCTGCTTTTGCTGGTGGCCTCCCTGCTGACCTCGCTCTACGAAATTGCCATTAGCACCCGGGCGATCGAGGCCGAGCTAGCCGATATTGACGCCAAGTGTCGCCACCCCAAGCTCTAGGCGCAGCTTAGGAGATTTCTAGAAAAGAAGATCTCCGCTTTATTGGGCAACTGTAGCCGCTGTAGGGTGGGCACTGCCCACCATTAGGGAGAAAGTTTTCCAGAAGTCGCCTTACTGAGCCTTCAGCGTCAGGACTTGGTTGGGTTCTACCACCACTACCCGCTGGGCCGTTGTATTGCCAATGATGGCTCCAGCGGCGGCACCACCCAGGATACTGCCGACCGAAACTCGGCCTGAGAGAATGCCTCCTACCGCCGCACCGCCCGCCGCCCCAATGCCGGCATCGGTCAAGATGGCACCCGTGCTGGTCTCTCTGGGGTCTTTAATGTCGCGCAGCAGTTCAGAAACGGCGTTGACGGTGTAGACCTGGTTGCCCACCTCCACTGCTGTGGCGACGTAGCGCACGCCGCCCTCAGCTGGTTCAAACCGCCCACGCACAATGGCTCCAGCCGGAATGCTGCGCCCGTTGAGGTTGGTAGCGGCTCCCACCCGAAGGGTCTGCTCGACCGTGGCGTTGGTGTTGAGGTAGAGGGTTTCGCGGTTGGGGGTGATGGCCTGAATGGGCGACGACACAAACAGCTGAGCCTGGGCAACGGGAGCCTGTCCCAGGGCCATTACCGGCATGACCGCCAGGGTCAAAGCGGCTAAGTGACTGACTTTCATCACAACCTCCAGAAAGATGCTTGAGAATGTAGGGATGCCCTCGTAGCGAACCGGGCTTAGGGGAGAGTGGTAGGGTGGCTTAGGTCTGCGATCGCCCCAATACCTCTAGTCTAGGAGGACGATCCGCCCGTTGAGATGTTCCTGTCGGGTTTGAGCCGCTGTTACCTATGGAATCTACCGCCGAGTACGCCTGCGCCTTTTGCGGCGAGATCAGCACCACCTTTGTCGATCTCTCGGCTGGGCTCACCCAGTCCTACATTGAAGACTGCCAGGTGTGCTGTCGCCCCAATCAGTTCTACGTCACCATAGACGATGTCTCGCTGGCGATCGACATTGCCACTGACTATGTTGAGTAAGGTGCGATGGTCAAAGACCGGCCCAAAGGGCCATCGCCTCTATTGGCGGGCACTTTTATGTTGGCTGGGCAGTTCGTTACCACCGCCCTTGATTTTTTAGCTCGAAACAATTCCCCTAGGCAGAGGCACCCTAGGCCTCTGCTTTTTTGCTCTCCTGGGCGTTAAGCATCGACTGGCGAGGTCGAGAAATGCCCCGGCTAAGCAACAGCGCTTCAATCTGCTGCAACAGCTCAAAATCTGCCGCTGGCAAAGCTGTGCTTTCAGAGGCTAGGTCACCTTGCAAAAAATCAAACGCCCCTAGAAACTGCTCTGGGGTAGCGGCGATGGGGGCCTCTAAATGGGCCGGAATAATGCGCTCAAACTGCCAGGTAGCAACTGTTTTTGCCCAGTCTAAAACGGCTGCTGGCCCCCGATTAAAGATTAAGGTTTTGAGAATCGGCGCGACCTGAAGCTGGCCGCCATGGTGCAGCGCCTCAAAGGATTTGGGCCAGTCAGACCGCCAGCGAAAGGGGTAGAAGCCGAAGTAGTGCTGGCGCGATCGCGCCGGAGCATGCTTTGCCTCTCGCCACATTTCCCCCGTAGTGGCCACATCCAGAGTGCTGGGACAGAAGTAAAAGGCAAACAGGGCAATGCGCTGCCAACCCTTGCGGCGGTTCTCCGGCGTATCGACGATCGCATCGGTAGCCTGATCCCTAGCGTGAAACAGCAGCGGGAACGGGTCGATCTGCACGATCGCTGGCGGTTCTGCTGGGATGGCCACAATCGCATCGGTGAGCATCAGCGTGCGACTGGCCCGATGAAAGCAGGCCGTTTCGCCGAATGGGCCTAGCCCCAGATCGATTGGGGGCAGCAGGGCATAGTCAACCTGGTCAGCAAAGGGAGCCTGGGCGCTATCGGCGGGGAGAATGTGGGTGCGATCGCGCGGTAGCCCCAGCCACGGCAGCGGCAAATTGAGCGGAAAACTCCACTGGTTCGGCGTGACATAGACCTGCGCCTGGGGAAACTGGCGGGCAAAAGGCCCCACAAACACCTTGTGCTCAATGCCCGTCACCGTCGACATGACGATGTAGGTCACGGGGCCGTAGCGCTCCTCTAGCTCGCGCACTAGGGCAACGCATTCCGGCGTGGGAGCGACTGGGGAATACACCAGCAGACCGCTGGGCTCCAGCCGCACCACCGTCATGCGAATCGGCACCACCACGTAGAAAATGCCCTGGAACTGCTCAAAGGTCCACACATGGTCTTTGACCACCTCCACCCGCTGGGTCGGTCGCTGTCCGTAGGGGTAGAGGGGCACTAGGGGCCAAAAGGGCCAGGCGCGATCGCGGCGAGTCGATGAGACAGAGGTAACAGCTGACATAGGGCTCGGCGGCAATCCCTAAAGGAAATCAATCGTAGTCATAGCCTACTAAAGATCGGGGATTCAGGGGAATTGCCGCCAATTCTCAGGGCGCTATCAGCGTTGCCCAGGGGAGATACGTTAAGTTAAATGAAACAAGGTTCTGACCACGGCATGCTTAGCGATCGCCAGTCCTTATACCCTACTGATACTCTGCCATGAAGCGACGCAGGCTACTGGAAGCAGGCACCGCCATTGTCGGTGGCACCTGGCTATTGAACAATTTCACCGCTGAAGTTTTTTCTAATCAATCGGATACTATGGCTACCACCAACGAACAGTTTACCGTCAACAAAACCGACCAAGAATGGCGTGACCAGCTCACCCCCGAGCAGTTTCGCGTACTGCGTCAGCACGGCACCGAGCGGGCCGGTTCTAGCCCCCTCGATAAGGTCTATGAGCCCGGCACCTACAACTGCTCGGGCTGCGGCACTCCCCTGTTTACCTCTGACACCAAGTTCAACAGCGGTACCGGCTGGCCCAGTTTCTACGCGCCCATTGAGGAAGCGATCGCCACCACCACCGATCGCTCCTTCTTTATGACCCGAGTCGAAGTGCATTGCGCCAACTGCGGTGGTCACCTGGGCCACGTCTTCCCCGATGGGCCTGCCCCCACCGGCCAGCGCTACTGCATGAACGGGGTCTCCCTGGAGTTCGTGCCCAAGTCAGCCTAGAGCTGTTCTAAGCCTGTCTTTGCCCCCGGTGTGACCTTGGTCGCAGCGGGGGTTTTCTGTTGCAAATCTTGCAACCCAGATTGTTGCTCCTATTAGCTTTTCTAGAATGGGGCAACAGTTACAAGAGAATGCCATGAAGACACAGACAAGATTATCGCGGTGGTTTGGGCTAGCTGCTGGCCTCGGTTTACTGGTTGCTGGTGGGGCCGCAATTTCGATGGTCACCCAGGTAGAACCAAGCCTGGCCCAAACCGCTGAAGAATCGGCTTTGCCAGAGGTGTGGCGACCCGCTAGCGCAGCGGATGAGGCGCTAATTTGGCGCTTTGTGCTACAAAGCCCCATGGGGGTAGCCGCACTCAATCAGCTGGCCATCGAAGGTTTTATCAGCCCTCTCTGCGAAAAGACGTTGTATACCCACGCAACCTACGAGTCGTTCCAAACCCTATTGCAGGTGCAGTGCCCCACGCCGGGCGGCGTCTCTACTGCCAGAGCCTACGACGAAATGCGCATTACCTTTAACCGGTTTGAAGACACTATCGACACCTTCTCGGTAGAGCGCATCTATACCGACTGACCATTGAAAGCCCGTCATCTGAACGGATGAGCCTGTAGGTCGCCTTAAATCAACGCTGTTGCACGGGGTGTTGCGCTGTAAGCCTGACGCACCGCTAGGTCTGGGCCGATGCCCTAGCGCGCCAGCTTAATGCATCCTCATAAAAATTTAGGCACTTCTATAGTTTATTGACTGGCCTAATTGCCGATATCAATGACCCTTTTTAGTAACAGAATATTGCCCGACTTTTCCCGAGAAATACATCCAATGAAAGAAGCCGCCGCTAGCTGAGCGCCATACTATTTATTCATAGAATCAAATTTTTAATACTAGCCCTAAAAGCCTATTTTTTCGTCAGTTCAAACGTTTCTGAAGAATGAAAGGCTGTCATACTTTATTGAGTTCAAAGCCATGCTTTTTCAAAATAGAGTTGATGCTGGACAACGATTGGCCAATCTCTTGCAGCCCTACGCCAATCGGCCCGGTGTAATCGTTATTGCGCTACCCCGAGGTGGCGTGCCGGTTGCCGCCGAAGTTGCCAATGCCCTTGGGGCTCCCCTAGATGTATTAGTTGTGCGAAAGCTCGGTATACCGGGGTTTAGAGAGACCGCCATGGGGTCGATCGCCTCGGGTAACTTTATATATTTCAATCAAGATTTAATTCAGCGGCTGGCGATCGAGCCGGAAGCAATTGATGTCGTGGTGCAGCACGAACAGGAAGAACTGCGGCGGCGAGAGCAAGCGTATCGCGCCGATCTTGCGCCGCTGGACTTGCGCGATCGCATCGTGATTTTGGTTGACGATGGCCTAGCCACTGGGGCGACCATTCAGGTCGCCATTGAAGCCGTCAAGCAGCAGCGCCCTACGCAGTTAATCGTGGCCGTCCCGGTGGCGGATCGTGAGGTTTGCGACTCGATTGCAACCGTCGTTGACCGCATCATCTGTGCCGAGACGCCCCAACCGTTTTATGCGGTGGGGCTCTGGTACGAAGAATTCTCTCAAACCTCCGATGACGAAGTGCGATCGCTCCTGCATCAGGCCAAAAACCGTTCCCTAGAGACCGTCAGCCACCCTCAATCACCCCGCCGCGCTCACTAAGCCGCCCTGGCGAACCGTTGATGTTAGCGCTGTAGAGTTCCATAAAGCTGTCATAATGGCTTGGCCATTATTAAAATAAGTAACGTGAGGCTGGCTCTCTAAGGCCGATTGTCCATGCCCTCGGCTGCAAAGTTGAGGGGGTTTTGTGCTTCTAATTTTGCCCTGTCGCGCGTCCTATGGCCTTTTCTTCCATTACCCGTGCCCTGCAACGCTCTCCTCTGGCTGGGGAACTGCTGACTAAGCTCGATCAGCAGGGCGAGCTGGTGCTCAACGGCGTGGCTCGATTGCCCAAGGGGCTGGTGTCCTCGGCTTTGGCCCAGGCTCAGCAGCGTCCCCTACTAGTGATTACCGCCACCCTAGAAGAAGCCGGACGCTGGGCCACCCAGCTCGAAGCCATGGGTTGGGACACGGTGCACTTTTACCCCACCTCCGAAGCCTCCCCCTACGACCCCTTTGATCAAGAGTCAGAAATGACCTGGGGGCAGCTCCAGGTCTTGGCGGATCTGCTGGCGCTGCGGGCTGCTGAGGAAGCTTCTGCTGGGCGCAAGCTGGCAGTCGTTGCAACGGAACGGGCCTTGCAGCCCCACCTGCCGCCGGTTTCTGCCCTAGAACCCTACTGCCTGCGGCTAGAGCTGAAGCAGGAAATTAACTTCAAAGCCCTGGGCCAGCGGTTGGCCACTCTGGGCTACGAGCGCGTCACGGTGGTCGAAACCGAGGGCCAGTGGGCGCAGCGGGGCGACATCATCGATGTGTATCCGGTGGCGTCGGAGCTGCCGGTGCGGCTAGAGCTATTTGGCGATGAGCTGGAGCGCCTGCGGGAATTTGACCCGGCCACCCAGCGATCGCTCGATGCGATCGACCACCTGGTGCTGACCCCCACCCAGTATGGCCCGGTGATCATTGAGCAGTTGAAGGCCCAGGGCAAACTGGAAGGGCTGCTTTCTGAAGCCGTTCAAGAAGGGCTAGAAAGTGGCATTCTCCC
>JANPIO010000426.1:0-2742 GCA_031425055.1 Phormidium sp. VAR_61_metabat_6
AGTTGGTAGCCAGAGGCACCGCCGTCCCTCAGCCGGTTCAAACCGGGTCCAATCAATCGCAGCTCCTTGGGTGTAGAGCTTCCCAAGGCCGCTGAGGAGCTGGCTCCAATCATCTTGACCAGGGCGCAGGCTGGGTAGCCACGTGATTGAGGCACTGTCCGTTTCTGAATGATGCTCTAGGCAGCGCTGCCCCATCCCTAACAGAATTGGTTTAGGGCCAACCTCTAGATAGACTTTGCACTTGCTTTGGGCCAGCGTTTGCATCGCCTGCTCGAATCGCACGGGCATTACCACATGGCGACACCAATAGTCGGGGGTGGCAATATCGTCCTCAATGTACTGACCAGTCACAGTGGATATAAAAGGCTTGCGAGGTGGCGAGAAAGTGATGCTTTCGGCAACCTGCTGGAATTGCGCCAGCATGGGCTCCATTGCGGGGGAGTGGAAGGCGTGGGACACGGCTAGAAATTGACTGCTAATCTCTAGCCCATTTAGCTGTTCGATTAATTCGTCAAGGGCTGTTTGATCCCCCGCAACTACGGTATTGGTGGGTCCATTAAAAGCTGCAATCGTCAGGCGATCGCCGTAGGACTTCAAAATGCTGATTACGGTCTCAGCATTAGCAAACACCGCCACCATGCCACCTGTTTGAGGCAGGGCCTGCATCAAGCGACCGCGCTCAGCAATCAGTTTGAGGCCGTCTTCCAAGCTAAAGACACCAGCAATATGGGCTGCTACATACTCACCAACGCTATGACCAATTACGATCGCGGGTTCCATGCCCCAATTCCGCCACAGCTCGCTCAAGGCATATTCCAGAGCAAACAGGGCTGGCTGGGTGTAGACAGTCTGATCGAGACGCGAGGCGCAACCGTTGGCCTCCGGTGCCGGGTACAAAATCTCTAGCAGCGAGGCTTGAAGATAAGGCTGTAAAATGGCGTCACAGCGATCGAGGGCTGACCGAAAAACGGGCTCGGTTGCGTAGAGCTGGCGGCCCATGCCGATGTACTGAGACCCCTGACCTGTAAGTAAGAACGCCAGCTTTGGCCCATTTGTAGTTTTGACATAGCCCTGGTGGCAACCAAGCGGCAGCGTTCCCGTCCGAAACTGACCCAGGTCCTGGCGCAGTGCTTCAACAGACTCGGCAACGAAACTAACGCGATGACCGAGATGTGACCGTCGCCGATTTGCTGTATAGCAGACATCCTCAAGCGACACCTGGGGGTGCTTTGCTAAGTAATCCTCGTAGCGCCTCACCAACTCAACCAGGGCTGATTCCTCTTTAGCCGACAGCGTCAGTAACCCTCGGAGGCGTCCCGGAACCAGCGGAACAGGTTTGGCGACTGCCTCCTCCAAAATTACGTGGCAATTGGTACCGCCAAATCCGAAAGAGCTGATCCCGGCTATACGCTTTCCAGAACATAGCCAAGGCTGTCTTTCCAAAGGGATCGTCAAAGATGTTCCCTCTAAGGAAATGTAGGGATTAATCTGCTTCAGGTGCAGGTGCGGAGCAATTTCCTGATGCTGCAGCTGCAAAATGACTTTGATTAAACCCGCTACTCCCGCAGCTCCCTCCAAATGGCCAATGTTGGTCTTAACTGAACCAAGCCAGCAGAATTCATCAGAGTTGCGGTTCTCCATTAATACAGCTTTGAGCGATCGAACCTCAATCGGGTCTCCCAAAGCTGTTCCAGTTCCGTGAGCCTCAACGTAGCTAATCTGCGCCGGGGTTAAATTTCCTCGCTCCAAGGCTTCACGGATAACCGCTTGCTGAGAAGGCCCATTCGGGGCGGTAAGACCGTTGCTCGTACCGTCCTGATTGACGGCCGAACTCTTAATCAGTGCCAGAACATTATCATTATCTCGGACGGCATCCTCCAGCCGCTTGAGCACCAGCACACCGCAGCCTTCTCCTCGCACAATACCGTTGGCACTAGCATCAAATGTCTTGCAGCGGCCATCAGGAGACATCATCTGAGCCTGAGAGGTACTGATCGTTGGCTCAGGAACAATCATCAAATTGACGCCACCTGCAATAGATAAGCTAGACTCTCCATTCGCTAAACTCTGACAAGCTAGATGAATAGCCGTCAACGAAGAAGAACAAGCTGTATCAACTGATAGACTGGGGCCGCGCAAATTTAGCAAATAGGACAAGCGATTAGCGGTAATACAAGGTGTCGTACCCGTCGCGCTGTGGGCCGTTAGTTGAAACGGATCTCTGTAGACAAACTTGTGGTAATCAGCATTCGTTAAACCGACAAATACACTAGTTTGGCTACCCCCCAAACTGTCTGGGGGTATCCCGGCATTCTCCAAAGCTTCCCAGGCGACCTCTAGCCACAACCTCTGCTGCGGATCGATATGCTGCGTCTCGCGCGGAGAGATCCCAAAAAAAGCCGGATCAAATTTATCTACCTGATCCAAAAAACCACCCCAACGGGTATTCATCTTCCCTGGAGTCGCTGGTTGAGCGTCATAATAGGTATCTGCATCCCAGCGGTCGGATGGCACCTCAATGATCGCATCAACTCCATCCCGTAAAAGCTGCCAAAACTCTTCAGGGCCTTCCGCTTTAGGAAAGCGACAGCCGACGCCTACAATCGCTATGGGCTCCATATCAGCACAGGATTTTAAAGTGCAATAGTATGCAGCACAAGAGAGACAATTACTTGAATCTCATGGCTGTGTAGACAAAGAACTAAAAAGCTTATTCAATCGCAGTTGTTTTGCCGAAGCAAG
>JANPIO010000427.1:0-2957 GCA_031425055.1 Phormidium sp. VAR_61_metabat_6
CCCTCTACCTGCTCTGCCCGTAGGCGCTCTTGCTCCGCCCGCTGGCGCTCCTGGTGGATCCTTTCGTTGCCCCACAGCAACAGATTTTCAGAACGATCCCACCAACGTAGCCAAAAAGCCGTCATTTCAGCCTTTTACCCCCACCACACCCCCAAAAATAAGCCTAATTCCTCAATCCAGTAGTGCTGATTGTTATCGGCAATCTGTTGCTCATACTGGCCGTTGATCAAGCGGTACAGATCTAACTCACCCGTTTTAGGATGAAAGATTGCATAGAGCGGCACCTGCAAAATGCGTTCATAAAAGTACCATTTGCCATAGGGAAAGTGAGGATTAATGGAATATTCACCCCCCTCGGCGGCTGAAATAAACTCCATTACCAGGGTGGGTACATCACCTTCCAAGTGGGGCGTATAACTTCGCCGCACAGTTCCCTCGGAGAGAGGCCGCACCGATCGCACGTAGACCCAGTCGGGGGCTTTAACAATAGTTTGATCGCCTACGGTGGCGCAAAGACCAAAATTAGAGGCAATTAAGCAAGCCTCTAAAATGAGCCCTGCCAACTCTAGCGATTCTCGTAATGCTGCCGCCAGCAGGGGTTGAAGATTACTTTCCACAGGTTCATCAGACAGCTCAAAATTCTCGGGCAGCTTTTCCCAGGTAATGGCAGGAGGAGCTAAAGAACGAAGATTTAGAGCTGTCATAGGGCATCAGCAATCATCTGCATAGCGGTCAATAGTCGGGATGGCTTTTATTGTAGCGGTTACCTTCTAGCGCTCAGCCCTCGCCTAGGGCTGGAAATTGAAATAACTGGCCGAACGCAGCGATCGCCCCCATCAGACCAATGTTTAGCACCGCCATAGCCGTTGCACCGGCTACTCAGCCAGCGCCTCGACCTGAGCCCTCGAGAGCCCCAATAGTGTTGCCACCTGGTCAGCGGCCATACCCTGAGCCAAGAGAGATCGCGCCGCCACCACCAGTTGCCCTTCCGCCTGCTCCGCCCGCTGCCGTTCTTGCTCCGCTCGCTGCCGTTCCTGCTCCGCTCGCTGCCGTTCCTGCACGCTTTGTTCTGCCAGGGTAGGCAACCACTGCCCCTCGGCATCGTACCAACGCAGCCATTTGCCTTCGGCCATTCGGTAGCGACCCGACCACACCCCCAGCCCTAGACCCAGTTCCTCAAACCAAAAGCGCTGCTCGGTCAGGGGCATTTCCCGATAGCGCACGCCCACCAGCTGAAACAGCCGAAACTGATTGGCATAGCGGTCATAGACTGCGTAATAGGGAATCCGCAGAATCTGCTCGTAGACCTGCCACTTAGTCGGCGGCTGTTCGACCTCTCGAAGAGTTTGCCCCAGATCCTCGGCTTCGGTGCCCGGCGACAGCAGCTCAACCGCCAAAAACGGCACCGCCCCCTCCTGCCAAATCACATAGCTCCAGCGCAGATCTTCCTGCCGCTGAGCCGCCTCAATGCCCAGCACCAAAAACCAATCGGGCCGCTTGTGCCATTGAGGGTGACGGGTATCGTAGTAAAGGTTGAGGTCAGCACCCACAAAGATAGTCTCTGGAGGGTAACCTGGCGGTACGCAGGTCTCCCTCAGCAACTGCGGCTGCATATCGTGAAACTCGTCCGGCAAGCCAGGTTCCCCAGCATCTTCACTGGGAAGATCATACATGGTGGGTAAGACTTCTTTGGCAGGACGAGGCGGCTCAGTCTGATACATAGCAAGCGTTAGACCTCTGCTGCTATCACCATAGCGCACTCCGGTTGCCCTAATAGGCCCCTCGACTGAGCACCACAGCGCCCACGGTCTGCAAAATCAGCATCACATCGTGCCCTAGCGACCACTGGGCCTGGTAGTCAATATCCATCTTGACGATCGCCTCAAAGTCTTTGATGTGCGATCGCCCCTGGGCCTGCCACTTACCCGTCAGCCCCGGCTTCACATTCAGCCGCTGCCAGTGGTGAGGCTCATACTGGCGCACCTCCGCCACCGTTGGCGGGCGCGTGCCCACCAGGCTCATATCGCCCCACAGCACATTCCAAAACTGAGGGAACTCATCCAAGCTGGTGCGGCGCAAGAACTTGCCCACTCGAGTAATGCGAGGGTCATTGTCGTTTTTAAAGATCAGGCCCTGGGCCTGGTTCTCGACCAAATGTTTCAGCTCATCGGCATTGGCCACCATCGAGCGAAACTTCCAAATCCGAAAGGGCCGCCCCAGGTACCCACAGCGCAGCTGACTAAAAAAGACTGGGCCAGGGTTATCGATCTGAATGGCAACAGCAATGGGCACCAGCAAGAGCAGCGTAACTAAAATTCCGATCAAACCGCCAACGACATCTAGGCATCGTTTTAAAGCCGAATTCACCGACGGGTGCGGAGGAGCGAGCTGAAGGCTGTCAGGGATATTGAGGTCTTCGTTCAAATCCGCACGGTGTGCAGAGCAGAATAAAAACTGAAACATGGATCTACCAGTGTGTTGAATGGCACGTAGGTTGGGCTCCAATGGGTTATTTGACTCTGCGAACAATCGGGGGTTGTAACTCAGTGATACCAAATCCGACCCACAAAACCCCGATTCGAAACCTATACCTCGTAGGGGCATTGGAGTGCAAAGCCCCTACAAAACGGGGGTATACAGATTTAGTATTAGAAGTATCTTTAACTCAAATAGATCTCCTTGGGGCTTTGTCAAATTAAAAATTAGGGGTCTTGTAGGTTGGGTGCAGCGGAGCGAAACCCAACACTGTTTACCGCTGTTGGGTTCTGCGATCGCGCCACCCAACCTACAAATTGAGGCTTAACAGACCACTAGGGCTTACCCAACCGCTACGCCCCCAGCGGCACGCAGGGTGGCCCGGTCGAGCACGCTGGTGGCCGCACTGCCATTAAGGGTAACTAAGCCCAAAGCTTGCAAATCGGCTTCGACCATCAGGTGCACCAGCTCTTCAAAGGTCA
>JANPIO010000428.1:0-20942 GCA_031425055.1 Phormidium sp. VAR_61_metabat_6
AATTACAGATCAAGCACTAAGTGCACCAATGCTTTATGACTAGGGCCATGCCCTCTAGTTCCCTCCGCAGACCGAGATGATTGACCAAGTTGCTGGCACTGCCCCTAAGCCTGCCCGAGGTCGATTGAATCACTTGGGATCAGACACTTAATTCTGGCCCGTTTTTTAGACTACGACCTGCGCTTCGATTTAAATGCTTTGCCGTCTTGCTGTGGGATGTGTGCTGTTAGGCTAGTTCTCCCAGCTAAATCCGTTGCTCTGCTTTTACCACACCTTCGTTGTTTTTCTCTTCCATGGGACATAAACCTGTGAATCACCCCTACCAACCTCGGCAGCACACCCGTTCTGAATGGCCAAATTGGGGGCCAAAGTCGCTAGTCGAAGAACGCGATGCCTGTGGCGTGGGCTTTTTGGCCGACCGCCAGAATCGCGCCAGCCACGATTTGGTGGCTAAGGCCCTAGCGGCCCTCGACTGCATGGAGCACCGAGGAGGCTGCTGCGCCGACCAGGATTCTGGCGATGGGGCTGGAGTAATGACGGCCATTCCATGGGCGGTGGTAAATCGCTGGGCAGAGGAGCAGGGGTATGGGGCGCTGGAGAGCGATCGCACCGGCGTAGCGATGATCTTTCTGCCTAACCACCGTGAGACGGCGGCCTTTGTGCGCGACACCTTTAATCAGGCGGTCAAGGAGGAAGGTCTGAGCGTGGTGGGATGGCGGCCTGTACCTGTAAATCCTGACGTACTGGGGCCCCTGGCAAAGCAGTACCAACCTCGCATTGAGCAGTTGGTGATCGACTCAGCAACGGAAACCGGTGAGGATCTGGAACGTCGGCTTTACCTGGTGCGTCGTCAGGTGCTGCATCTGGTGGCTAAGGCGGTCACCAAGTCTGGCGAGCGGGCGGCGGCCTCTGTAGCCGATCTAAAAGAGTTCTACGTGTGCTCCTGCTCCTGCCGAACAATTGTGTACAAGGGCATGGTGCGATCGGCGGTGCTGACGGCCTTCTACGATGACCTCCGCGATCCCGACTACATCAGCTCGTTTGCCGTCTATCACCGTCGGTTTAGCACCAATACCATGCCCAAGTGGCCCCTGGCCCACCCCATGCGGCTGCTCGGTCACAACGGCGAAATTAACACCCTGGTGGGCAACATCAACTGGATGGTGGCGCGCCAAGCCGATCTCCACCATCCGGTGTGGGGCGATCGCGTAGAGCTGCTCAAGCCCCTTGTCAATGCCGAAAACAGCGATTCCGCCAACCTCGACAACGTCATGGAGCTGCTGGTGCGATCAGGCCGTTCTCCCCAGGAAGCCCTGATGATGATGGTGCCCGAGGCCTACAACAACCAGCCCGAGCTAGATGCCTATCCCGAAATCACCGATTTCTACGAGTATTACAGCGGCATGCAAGAGCCCTGGGACGGCCCAGCGCTAATTGTCTTTAGCGACGGCACCCAGGTAGGTGCCACCCTCGACCGCAACGGATTGCGCCCGGCCCGCTACGTGATCACCAAGGACGATCTGCTGATGGTGTCGTCGGAGGCAGGAGTGCTCGATGTGGCCCCCGCAGACATTGTAGAGAAGGGTCGCCTTGGCCCTGGCCAGATGATCGCGGTCAATCTCCAAAGTCAGGAAATTCTCAAAAATTGGGCCATTAAGCAGCGGGTTGCCACTCGCCACCCCTACGGCCAGTGGCTCAAGGACAACCGAGCCGAGCTCCAGCCCCAGCTATTTGCCGAGGCGACTCTCTACCCCGCTGCCGACCTGCTGCCCCAGCAGAGCGCCTTTGGCTATACCGTCGAAGACGTCGACATGATTATTCAGGACATGGCAGCCCAGGGAAAAGAGCCCACCTTCTGCATGGGCGATGACACGCCCCACGCGGTGCTGTCAGAGAAGCCCCACCTGCTCTACGACTACTTTAAGCAGCGCTTTGCTCAGGTCACCAACCCAGCTATTGACCCCCTGCGCGAGCGACTGGTGATGTCGCTGGCCACCCAGCTTGGCACCCAGGGCAACCTGCTAGATGAGCAGCCCGAGTATGCCCACCTGCTCAAGCTGGAAAGCCCGGTGATCAATGAAGTAGAGCTAGAGCAAATCCACGGGTCGGGCTTTGCCACCGCTACCCTGTCAACGCTGTATGCCACTGTGGATGGGCCTGAGGGTTTGGCAAAGGCTGTGGCAGCGCTATGCGATCGCACCGACGAAGCCGTCAAAGCCGGTAAGACCATTCTAGTGCTGAGCGATCGCGTTGACGCCCAAGGCAATACGGCCCCCCTCAGCGCCGAGGTGAGCTACATTCCCCCCCTGCTGGCGGTGGGGGCCGTGCATCACCACCTGATTCGCGACGGGCTGCGCATGCGGGCCTCCCTAGTCGTAGATACGGCTCAGTGTTGGAGCACCCACCACTTTGCCTGTCTGATTGGCTACGGGGCCAGTGCTGTGTGCCCCTACCTGGCGCTGGAGTCGGTACGCCACTGGTGGGCCGACAGCCGCACCCAAAAGCTAATGGAAACCGGCAAGCTGCCAGTGATTACCCTCAACGGGGCCCAGGACAACTACCGCAAGGCCGTGGATGCGGGCCTGCTGAAAATTCTCTCCAAAATGGGTATTTCGCTGATTACCAGCTACCGAGGAGCGCAGATCTTTGAAGCCATCGGCATCGGCCCCGACCTGCTGGATCTGGCCTTCCGAGGCACCACCTCTCGGTTAGGGGGCCTTTCTATCATAGATTTGGCCCAAGAGACGATTCAATTCCACCAGCGGGCGTTTCCTGAGTTGTCGGCCAAGCGGCTGCAAAACATGGGCTTTGTGCAATCGCGACCCAGCGGCGAGTACCACATGAACAACCCCGCCATGTCGAAGCTGCTGCACAAGGCGGTAGCCGATCGCCAGTACGACCACTACGAGCTGTACCGCGCCCAGCTCGAAAATCGTCCGCTCAGTGCCCTACGGGATTTGCTGGACTTTGAGAGCGATCGCCAGCCCATCCCCATCGACCAAGTAGAGTCGGCAGAGGCGATTATGCGCCGCTTCTGTACCGGAGGCATGTCCCTGGGGGCGCTGTCGCGCGAAGCCCACGAGGTGCTGGCGGTGGCCATGAACCGCATCGGCGGCAGGTCAAACTCTGGCGAAGGGGGCGAAGACCCGGTGCGCTTTAAGGTGCTCTCCGATGTCGATGCTGAAGGCAATTCTGCCACTTTTCCCCACCTGCGGGGCCTAAAGAACGGCGACACCGCCAGTTCCGCCATTAAGCAGGTGGCCTCTGGGCGATTTGGGGTCACCCCTGAATACCTGATGCACGCCGATCAAATTGAGATCAAGCTCGCCCAGGGAGCCAAGCCCGGCGAGGGGGGACAGCTACCCGGCCAAAAAGTCAGCCCCTACATCGCCATGCTGCGCCGATCAAAGCCTGGGGTAGCGCTGATCTCACCGCCCCCCCACCACGACATCTACTCCATTGAAGACCTAGCCCAGCTAATTTTTGACCTGCACCAGATCAACCCCAAAGCTGGGGTATCGGTAAAACTGGTATCTGAAGTAGGGATTGGCACCATCGCGGCCGGAGTCGCCAAGGCCAATGCCGACGTGATTCAGGTGTCAGGCAATGATGGGGGCACCGGGGCCTCCCCTCTCAGCTCGATCAAGCACGCTGGGGTGCCCTGGGAACTAGGCCTCACCGAAGTGCACAAGGTGCTGATGGATAACGAACTGCGCGATCGCGTCACCCTGCGCGTCGATGGCGGCCTCAAAACTGGGTGGGATGTAGTGATGGGTGCCCTGATGGGGGCAGAAGAATTTGGCTTTGGCTCCATCGCCATGATCGCCGAGGGCTGCATTATGGCCCGGGTCTGCCATACCAACAACTGCCCAGTCGGTGTGGCCACCCAAAAAGAAGAGCTGCGCCAGCGGTTTACCGGGGTACCCGAGCATGTAGTGAATTTCTTCTTCTATATCGCTGAAGAGGTGCGATCGCTGCTGGCTCGCCTGGGCTACAGCTCCCTGATCGACATCGTGGGCCGGGCCGATCTGCTCCGGCCCCGCACCGATGTCTCCCTGGCGAAGACCAATGCCCTCGATCTCACCACCCTGATGGATCTGCCTGACGGGCGGGGCGATCGCGCCTGGCTGAACCACCCAGCCATCCACAGCAACGGCCCAGTGCTCGACGACGACATGCTGACCGACGCTGATATTCAGCATGCCATCCACAACCAGGGCACGGTGAGCAAAACCTATAGCGTGGTCACCACCGATCGCACGATTGGGGCTCGGGTCGCTGGGGCGATCGCCGAAAAGTACGGCAACAGCGGGTTTGAAGGGCAGCTCAACCTCAACTTTGAGGGCAGTGCCGGTCAGAGTTTTGGGGCATTTAATCTACCCGGCATGACCCTAACCCTCGTGGGCGAATCCAACGACTACGTCGGCAAGGGCATGCACGGCGGTGAAATTGTGATCAAGCCCCCCGCTAGCATCACCTACGATCCGTCGACCAACGTAATTGTGGGCAACACCTGTCTGTACGGTGCCACTGGCGGCACCCTTTATGCGTTGGGCACCGCTGGCGAACGCTTTGCCGTGCGCAATTCCAAAGGGCAAGCAGTGATTGAGGGCGCTGGAGATCACTGCTGTGAATACATGACGGGTGGTGTGGTTGTCGTGCTGGGGCCGGTGGGCCGTAATGTAGGTGCTGGCATGACCGGCGGCCTAGCCTACTTTCTAGATGAAACCGGCAGTTTTCCAGTGCGAGTCAATCCCGAAATTGTCAAGGTGCAGCGGGTCATTACCCCAGCAGGGGAAGCCCAGCTCAAGGCGCTGATTGAGGCCCACCTAGCCCACACCGGCAGCCCTAAGGCTAAAGCTGTTCTGGCCAACTGGAACGAATACTTGCCTCAGTTCTGGCAGGTGGTACCGCCCTCGGAGGCCGATACTCCGGAGGCCAACCCTGATACAGCTGGGGCAGAGAAAGTTCTCAGTCCTAGTCAGTCGTAGTGCCAAGCGTGAACCGACATTAGCGACAGCCCCTTATGTCGGTTCACGCTCAACCGCTCTCGCTCACCCCTTTGCTCTGGCCGCATTAAAATAGGGGCCAGTCCTGGTATCGCTTTGTGTTAAGGTAGATCTCTAGTTTTGGCATGTCGTGGGTAACGAATGCCGGTGCGGGCAGATTGTCCGGCTTGAGATTTTGATTGGCCTCAAGGCCTACTTAAGCCTGAGATCGGGGTTATATCCCTGCTGTAGGTGCCGTGTCCTTGTTTACTGATCTCGTCTGCCCTGTTGTCTGAGGTTATTTAATGTCTAAGCGTCGCAACCCGAAAAAAGAAAAAGCTCTCCGCAACCAGGCCTATGCCCGCAAATTCCGCAAGAAGCGGACGGGTAATCAGCGCTTCTTCCGCCGCAACAACACCGGCGCAACGGATGAGGACAACAACGAAGATAAAGAGAATAGCGAATACTCCAACAACAACGCCTAGACCTGCGCTACTTCAGAACTGTGGCGATTAGTTCAGCAGCGCGGTAGCCTGAGGCGATCGCGCCCTCGACATTTTCCCCACTACACCAGTCACCGCAACCCACTAGAGTTGCCACCGCTGGGGAATACAGTACAGGAGATCCTAGGGGCTGTCGCACAAAGCCGTAGCGCCAGCGATGAACCTGCATCCAGGTTGGGGAGCCGAGCCAAGACGCTAAGCTCTCTGCCGTAGCAGCGAGCATTTCCTGACCAACAGACTCCAGATCGCGGCGATCGATGTGGCTGGCCGCAAAGGCTGCACTGCTGTGGACAACCACCACCGACTCTTCCGGGTCGGTGCGTTTGCTGCTGTCCAAAGCAGCCCAGCGCAAGACCAGGTGACTGTTGCTAAACACTATCCAGCCACTTGGGGCACTCTGAACCGGGAGACTGGCCGATTCATCAGGGCTGTACCCAGCCATGGCGGTAATGACGGCGTCAAACTCTACGTTCTGAAGCTGGTGTGTGAGTTTGGTCAAACCTTCGTTTTGGGGCGCAGCCCTAGTCAATAGAGCGGCGGCTTGTGGGGCAGGAATGGCTACAACCACAGCCCTAGCCTCTATCGAGCTAGGTTGTTCCTGGCGATCGTCGCTCAAGGTTTCTCCTTCAATTCGCCAGCCCTGGGGTAGCGGAGTTAGCGCTGTAGCACGCCAGTGGCGGTGGATAGTCAGCCCTGGGGCCAGAGCTTTAGCGACAGCGCTCATACCCTGGGGCGCTACATATAATTTCTCCCTCACCATCGCCTTGAGAGAACCATCGGCTTCTAGCGTAAACGTCTCTGGCTGCCAGGGTTGTAGAACACCAGACTCCAGCAGCGCAGGCAGACAACTGAGCGTAGGGTCAGCGAAAGGCTGTAAGTAGCGACAACCGTGATCAATCGCCGTAAAACCACGACGGCGAGTGGCCAAACGCCCCCCGAGCCCGCGAGACTTATCAACCACTGTCACCCGGTGGCCAACTTCTTGCAGCTGACGGGCCGCCGTCAGTCCGCTAATTCCCGCTCCGATGACCACAACATCTTCCATACCCATTTCCGCCAAATTTTGCTGTGTAGCCGTTGCTCAACATCCTATCTTGGGGAATTGTGTAAAAATGTAAGACAGTTTTTAAATATGGTGATGCCCAGTGGATGAGCTGCGGTCTGCCCTGGAGCTAGCAACAGACGAAGAACTCGAAGCCCTGACAGAAATGCTGTTTCGGCCCCGCTTTAACCCGCTCGATTATCTGCAAAAAGCTGATCCACTGACGGTACAGAGCGGCACTCGGCAGCAGTGGCTCGATCGCCTAGAGCAGCGCTTTCGGTTTCTGGCGGCGGATGGGCTCACGGTGATCAACGGCAAGAGCCAGCGAGTCAGCTATCGCCAGGCGCTGATTCAGATTTGCCACTATCTCAAGGTGCCTTACCTGGCCGCTTGGTCTACCGACGATTTGGAGGCAGAGGTGTTTTTGCACCTGCTGCGCAGCAATCTAAAGAAGCTACCAAAAGCAGAGTGCGATCGCCTACAGCAGTCAATTCAAAAATCTCTACAGGGGTCAGCCCAGTTTCAATCCTTGCCCCTAGCCCTGCAAGCTAACCCCCTCAGCCTATTGGCCAAGGGCAGCAGTGCCGTGGCAATTAGCACAGTCCTACAGCCCTGGCTGCTTCAGCACATTGCTCAGCAGATGGCCTTCCACATGGCCCGCTACGAAATCACCCGGCAGACAGTGATTAAAGGGGGTGGCACGATGCTGACTCAAGTACACCGACAGTTTGCTCTACGCATGGCCTCCCGAGGGGTGGCCACTAGTGCCGCTCGTTACGGAGCTACTCGAGCCGTGTTTTCTGTACTAGGGCCGGCGTTGTGGGGCTGGTTTTTAGCTGATTTGGGCTGGCGCGCGATCGCGACTAACTACGGCCGGGTCATTCCTGTCGTATTTACCCTGGCTCAAATTCGCCTAACCCGCTCTGACGATTGGGACTTAGCTCCAGGATAGGAGCAAACAGCCTATACCTCCTGCTAATTGCCCTGCCAGTGGGACACCATGCCTGACGCAAACCCAAAACCTAAAACCCACTACGACCAATTAGGGGTTAAGCCTACTGCTAGCCCTCAACAGATTCGGCGCGCCTTTCGTGACCTCAGCAAGCTCTACCACCCCGACACCACTGACTTGCCCGCCACCGAGGCAACCGAAAAGTTTCAGCAGCTCAACGAAGCCTACGCTATTCTCAGCAGCCCCGATCGGCGTTGGACTTATGACCAGAAAGTAGGCTACTCTCGCATATCAGTCATGCAGCCTTTGGAGCCGCTAAGTCGTCCAGCATCCCTCCAGCGACGAGAGCCTGCCAACATGTATCTAGATCCCACCGATCGCCCTCTATCAGCTGGAGAAATTTTTGCCCTATTTATTTTAGGGCTCACCTTTGTAGCTTGCCTGGCCTTGGTGGTGACCGTAAGCCTGACCCGAGGAGACTATACCGCCAACTTAGAGGTATTGCCCGGGCAGGCCAGTCCTGACATTAGAGTAACTCTAGATCCACAACCAGAAGTAGAACCTCAAGTAGGGGATACTTCCCGGAGGGCACCTCTTCTGCCCAAAGCGCAGCCTAGTCCAAGATCTCTAACATCTACACCACTTACCTGGCTGTAGATACTGTTATCCAATCCTTATTTTGTGTAATCCACAGCTATGGCACTTCCCTCCGCAACCACACCTCTTTACAGTTACCCGTTGCCCGATATCGAAGCTTGGCTACGACAGCAAGGCTGTACCCAAGACAGCGATGCTCTCCACTGTTGGCATGTAGTCCGTCCCCGGTGGGAAGCTAAAATTCTGCTTGAAACCGACTGCATTGTGGTGCGCTATATCAGCGCTGGATCAGACAATAAAGACATTCAGCGTGTGTTTAAGTATTCTTTAAGCCGACAAGATTTAGAAGAAGCTATCTTCTCTGGCCCTTAGGATCAAAACCTACTTCCCAACGTGACAAGAACTAAGTCAATACCGTTGGCCTGTGTGACTCTAGCCAAGATCAATCCTAAATAATCTCTGCTTAGTAACTGCAAAGGTTGCCAAGTCACGACATGATTTTGGGTAAAGGCAAACGGCCTACCTATTTAGAAAGCTTTGAATATTTGAGTTGTACTTAACGCCAATTCAAGTGGGAACAAGTTTGTCAATCAGAGCGCCCGGCCGTACATTAAAAAAATAGGTGTTGCTGAATTGAGGCATGAATTTGGGTAGGGGCAAACGGTCATTTGCCCCTACGAGGGACATTGAATGCTTGATTCATACCTCTGTCCAGCAACGCCAAAAAATATATGGTCGAAGATCTAGCAGTTTCTACTGTATGCAGCCGGGTCTTAGAAGTTACTGAATAAGAATTCTACTGCAAACTTAAACACATATTAATTCCTCTTGCCCCATGAGAAGAGAGTTAGGCCAGTTCAAAATTCTTCTTTAGAAAGGGAACTTATACCAAATCCTACTTGGCTACCCCCGATTCAGCAGGGCGAATTCCATTCGCCCCTACGGTTTGACCTTTTATGAATCGGGGTTATCTGACTCGGATTTGGTATTAAGGGGGCTCTCACCCTACTACAAAAGATGAGAGGTTTTAAGCGACCTCTTAAATTCTTTTACTACAGCTGAGCAAAAATGCTTTGTACAACTTCCTACGCTTGATTTAGTGACAACCACAAAACCATCTCGACCAGCTTTTGCCTAAAGCCAATAAATCATCAAAATGACAGCAAACATTAAGAAGAGATTATTGCCTGCCTTAACTTTATCAGCGGGCAATACTCAGCCATCATGCTGTGCCGAGAAGAACGCGTCAGTCTCAAACCGCAAGAAAAGTCACTTTCAGTATTTTTCACTACATTTTTACTCCAGATTTATCAAGGCACTCCATCTACACCCATTACTAAGACTGCCATTTTCATCAAGGCTCATGTCAGCGTCAGTACTTTCACGTAAAACCCATATTCCTCAAGGCTTTGTTTGCATGAACTTCACAAAGCCAGGCAAAACCATGGTTAAAATCAGGTTAATTAAAGATAAAAAGAAGGTCATGCCTAGGTTATGGAAAGCCGCTTAGGGCGCACTTTTGGTTTGTGAAGCTATTTCCCGTAGTTCATTCATATATCCAATTTTGGGTTTCCCCACTGATGTACTCAGTATTTCAGGTGCCTCCTGAGCACAGCTTTAATTTACCTTCAGCAATACGGTATTTCCTGAAAAAGCATTTGTGTATTTACCATCCAGCAGATCTATCCCAAAAAATACCTTCTACACTCTTTGAGGAGATGTCATGACAACTTTAAGTGAATCTCAAACCAAAATTCATCAGGAGAGTAATCAGCATAAATACAACATCTGGTTAAACTTTCTGATTACGCTATTAGCTACTAATCTACTCAGTATTTACATCGCCACCAATGGCACCGCTGACTTAGGCTTCGTTTTTCAAGAAGATGGTGTGCTTGAGAGCCTAAGCACCATATTCTATTTTGCTGCTGCGGGCATTTTTGCTTTTGGCTTTAAAAACAAACCTGCTCCCTTGAGGTTCTGGTGCTTATTTTTTGCAGTTTTGATGTTTATGGTGGGTGGCGAAGAAATTAGCTGGGGACAGCGCATCTTTGGCATTACTACGCCAACATCCTTAGAGACTGTCAATGTTCAAAATGAATTTAACATTCATAATATTGATGGAATTCATCAACATGTTCGGATGCTTGGAGTGGCTTTTGTAGGGCTTTTCTGCTTTTTGATCCCCGTCACGAACCGCTTTAGTCAGAAAATGAATCAGTTCTACACTCAATGGGGAGTACCTCTATTTCCCCTAAATACAGCTTGGTTAGTCGTGCTTTCCATACTATTTATGGTTATCCCGCGGGCCATCAACTTGCCAGAAATCTTTGTTCTGGATGAAATTGGGGAATTTCTACTTTCTTTTGCCTGGATTCCTTTTGCTCTCAATAATTCTTTAGGGAGTCGTTTTAGCAGATTAGAGTACAACTACTAAAGCGTCATTTCTCTCGGTTTCAAACCTCAAAATCCGCCGAGATCTCCAATCTTGGCGGATTTTTTCAGATTAACTATAGCTACGACAGAAACTAGCTCAGCCAAAGAACTCAAGCTTCCTGTTAAGTTTACCTTTAACCAGACTAGAGGTCGTAGCTATAGACTCTTTTGTGACGATTGCAAATCTTGTATTCCCTTAAAAAGTAATGTCTCTCTAAAGGGTACTTGTGCGGCAAACTTAGAAAAATTTGGGCCTTGCTAATATAGGGGTGATTCACCCTCCATTCCCCAACCCTAAAGAAGACTTAATCTCAAAGTCCCCCAAGATTGGAGGACTTGGGGTCTAGGAAGCATGTTGCCCCTGGGAGATTCATTCGTCAGTTTAGCACCGCCGTGATTTTAAATGATCAGACAAAGCAATGTGCGAATCAGCTAGCTGATTCGCACATTGCTTTGTCGAAAATGCGGATGAAAGGACTTGAACCTTCACGTCCGAAGACACTAGAACCTAAATCTAGCGCGTCTACCAATTCCGCCACATCCGCGTTCGGTCATTTAGCATAGCAAACAACGGCGGACTATGGGAACCTTTAGACCCATTCTTTTTAAACTAAATTCCTTAGCTCAGGCTGAGATGTATGACTTGCGCCAGCTCACCAATTCTGGAGGAAGATTGCTGGGACGATAACCGGCACCTAATGCCTGCCAGCGCTAAAATAGAGCGCGGTGAAGAACTGCATCTGGAGGAATGCTACGGAGCTGAGGGCATGTCAGGCGAAACAGCCCGTTTCATAGCAGTTCCTGTGGAGCAGGTTTAGGGCAATCCGTATTGTGATGGCTTTCGGCCTGCGAACGCATTGCTATCGAAGGTTCTGTTGAAAACTAATCACGACAGCTCTTGTTTGGCACTAGCCACACCCTTTGAAGGAACGGCGGTGCTGGGGCGTTGGCCCCAACGTTTGCAGAGCAAGGCGATGGGCAGCGCTGCCGTAGCCTTTGTTACGAGCTAGGTGGTAACCGGGATAGCGCCGATCGAGGCGCACAATGAGGCGATCGCGCCATACTTTTGCCAAGATGCTGGCAGCGGCAATCTCGGTGTGAATGCGATCGCCCTGCACCACTGTTTGCTGGGGCAAGTGTAGGTGCGGAATGAGCTGGTTACCGTCAACCAGACAGAGGTCTGGCAGAGTAGACAGACGACGCAGCGCCCGACTCATTGCCAAAAGACTGGCATAGAGAATATTGAGTCGCTCAATATCGTGGATAGTGGCTAAGCCCAAGGCATAGGCTGTAGCCAGCCGTTGAATAGGCTCTACTAAGCTTTCGCGGCGGGCTGCGCTCAGGCGCTTGCTGTCGGTCACCCCCAGGGCCTGAAGTTGCCCCCTGGCATAGGGCGACAGCACCACCGCCGCCGCCACCACTGGCCCAAACAGACACCCTCGCCCCACTTCATCGACCCCGGCAACCTCAGCCACCGGGTGATACTCACAAGTCTCAGGGGTCAAGACCTACTCGTCACCACTGTCGCCAGCGGAGGAAGAACGACGGCGGCGGCGACGGCGCACGCTGCCAGACGATTCTTCTGGCTCAGCTTCGGAAGTGACCTCTAGGGGGCTCAGTTCAATAACGGGAGCAGGTTCGATAGCCGGTTCTGGAGTTGAGGCGATCGCGTCAGGAGGCATAACATCAGCTTCCTCGGCTTGAGCGCGGGCCGAGCGCGTGCGCACGGTGCGGCTAGGAGACGGCTTGGGCGCTGGGGGCGCTGGTTCAGTCATATCCACCAGCGGCACTTCGACGGCAGCCTCTGCCGGAGTTTCCATTGGGGTCAAGGACACAATCTCAGGCGGAGCCTGCCCTGGCAACACCACCGACACCATCACGTTACGAGGGTCAGCCACCTCTTGGGTCGACAGTACCATGGGTGAAATTCCCATCATGGCGTAGATGCGCTGTTCGTCGGAGGTCATTTCGACGGTTACCACTTGAGGGGACGCAGCAGACTTCCGATTCCGAGCCGGATCGCTTTGTGAATCAGTTCGTCCCCCAGTTCGTCCGCGCCCGCGAGGCACAGCCTTTTCATCTTCAGGCTTAGGGGATACCAGCGGTGTCAGTGACTCAATCGGCTCTTTAAAGTCAACCGGAGCTGGCCCACTGTCTTTTACCACAGGCGCTTCTTTACCGTTGCTGCGGGTTGGCAGCGGGTCGCGGCGGCGACGGCGACGGTTGTTGCCGCGACCCGATTTATCTTGATAGCTAGGGTGATTGCCCAAATCTAGCTCTTGCAGGTCAGGACGACTATCAAAGTTGCCCGGATCGCCGGGGGGAAGTGGCGCTAGCTGAGGAGCTGGACTTACCCCAGATGTCAGAGCGCGGGGGACAACTTCATTGTCGCTGTCCATCGGCACCTCACCGGGCAGATGCACCAGATGGCCCAAACCACCGCAGGTCGGACAAGGACGCCCAAACAGCTCGTAGATATTTTGACCCTGACGCTTACGGGTCAGCTCTACTAGCCCTAGCTCAGACAGTTGCGAAATTTGGGGCCGCGCTTTGTCAGAACGCAGGGCTTTGGTGAAATGTTCAAGCACTTGCAGCTTGTCACGCCGCGAGTCCATGTCAATAAAGTCAACGACAATTACCCCGGCAATATTGCGCAGGCGCAGCTGCCGGGCAATCTCAGCAGCGGCTTCGCAGTTAGTCCACAGCACAGTTTCGCGAGCCGTGGCAGAGCGCGTAAAGGAGCCAGAGTTGACATCAATCACCGTCAGCGCTTCGGTGCGCTCAATAATGATGTAGCCGCCGGAGGGCAAATCTACCCTCGGCTTTAGGGCCTCGCGAATAGCGGCATTGACTCGAAAATATTCGAGAATGGGAATACGCTCGCGGTGGTGGTCGATCAGCACCCCAGCGGGCACCTGGCCATCGCTCCAGTTGGCCAGATGTTGCTTCACCCGCTTCATGCCGGTGCTGGAATCAGTCACAATGCGGTTAACTTCAGCGTTGTAGGCGTCGCGCAGCACCCGCTGAATAAAGTCGTCGTCGCGATTGAGCAGAGCTGGAGGGCGAGTGCTCAAAGCCTGCTGCTGAATGCTTTCCCACTGTTTTTGCAGGGTTTCTAAATCTTCAATAATGGCATTTTCGCTAATGCCCTCGGCTTCGGTACGCACCAGCAGCCCCATGCCCGCTGGCTTGATGAGAATGGCTAGAGCCCGCAGACGGTTGCGCTCGCTCTCGCTGCGAATGCGCCGTGACAGGTTGACCCCGCGCCCCGAAGGCATCAGGACTAGATATCGCCCGGGCAGACTGATGTTGCCAGTCAAACGGGGGCCTTTGTTACCCGTAGGCTCTTTCATAATCTGCACCAGCACTTTTTGCTGGGGCACGACCAATTCAGTAATGGAGCCAGCGCTGCGCTTCAGCTTTAGGGGACCTAAATCCGTGACGTGCATAAAGCCGTTGCGCTCGCTGTCGCCGATATTGACGAAGGCAGCATCGATGCCGGGTAGCACGTTTTCTACTGTGCCTAAGTAAATATCGCTAACCTGATGGCTACCGGTAGCCACAATTAACTCTTGAATCTGATCTTCAGAAAAAACCGCAGCGATCCGGTTTTGCTCAGCAATAACAATCTGCTTCGGCATCCAAATTCCTCATACGACGCTCACCAGGGCGAATAAAGTCTGCTTTTCCCGCCCTGAGTGGGTGATTTGGCCATTCACCAGCCACGTCAACACCGCTACCGAGCGATCGGAAAACTCGTTTGCAAAGGTTTTGCAATAGAATTTATTGCGACACCGCAATAAATTCTGCTTCCTAAGGGCATTCACAGATCCCCTAACTCGCTGGGCAACTCTAAGAATTCTTGTTCGTACTGGATCTCGTTGGCGCTAGATCTGCTTGGGATAAACCGCACAAGCTGAACAAAAACTCTAACAGAAGCACTTAGCGCTAAGGTTGTGTAGCTGCTTAAGACACTTGCTATGCACCTTTGCTCAGGTACATTAGCTCCTGCTGAGTGCATTATAGCGCCAAGCAGTAGCAGCAACACGATGTTGCGTATCTTTCTACCACAGGTGGAGCAAATTCGCACCTGCAATCTTAAGTTACGTGGCGCTGAGCACCCGCAATGCCGAAAACTTGCCGTTAAAAGGGCGGGGCGATCGCGGCTCTAACTGTGCCTGCGATCGCCCCGCCCTTTGATCATGAAACGAGTTAGGAAGCCGAAGCCGCTGTGGTTCTAGTTCGGGTGCGGCGCTCAGTGACTACGCTTTGGAGCGCTGGCTGGGGCTCGACCTCAATCTTAGGCGGCGACTTCTTTTGGGCCTTGGGCTCAGCCTTGGGTTTGGGGTCAGCTTGGGGCTGCGACACAGTTGCCACACCAGATCCCTGGATCAGTAAGATCAGCATGGGGTCGCGCTTGTCGAACTCACGCCGCACTAAACGACGGAGATCTTGATCGAGGGCGGCTTTGAGAGCATCTAGATCAAGGGCAGACTTCCCGTTGCCGTTAGACACTACTAACTCAGAGCTACGGCTTGAAAGCACCTGAGTGATCACCTGCTTCACCTGACCTTGGAAGCGCTCTTGGGAGATCGACTGAGCCACTCCGCGAATTTGCACGGTGGGGTCGGCTACTAGTTTGCCGTTGCTGCCCACAGTGGCCGCAATGGTAACCAGGCCATCTTCGGCCAACTGCTGCCGCTCTTTAAGCACATCGCGGCCCACCACCCCAACCCGGGAGGCATCGACCAACTCAATGCCCGAGGGCACTTTGCCCGCTTTGCGAATGCCTTGGGGGTTCACTTCAACGATGTCGCCGTTATCAATGATCACCATATTCTCGGCGGGTACACCCATGCTCTGGGCGGTTTCAGAGTGCTTCACCAGCATGCGGTGCTCACCGTGCACGGGCAGAAAATACTTGGGCCGGGTGAGGGCTAGCATCAGCTTTTGGTCTTCCTGGGCACCGTGGCCCGAGACGTGGATACCTTTATCTTTGCCATAGACCACGGTGGCCCCCCGCATCATCAGCTTGTCAATGGTGTTGACCACCGAAATGGTGTTGCCGGGAATGGGGTTGGCGGAGAACACGACGGTGTCGCCGGACTTGATCTTGATCTGCCGGTGGGAGTCTTCAGCAATGCGGGTGAGGGCAGCCAGCGGCTCGCCCTGGGAGCCGGTGGTGAGAATGAGCACATTCTCATCGGCGGTGTGGCCCAGGGATTTGAGGGGCAAAAACAGGCTCTCGGGGCACTTGATGTAGCCCAGGTCGCGGGCGTGAGCGATCACGTTGAGCATTGAGCGCCCCACCACAAACACCTTGCGGTTGTGCTTTTGGGCTAGCTCCAGAATCATGTTGACCCGGTGGACTGACGATGAAAAGGTCGTCACCATTAGTCGCCCCTGGGCCTTGCCAAACTCGCGGTCAAGGTTGGGAAAGACCGATCGCTCCGAGGGAGTGTGGCCCGGCACCTCAGAGTTAGTGGAGTCACTCACCAGGCATAGTACGCCCTTTTCGCCGGCCTCTGCTAGCTTTTGAATGTCGAAGGTTTCGCCATCGACGGGGGTATGGTCAAACTTAAAGTCGCCCGTGTGAATGACGATGCCCACGGGAGTGTGGATAATCACCGAGCAGCTATCAGCGATGGAGTGGGTATTGCGAATGTATTCGACCAAAAAGGAGTTGCCCACTCGTACGGTTTCACGAGGGCGTACGGGGCGAAGCTCGGTGCGATCGCTCATCCCAGCCTCTTCCAGCTTGCCTTCTAACAGCGCCATCGCCAGACGAGGGCCGTAGATTACCGGAATGTCAAACTGCTTGAGGTGAAAGGCAATGCCGCCAATGTGATCTTCGTGACCGTGGGTGACGATCATGCCCTTGATCTTGTGGCGATTTTCTCGCAGATAGGTGACATCGGGCAGCACAATATTGACTCCGTGCATACCGTCGGTGGGGAAGGCTAGCCCGGCGTCAAGCAGCATGATTTCGTCATTGATCTCGAAAACGCAGGTGTTCTTGCCGATCTCGTGCAGCCCTCCCAGCGGGATAATTTTTAGGGCAGTATTGGCAGATTTTGAAGTCATAAACAATCTCGTCAGTAAACAATTGAGATGAAAAATTGAACAGTTAAAAAAATGGGCGGCAGTTAGAGCCTAGCCCTATCGGCATTTACAGCCTGGGCTACCTGCCAACGGCTGTACCTGTTGGCTCGCCAAGATGCAGCACGATCAGAGTGCTAGCTGTCGAGAGTAGCCACTATAGAGGCAGTTGAGGCCCAGTTCGATGTCGCAACATCGACAGGTAGAGCAGCTAGGGCCATAGACAGTACAGATAGAGCCATAAATACGTTTCACACAGAACGAAAGGATAAACAGACTATTCAGTTGTTAGAAAACTAGAGAGGCAAACAGCTCTTGCCAAAGAGGCGAGACGAAACTGATTTGGAGATAAACGAGAGCAAACAGATACGCTGCTTACAGCCTAACGGCAGGCCCGCTAGCTCATGATTTGGTGGCTAGAAGACCTTGGGCAGAGAGCTGTTGAAGCACCTCTGCGATCGCAACACCCACAGACTCATCGGGCATGCACAGGGGCGATCGCACTGCCCCTACCGGCCATCCCTGCTGCGCTAGAGCCACTTTGAGGGGCACCGGGTTTGTGGTGATAAACAAAACCTTAAACAAAGGCAACAACTGCAAATGTATTTTTGTGGCCAACCGGGTCTCTCCGGCTTCGTAGGCCTGCACCATGGCCTGAATCTGAGGGCCAACTAGGTGACTGGCTACGCTCACAACCCCACAGCCGCCAACCGAGAGCACCGGCAGAGTCAATGAGTCATCCCCAGAGTAGATGCCAAACTCAGCGGGAGTGTAATAACGAACTTGACTGGCCTGGTCTAAACTTCCACTAGCCTCCTTAATAGCTACTATATTCGATATTTCTGCCAGCCGGGCAGTGGTTTCGATTGCCAGCGCACAACCCGTACGTCCCGGAATGTTGTACAGCATGATGGGCAAGTCAGGCACCGCTGCCGCAATCTGGCTAAAGTGCTGGTAAAGCCCCTGTTGGGAGGGCTTGTTGTAGTAGGGCACCACCTGCAAAGACCCATCTAGCCCTAGGTCACAGGCATGACGGGTGGCCTCAATGGCCTCAGAGGTTGAGTTAGACCCAGTGCCCGCGATCACCTTAGCACGGCCAGCCACCGCTTCGCGCACCGTCTTGTACAGCTGATACTCTTCCTGCCAGCTCAAGGTGGGCGACTCACCCGTAGTACCGCACACTACCAGCCCATCGCTGCCGTTGTTCACCAAATAGTCGGCCAGGCGCTCGGCCACGGCGTAGTCAACGGAGCCATCTTCAGAGAATGGCGTCACCATTGCCGTTAACACTCTGCCAAAATATGTCACCGAAATGCCTTATATCCTGCGAAGTTTGAAGTTTAATGACCCTGAGATTATACCAATCGTCCATGCCGCTGGCGCAGCATCCCCAACAACAAGAATCTATTTACAGATGTAATCGCTTAATCGCTATACGCCCTACCCCTATCTACTCGTCACTGAGCCTTAGATGAGGCAACCAGGGCGCACCCTAGGCTTGACCCAGCCTCAAAAGCCATCCGAAAACTCTCCGGAATCCGCTGAGTGCTAATCTCAATGAGCGACCCCAACCGCCTGGGAAACTTGTAGCAGTTCAGCGATTTGCACCGCGTTCAAGGCAGCCCCTTTGCGGATTTGATCGCCGCTAAGCCAAAGTTCTAAGGCATTGGGGTTGGATATATCCTGGCGGATGCGCCCCACTAGCACATCATCTTGGCCGCTGGCTTCCATGGGCATGGGGAAATAGTTCCGCGCCCAATCCTCAACCACCTTGACTCCGGGAGCCTTAGCCAATAACGCTTTAGCGTCCTGGGGTGAAAAGGGTGCGGCAAACTCAATATTAACCGCTTCTGAGTGGGCTCGCAGTACGGGAACCCTCACACAGGTAGCCGAGATTCTCAGGCTGTCGGCCCCAAAAATCTTGCGGGTCTCGTTTACCATCTTCATTTCTTCTTGGCAGTAGCCCTGTTCATTGAGGGGCGAGTTGTGGGGAAACAGGTTAAACGCCAGGGGATAGGGAAAGACCTCAGCCACCGGCTCTTCCCCGGCCAAAATAGCCCGAGCCTGCTGCTTTACTTCCTCCATCGCCCGCGCTCCAGCTCCGCTAGCCGACTGATAGGTCGCTATGACCAAGCGCTGCACGGGATTCACCTGGTGCAGCGGCCATACCGCCAGGGCCAGGAGAATGGTGGTGCAGTTGGGATTGGCAATAATGCCTTGATGGGTTCGAGCCGCCTCAGGATTGACCTCAGGCACCACCAGGGGAACAGAGGGATCCATTCGGTAGGCACTGGAGTTGTCGATGCATACGGCACCCGCCGCTACGGCCTTGGGCAACCACTCCTGAGAGACTGAGCCGCCTGCCGACGCCAGCACCAGATCAATGCCATCAAAAGCACCGTCGCTCAGCGCCTGAACAGGAATCGCTTCGCCCTTAAAGGTCAACGTGGTGCCCGCCGACCGGGGAGACGCCAGCAGCGTCAAATCTTTGAGGGGAAACGATCGCTCATCCAGCAGCGCCAGCAGTTCTGCCCCCACGGCCCCGGTGGCCCCCATAATCGCAACTCTCAGCCCGTTCGACACAGCGCCACCTCAGCCTACTCACAGAACACATTGCATCAGCCGATACTAACATCTTGCCTTCGCCTACCAACAGCGCCACCGCTAGCCAGACAGAACTCCAAAATATAAGGAAATAACGAACCCGCCAACCCGGTTATCGATGGGTCAACGCCCTAGGCTAAGGCCTAAGAACTCAAAATTGTGGACTAAAGCCAAGGAATGGCTGTCAGGCTGTGACGATAGAGTATGCTTATTAATTGCGCCAAAAGTTCCTTACTGGTTTGGAGCGCGCGCAGCCGCCGTCTAGTTAGCAAAAAGACCCCATGAAAGTTACCCAGGAAGTACTGCCCGACAGCCAGGTGGGACTAGAGATCGAGATTCCCGCTGATCTGTCCCAAAAGACCTACGATCAGGTGCTAAATAAGATGATGCGGACGGTCAATGTACCGGGTTTTCGCAAGGGCAAGGTGCCTCGGCAGGTCTTTTTGCAGCGGATTGGGTTGACCCAGTTTAAGGCAGCGGTAATTGAGGAGCTGGTGCAGAATGCGGTCGATAAGGCTATCAAGCAAGAAGAGATCGATGCGATCGGCAACTACCAGCTCAAAAGCTCCTTCGAAGAGCTAATTGGTCAGTACGAACCCGGTCAGCCCATCACCATCCAGGCCTCCGTAGACGTCCCCCCCCGAGTTACCCTCAAGACCTACAAAGGGCTATCCGTTCAGGCCGAAGAAATTCTCCCTGACCCCGAGCGGGTCGACAGCACCCTAACCCAGTATCAAAACAATCTGGCTACCTTGGTACCGATCGAAGATCGCCCTGCTCAGGCTGGCGATGTGGCGGTGATTGATTTTGTCGGCAAAGTTCAAGCCGAGAGTGGTGATTTTGAAGAGTTTCAGGGCGGTTCCGGCACCGACTTTCAGGTAGAGCTAGAGGAAGGGCGGTTCATTCCCGGTTTTGTGGAGGGTATCATCGGCATGGCCCTAGAAGAGGCTAAAGATATCGAGATTCCTTTCCCCGACGACTATTCCCAAGCCGATCTAGCGGGCAAGCCAGCGGTGTTCTCTATCACCCTGAAAGAAATTAAAGAGAAAGAGTTGCCTGAGCTAGATGACGACTTTGCCCAGGAGATCAGTGAGTTTGAGACCATCGAAGCCCTGCGCACTTCGCTGATCGAGCGCTACCAGGAAGAGGCCGACGACAAGACTAAGGCCAACAAAGATGCGGCCCTGATCGAAGCTCTAGTAGAGCACTTAGAAGCTGAAATTCCTAACACGCTGGTACAAAAAGAGGTGGACTTTTTGCTCACCCAAACCATTATGCAGCTCAGCCGCCAGGGCATTGATGTCAACAAAATGCTGACCCGCGAGCTGGTTGACGGCATGCGCCAGCGCACCCGTCCTGAGGCGATCGATCGCCTGCATCGCACCTTGGCCCTGGGCGAAGTGGCCAAGCAGGAGGGCATTAAAATCGAAGAAGAGGCTCTGCAAGAAAAGATTAAAGAGGCCATGGACGAGGTTGAAGACCCCAGCCAGGTCGATCCCGATCGCCTCAAGCAGGTGCTGACCGAAGAGCTGCTTCAAGAAAAAATTCTGGCCTGGCTTGAGGAAGCTAACACCGTTGAGCTAATGCCTGAAGGTACATTGCAAAAGGCGGCGATCGCCGATGAAGCTGATGACATTGAAGCCGCAGCCGTTGAGACTAACGCCTCTGGTAGCGACGCTATTGAGGTTGAGGCAACTGAGGTTGAAGCCGACGATGCCGCA
>JANPIO010000429.1:0-3073 GCA_031425055.1 Phormidium sp. VAR_61_metabat_6
GCATTACCGAAGAGATAGCGCTGGAAATGTCGCCCAGGCAAAACGAGATGGCCCAAATGCTGCGCGGCCGTGTCTAATGGTGCTGCGGTGGGTGCGGTTGCCTCTAGCTTTAAGGGGATTGCCCTCTTTACGCCAGGGGGCGACTGCGTCTACTGCATCGACGAGCAAAAGCGGGCCCACTGGCACCTGGATCTCTGTGCGGCGTTACAGACCCACCTGGAACTGCCAGAGCCGCCCTACTTTTTGCTGCCCTGTTTTACGGCCACCGTCGATCGCTGGGTTAAGCCTGCCACCCAAACCCCGGTGACCGTAGCCGAGGCTTACCCCCGTGTTCTGCGGTTTCAACCCCTGCTCAATGCGTTGTTTGGCCTGGGGGAATTGCAGTGGCAGCCCAACTACACCAGCGCCGAAGAATGTTCGGTAGCGCTGATTGAGTCGTACCAGGCCACCTTTCCCCAACTGTGGGAATGCCACGATTTGGTGATGCGCGTCGAGCAGGCGATCGCGGCCTCCACCCCCGCTGCCCCGCTGCCAAAAACACCGCTAGCAGTTGCCCCTCTACCCCAAGCGCACTGCTTTAAGCTGTTTGTCAGCGCCACCGACACCGCTGTCACCGAAAAAATGCTGCGGTTTTTATACACTACGTTAGAGTCAACCCTACCGGGTGCCTACACCCTCCAGGTGGTTGACGTCACTACTCACCCTGACGAAGCCGAGGCCGCTAATATTACGGCGACCCCGACCCTGATTCAGGTTTCTCCAGGCCCTGTGCGGCGGGTCGTGGGCAGCGTACTTAGCCAAGAACAGATGATGCAGCTACTGGCGGGGTAGCCGAGCGGCACCCATCGGTTCTATTGACTGCGGTGCCCAATGAGCGTGCGCGCTTGAGCCATTTCTGCAGACGCATTATAGGTGCTTTGCGACGGTGGAATTTGCTAAGGTGATTGCGCAGAACCGCCCCTCAACCGACAATGGGCAGAAAAATGCTGTACGGGGAAAGGATTGCCTCTCCCTGGCCCACCTATCCCTTTAGCTGGTTATTTATGTCGATCAAAAACATTGTCTCCTTGGGCCTGCTGCTGTTTATTCCCATCTCGATCGCAGCAGAGCGGCTGGAGTGGGGTGCCCTAACTGTGTTTGGGCTGTCGGCGTTGGCCATTGTGCCCCTGGCGATTTGGTTGAGCACCGCTACCGAAGAGCTGGCGGTGGTGACCGGGCCGACCATTGGCGGGTTGATCAATGCCGTCTTTGGCAACGCCACCGAGCTAATTATTGCCCTAGTCGCCCTCAAAGCGGGGCTGATCGACATTGTCAAGGCCAGCATTACCGGGTCGATTTTGGCCAACCTGCTGCTGGTGTTGGGGCTGTCGATGTTTTTTGGTGGGCTGCGCTACAAAGAGCAGGAGTTTAACCAAAACGTGGCAGGCATCAACGGCAGCACCATGGCCCTGGCGGTGACGGCGATCGTGCTGCCGGCTATGGTGATTAACACCTCGAATATTGTGGAGCCGACCACCATTAGCCGCCTGTCGCTGACCGTGGCGGTGGTGATGATTGTGGTCTACGGTCTGACGCTGCTGTTTTCTCTCAAGACCCACAGCTACCTCTACGACGTGGGGGTGAGCGACCAAGAGGATGGTCACGGTGAGGCTGAGCACGGCGAGGCCGAAAAGCCCAACCTGGTGCTCTGGATCGGTGTGCTGTTTGCCGCCACAGTTGGGGTGGCGATCGAGTCTGAAATTTTTGTGGGTGCGGTGGAAGAAACGGCCACCATGCTAGGGCTAACCGACCTGTTTACCGGGGTGATTTTGCTGCCCCTGGTGGGTGGTGCAGCAGAATATGTCACCGCCGTGCGTATGGCGGTGAAAAACAACATGGATCTGGCGGTGTCGATCGCCATGGGGTCGAGCTTGCTGGTGGCGCTGCTGGTGGCCCCCATTCTGGTGATCATCGGCTACTTTATTGGCCAGCCGATGGATTTGAATTTTGGCCCCTTTGAGGCGATCGCCGTGGTCATCGCCGTCGCCGTGGTCAACCTGATCAGCCAGGACGGCAAATCGAACTGGCTGGAGGGAGTGCTGCTGCTCTCGACCTTCGCCATTCTCGGAGCCTCGTTTTTCTTCCACCCGGTGTAGGGAGAATTGGCGGTCAATCTCGATTACTCGTAAGTGAGGGGTGCATGCAGCCAGCGCGGGTGAATCGGTTATTCCCAAATGGTGTTGGGGCCGCGAATGCACTCTACCCTCTAGGGTGCTAGCCAGAATTATAGTTTGCAAGTTTCTAAACGAGAGAAGAGCTGGGATAAAACTAAACTCCAAGGCCTAAACCTTTTAAAATTTGGATGCAAGCCAGATACTTCAGTAGGAAAGACCCTCTGCCTTCCTCCACTATGGGTAACTACATCTAAAAAATCAGGGTCTTTCCATCCTAACTTGCCACAAAACTCTTCCCACTTCACTCCAGAGGTTGTCGGGCTACCACATTCTTTCCAAATTCTCTTTTGAATGCCAAAGCCAAATTTCCCATTACTGCACTTAACCCAGAGCTGATCAAGAGTGCGCAGATCTTCGCAAGGAAAATTTTCTAAATCCTGTCGTTCAAACCACTGTCCTTCCTCTTTTCCTATAGTAATAATCATTAAACGATAAGTTTCCTCATCTGCTTCTTGCCACTTCTGGCTTTTCAGTAACTCTTCTAGCTTGAGATATTTTGCGTATTGAGCCATGTTGCTCAGTTTTTGCATTATCCCCATTAACTTGTCGCTTAGCTTGTTGAGGCGGGGATATTCTTGCAGGGCTACAGCAGCAAGTTCAGCGGCTTCGTTCCCCTGTTCTAGGGCTTTGCGAATCACCTGGTTTAGCAGCCCTGGGGTGAGTTGGGCCGTGTAGAGCAGCACCGTTTCTCGCCAGATTGCTTCGTTCCAGTTTTGCAGCACCAGTTGGGCATTTTTTTGCAGGGTTTCTCGGTCTTGGGGTTTAGCCAACCAGGTCGCCGCAAAAAGCCCTGAAAGCTAGCGTGGGGAAACTCATACTCACCCGGGTCGCGCTCGACCAGCAATTCGCTGACATCGACA
>JANPIO010000430.1:0-3623 GCA_031425055.1 Phormidium sp. VAR_61_metabat_6
CCTCCAGCAGCCGCTCTAGGGCCTCTTGAATCATCGCCTCAGTGCCCACATCCAGGTTGGCCGTAGCCTCATCCAGCACCAAGATTCCCGGATCGCGAATCGCCGCTCGGGCAAAGGCCAGCAGCTGCTTCTGCCCTCCCGAGAGGTTGGTGCCCCGCTCCCGCAGCTCGGTGTCGTAGCCCTGGGGCAGCTCTTCAATCAGCCCGTGGATGTTGGTCTTTTTCGCCGCCTCAATCACCGCCTCCAAGGGATATTCCTCCCCTAAGGTAATGTTGCTCTTCACATCCCCAGCGAACAGAAAGCCATCCTGCAAAATTACCGCCATACGCCGCCGCAGCTCCGCCTGGGGCAAGTTACGAATATCAACCCCATCGAGCAAAATTGCCCCCTGGTTGATGTCGTAGAGCCGACACAGTAGCCGAATGATCGAACTTTTCCCCGCCCCCGTCGGCCCCACTAAAGCCACCTTTTCGCCGGGGCGAATGGTGAAGGTGAGGTCTTTGAGCACGGGTTCGTCGGCCTTGTAGCCGAAGGTGACGTGGTCGAAGCAGATTTCGGAGGCCTTGGAGAGTGAAGGGGTAAGGGAGGATGGGGGAGATGAGGAGGTGGGGGGGTAGGTAGTGGGGAAGGGAGCTAGGTTACTGTTCTCTTCACCTATTAATTCCTTCACTCCGTTGCCATTGTCTCCATCGAACCTCACCGCCGCTTTCCCATTTCCCCTCGCTTCCCTACCTTCCCCATCTCCCCCATCTTCCCCAATCTTCTCTGGGTCGCGAATCTCCACCGGCACGGTAAACAGGTCGGTGATGCGCTCCACGGCGGTAAGCCCGGCCTGGATGGCGGTGAACTTGTCGGCAAACTGACGCAGGGGGTCGAAGAGGCGCTGGGCAAAGAGAATAAAGGTGGCCAGGGTGCCAAAGGTGAGGGCGTCTTGCATCACCAGCAGGCCGCCGAGCCAGAGCACACCGCCGATCGCTACCAGCGAAATCCACTCCAGCGTCGACGACACTGCCGAGTCGTAGAAAATGGTTTTATCGACGGCGGTGATGTATTTCTGGTTGGTGTGGCGAAACATTTCGGCGTTGTAGCGCTCGCGCCGAAACAACTGCACCACGTTGATGCCCGCCACGTTTTCTTGCAGGGTGGCGTTGAGTTCTGAAAGGTGCTCGCGGGATTTGTAGTTGGCCTTGCGAAACTGCTGCTGAAAGTAAATAATCAGCCAGGTAACCGGCACCAGCAGGGCCAGCAGCATGAGGGCCAGCTGCCACTGCATGGTAAACATCACCACGATCAGCACCAGCATCGACACCACGTCAGTGATGATGCCCACCGCCCCAGTGGAGAATACATCGCCCAGGGCATCGACGTCGCTGGTGATGCGGGTAATCAGCTTGCCTACGGGGGTGCGATCAAAGAAGCGCACCGCTAGCGAGGTGACGTGGGTAAACAGATCGGTGCGAATGTCGGCGGTGATATTTTGGCCCACGGCCTGCACTAAGTAGCTCTGAAAACCATCCAGCAGCAGACGAATCAGGACGGTGACGACCAGCAGCCCCACCAGCAAATTTAGCCCGCCTTGAAGGGTCGCACCTTCCAGAAAAAACATCACCGGCTCCTGGCGAATCAGGGAGATGGCCTGACCAATCAGTACTGGCTGGAGGGCGTTGGCTAGCGCCAGGGGCACCAGCAAAACCAGCGGCATCACCAGAGCATTGCGGTGTTTGTAGATGTAGGGCCACATGCGCAGAAACAGCCGCCAGTCGCTGTCGGGGCGGCGGGTGGTGTCGTCGCTGGGGAGGGTGGGGGTAGCGGTCATTGAAGCAACAGGAGTGGGGGCAAGTTGAGCAGCAATCTCCAGTTTAGGTCTGATCTGAGATAGGCGGGCAGGATTGCTGGGTTCTTTGATCTGGGGCAAAGGCTTGCCTGCTCTTAAAGCCGCGGCCTTTGCTAACATACCGAATAGCTATTTAACGGAGCCTATGACGCTTGCGATCGCCCTTGATCCCGCACCTTTAGCAGCCGATATTTACGGGGTTGTCCGAGTGGCAAACACTCGTGTCACTCTAGACACGGTTGTCACTACGTTTCTTGAGGGATGTACGGCGGAGGAAATAGCAGAGCAATATCCATCGCTACAGCTCTCAGACATTTATTGGGTGATTAGCTATTACCTGCGCCATCAAGATGACGTACAGGACTATCTCGCAGAGCGTCAGCGACAGTCAGCCGCAATTCAGCAGGAGATCGAACAACGATTTGACCCAATCGGATTGCGCGATCGCCTCCTGTCCAGGCGGCATCAGCAGACGTAGCTGACCATGGTTCGATTTCTAGCTGACGAAAATTTTAATAACCAAATTGTACGAGGTGTTCTGCGGCAGAGCCCAGCTACCGATATTGTCCGCGTTCAAGCCGTGGGATTATCTGGAACAGACGATCCCACGGTGCTAGCTTGGGCTGCCCAAGAGGGGCGCATAGTTCTCACCCATGACGTAGCTACGATGATCACGTTTGCCTACGCACGCATCCAAGCTGGACATTCTATGCCAGGGCTCTTCGAGGTGAGCCGTCGTGTCCCCGTGGGGCTTGCCATCGAAGACATTATCTTGATCGCTGAATGCAGCCTTAAGGGCGAGTGGGAAGGACAAGTCAGATTTTTGCCCTTCCGCTAAGCAGAGATTTAAGCCCACCAAAATCGGTGGCTGACAATTGGCATCTCCTTAACGGCTCAATTGCCGCAGCTCAGTACCGTAGCATCAGGATTTTCTGTGGTGGCCTGCTGCATTTGGGTGGGGTTGGGTCTGCCGTAGGTGCTGAGAGTCTGCACGTCTTCGGGGGAGGGCACGGCCTCGGCAACCTCCTGCCCTAGGTCGCTGACGTAGATCACCTGGTCGATGGTGAGCTGCCGCTGCTCTTGCTCAGCGTAGAGGCTGGCGTAGCGATCGCCCACCCGTTCCTGCCACTGGGCCGGGGCGCAGTAGCTGCGATCGATGATTACCGTCACCGCTGGGCCAGATAGAAACTGGCGCAGCCCCAGCCCTAGACCCGCAAAGGCCAACCAGCCGAGGCCGAGGGTGAGAATCAGTCGTTGGTTGGGGTTGCGCATAGGGGCGGGGGACGGGGGAAGTGCAGAATGGGCAATTCAAAAGAATGCAAAGTTCAAAATTGCCAATTTTGAACTTTGCATTCTTTTGAATTTTGAACTTTAAAGATTAACCTGGAACAGATCCTTAAACAGGGTTTGCACGTTGGCAGGGGTGCCCTGCTGCACGGTGGATTCGCGCAGGGATGCGATCGCCTCCAATTCCCCTTGATTCACCTCACCGTAGGCGATGGGGTAGAAGCGTACATCACTGTGGGTCAGGATGTCTTGGACAGCGTCAAAGGTATAGCCCCGGTTGACCTCGCCATCGCTGAGCAGCAGCAGATAGTAGCGCCCGTTGGGGTCTTTTTCTTTTTGGGCTAGCAGGTCGGCGAGGCCCACCATGGCCCCGTCGTACATAGCAGTGCCACCATCGGCCTGCAAACTGTCAACGGTAGCCAAAAACTTTTGGTACTGAAGCTGATCAAAGGGAGCCAGGGGCAGGCGGCGGGTGGGCGCATCGGCAAAGGTGACGACGCTG
>JANPIO010000431.1:0-19987 GCA_031425055.1 Phormidium sp. VAR_61_metabat_6
GATTAAACACCCTTTAAGGCGGCAAAGGCGATCGCGCTATTCGCAGATTACAAACTGTTGGTGATGCCGGTTTCGGATAGAGGAGGGGGAGCGGTGACGCTAGTGAAGCCCATTTGGGTAGCTGCTTCTCGCAGCAGCGAAATCTGCGATTGAAACTCCATGCCCTTGATGTCAGAGAGAATGTTGCTCAGGTCGCCTGCGGCTTCGTAGTCGCTGGGCATGTCTACGATTTGCTTGCCCATGGCTTCGGCCCAGCCGTACCATACCAGCAGCTGGTTGTTGGCGCTAAGAGCCCCGTAGCGTGCAGAGATATCGCTGTGCTCGCCCCGCGCCACACTGCGCATGGCCTCAAGCTGATCTTCTTCAGATAGGTCATACAGACTTTTGATCAGCGGCTCAGCTAGCTCGGGGTCAGCGGCTTCGGGGGCAGCCGGAGTGATGGAGCCACCCATGGCTTCATAGATGTAGTAGAGCAATGCCAGCTTGTCGTCTACAGACAGCGCACCGTAGCGCTGAAATAGATCATTAGTAGAGTCTTCAGTAATTTGGGTTGTTTGATTGTTAGAAACCATATAGCTATCCACATGTAAATATCGTCGTTTTACCTTAGACCTGCTGCCCTTAAAGCAACATCGTCTGCGAGGGAGACATGGCCATAGTCGATTGGTAGAGAAAGAACCCTGGGCAGTTCCATCGCCATCGCCATCGGCACCGCCCGATCGACTGTTGCCGCTACCCCAGGCCCTTAACCGAGCGGGCCTGATCTGTCGCCGCAACACTGCGGTAAATGCAGAACAGGGCCACCATTTGCACCAGGTGGTAGACCACTAAAGGGCTGACCCCAGGCCAGGGAATCAGCAGCCCGATCGCCCCCAGTCCAGAGAGGGCGATCGCTGCCAGCATCCAGACTGGGGCATTCGAATCCTGACGGCGCTGACGCCACTGCACCAGCAGCACCATGATCAGCGCGCTCAGATAATCGGCCACCCGCAGGGCAAAGCCCCACAGCGTAAAGCCCACCGCGATCGCCCCGGCTAGTTTTGCCGTCGCCAGCGCCAGTAGCGCCAACCGCTCGCCCCGGCGTAGGGGAACGGCTGCGGCCACAAGGGTAAAAAAACTGGCGATCGCCACCGCCATACCCATGCCCTGCCAGAGCCAAATCCTCTGGAGCAGAGACATCTGGGGGGCAAACCCATGGTAAATGCCCCCCAGCAGCGCTGCGCTGCTAACGCTGGCAAAAGCCGCTGCCCAGAGCCGTTGCACACCGCCCTGCACAAGCAGTAGACCCGCCAAGAGCAGGCACTCTAGGGCGATCGCGTAGTCGGTCAGGGTGCTAATCGGTTCTGCCATGCCAAGAAAAAATGGACAGGGTCGAGGCGACGGTCAAAGGCCGACCCTACGAGGTCATCGCGGCCGTTAAACCGTGACCCTAAAACCCGCCGGGTGGGCTCATCCGCTGTAGCTGAAAACTAATCACGGTCTGAGCATAATCCTCGTCGGTAATGGTGCAAGACTGAATTGCTCCATCCTCGTCAGTGACAATGCTAACCGCCTGGGGAGACACAATGCGGTGGGCATAGACCGCCTCACGGGTGCCCAAAAAGCGGTTAACCGTGACCATCAGGTCGTTGCTGTGGTCAGGCTGGTCGTAGGTAATCGAAAACAGCGGCTTCTGATACAGCACATTAAAGTCGCCCAGTTCTTGATCTAATTGCTTCAGAGTAACCAACCGTCCCCGATGCTCATCGGTGAGCTGGGCAAAAAATTCTTGCCAAATGCCGTGGGGAATATCAAGCTGATACCGCTTGTAGGACAGTTCCAGATTCATCGTCTACCTCCTAACAATGGTGTTCAGAGTAGGTTTGTCGTGTGTCATTGCTGTGCCAAGGCTGTGACAAAAGGGCTAAATCTCGCTGGGGCGTCACCGCCGAGACGCTACTGAGATGCCACCGACACAATATCGCCACAACCGCTAATTACCGTTACTTGCAAATGCACCGATTCCCGTTAGGAAAAGGACAGACGTTATGGAAACTACGGTTCGCGATCGCCAAATCTTACCCATCGGCCTTCGATCTAACGCAGCAGCACCCCAGGGCTATCTGGCCGCTCTCCCCAGGCCCCTACCTGGCCGCGATGACGAAACCGTTGCCCTGGGCCAGTGCGAACTTGGCAAAATTCGTCTGGAGATGGGCCGCTTTGAAGATGCCCTTGAGCTATTTGAGCAAGCCCTAGCCCTACAGCCCCACGATATCGAAAGCTGGCTCAACCGGGCCGAAGCGCTCACCTGCCTCAGCCGCTACGAAAACGCTCTAGCCAGCCTAGAGCAGGCCCAAACCCTAGCGGGGTTTGCCACCCCTCGCCTGCTGGTGCAAAAAGCCGTAGTGCTGATTTGGCTAAACCGTTTAGAAGACACACTCACCTGCTGCAATCGCGCCCTCTGGCTCAACCCCAACCACAGTCAAGCCTGGCTCTTTCGCGGCATTGCCCTACAGCGCTTGGGGCGATTTAAGGAGGCTCACCGCAGCTATCGCCGGGTAGCTCAGCCAGCTTTGGCCGCTGGGTCTCACTCCAACCTCCAGCGGCTCTGCCAAGACATTGTTCTCAGTCACCAGGCTAGCTAGCTTGGCAGGATTAATACTAAATCCGGCATTGCTGGGTACAGATATGAATCAAAACTGCAACGTCTCTCATAGGGGCAAACGACCGTTTGCCCTTACCTAAATTCACGCTTCAATGCAGCAACACCCTAAATCCTTCTTAGCTACCCCCGGTTCAAAAGGGCGATCGCGGCTCGCCCCTACGGTTTCGCCGGTTGGGAATTGGGTTAACGTTTTGTTTACCTAATCGGCATCAACAGAGGTCAATGTCAGGTTATATAAAGCGGTCAGCGTAATTAAAAGTAAAAAAAGTTTCTACCCTAAGATAGGTCACTCTTACTATAAAAAGACTGATTATCAGTGGTAGCTATAGTCTCGCGACTATAGCTAACGAGATAGGTCTCTAGAACTACCCGAGTCAGCCGAATTAGTTGAGTCAGGTTTTGGTCTATAAGGCCATACCGATAGTTGGTTTAGCCGGTTGGTGATTCGCCGCTACAACGTAGTATTGCCGAGCAGCTTCCTCCAGGGTTAAGGGCTGCTGGCGCTAAGGTGCACAGGCATTACGGGAGAATAGAATGCCCCATCAGGGAACCCCCCAAGCTGTTTTTGCTGGCCCCGCCCCCCTAGCGGCGCTGCTGCGATCGCGCGATTGGTCGCAAACCTCGCTGGGCGACGCTGTTAGCTGGCCCCCCGCCCTCAAGACAACCCTGGGCATTGTGCTCAGCGCCGAGACACCGATGGCCTGCGTTTGGGGATGCGATCGCATCCTGTTGCACAACCTGGCCTGCGCCGCATTACTGCCTGTCGGCAGTGCCCAAGGGCGGCCCCTAGCCACCCTTGACGGCTGGGGAGCGGCAGGCAGCGCCATTGAGCAGGTGTTTGCCACTGGGCGATCGCAGTCCTTCGAGTTGATTCAGGCTGCTGCCCTGCATCACTGGGCCTGTAGCCCCATTTGGGATGAAGCTGGCCAGGTCGGTGGCGTATTTGTCACTGGCCAGGCCACCCATTGCCCCTCGCCGGAGGAAGCCCTGCGCAAGAGCGAAGAGCAGCTGCGCCTGGCCCAGCAGGGCGCTGAAGTCGGCCTGTGGGATTGGGACATGGTCACCAATCAGGTCACGTGGTCGGAGGAGCACTATCACCTCTATGGCTTACCCCTGACGGTAAAGCCCTCCTACGAAAACTGGCTGGACTGCATCTCACCGCTCGATCGCCCCCACGTTGAGCAAAAAGTCCGTGAGGCCATTGAGCTGGGCAAAAACCTCAAAACCAGTTTTCGCATTGCCCACCCCAAGGATAGTCGGCGCTGGATCATGGTTAGGGGGCAGACGTTCTATAACGCAGCGGGCAACCCCGTCCGCATGACGGGCATCGCCATGAACGTCACCGAGCAAAAGCGCTTTGAACAAGCCCTGATCAGCAGCGAAGCCATTGCCCGCACCCAGGCCGAAGAACTGGCCGCCCTCATGGAAGCCACCCCCGCCGCCATTTGGATTGCCCACGATGTCGAGTGCCGCCAGATGACCGCCAACCGCATGGCCCACCGGCTGATGCAGACGGAGCCGGGATCGCTACCCGTCAAAACGTCCTGGGTCGGCGGCAGTCCGCTGCCCTTTAAGCAGTACAAACAGGGGCAGGAACTGATGCCCCAAGATCTGCCGATGCAAAAGGCCATTCGCACCGGGCAGGAAGTCACCGATGAAATTGAGTTTGTCTACCCCGACGGCACGGTACGCACCATCTACGGCAAGGCCGTGCCGCTCTACGACCCCAGCGGCGAGGTGCGAGGCGCGATCGCCGGTTTTGCCGAAATTACTGCGCTCAAGCAGAGCGAGCACGAGCGCGAGCATCTGCTCCAGCGCGAGCGCAGCGCCCGCGAAGAGGCCGAGCAGGCCAACCGGCTCAAGGATCAGTTTTTAGCGGTGCTCTCCCACGAGCTGAGGTCGCCCCTCAACCCCATTCTGGGCTGGGCCAAGCTGCTGCAAACCCGCAGCTTCGATGCGGCTAAGACCGCCCAGGCCCTAGCCGCCATTGAGCGCAACGCCCTGCTGCAAACCCAGCTAGTCGATGACCTGCTCGATCTGGCCAAAATTTTGCGCGGCAAGCTTCACCTCAACCCGGTGCCAGTCTATCTGGGTGGCGTGGTCGAGTCGGCCATAGAGACGGTGAAAGCCTCGGCAGCGGCCAAAACCATTGCCCTCAAGCTCGATCTGACCCCCACGATTCAAGTGGCGGGGGATGCTGCCCGGCTCCAGCAGATCGTTGGCAACTTACTCTCCAACGCCGTTAAATTTACCCCCAGTGACGGCCAGGTCACCGTCACCCTGCAATCGGTCGAGGATCAGGCCGAGATCAGCGTCAGCGACACGGGTATTGGCATTAGCCCAGAGTTTTTGCCCCACCTGTTTGAGTCCTTTCGCCAGGAGGATGTTTCGATCACCCGCAAGCACGGCGGACTGGGGCTGGGGCTGGCGATCGTGCACCAGCTGGTCGACATCCACGGTGGCACCATCACCGCCCGCAGCCCTGGCGAGGGGCAGGGGGCCACCTTCAGCGTGCGGCTCCCGCAGCTAAAGGTGGAGGCTAGCGTCAACCCCGCCGCTGCCCTGCCCCAACCGGCCCTTGACTTGAGCGGCATTCGGATATTTTCGGTGGATGACTCAGCTGACACCCGTGAGTTCTTAACGGTGCTGCTAGAGCAGTACGGTGCCAATGTGATGACGGCAGGCTCGGCCAGCGAAGCCCTCGCCGCCCTCAAAACCCTGCACCCCGACGTGCTGATTAGCGACATCGGCATGCCCGAGATGGATGGCTATAACCTCATTCGCCGGGTGCGCGCCTTGCCCCCCGATCAAGGGGGAGACATTCCGGCGATCGCCCTGACCGCCTATGCCCGCGACGAAGATCAGCAGCAGTCCTTGGCTAGCGGCTATCAGCGCCACCTCAGCAAACCCCTCGATCTCGAAAAACTGGTGCAGGCTGTGGTCGAACTCACCCAGGCTCGCTCGTAAATTTAACGTTTCTCGTAGGGGCAAACGGCGTTTGCCCTGACCCAAATTCGCGCCTTAGTTCCGATTTGGTGAACTCCGATGCATAATCAGGCTTCCGATTTGTCGGGGCGTAGCATGCTACGCCCCGACAAATCAGGAGCCTCAAACTCTGAACCTGGCGCGATCGCACCCTCAGCCCGTCCCCTACCGAGCGACGCTGAGCGCTTGCAGCAGGGCTTGGGCCGCCGCCTCGGAGGAGGCCGGATTTTGCCCGGTGATCAGGAGACCGTCGTGCACCACGTAAACCTGCCAATCCTCGGCCTTGGAGTAGTTACCACCGTTCTGCTTCAGCATGTCTTCTACTAAAAAGGGCACCACGTCGGTCAGGCCCACGGCCTCTTCTTCGCTGTTGGTAAAGCCGGTGACGCTTTTGTTTTGCACTAGGGGTGTGCCATCGGGCGCTTTGGCGTGGCGCAGCACTCCAGGGGCGTGGCACACGGCGGCCACGGGCTTATTCGCGCTATAAAAGGCTTCGATTAAGGCAATGGAATGGGTGTCGGCGGCGAGATCCCACAGCGGGCCGTGGCCACCGGGATAAAACACGGCGTCGTAGTCAGCGGCGGATAGTGTAGACAGCACGGCGGTGTTGGCTAGGGCCTGCTGGGCGGCGGGGTCTTGGCGAAAGCGATCGGTGGCCTCAGTTTGAGCATCGGGGGCGTCGCTTTTGGGGTCTAGGGGGGGGTGCCCGCCCTGGGGCGACGCCAGGGTAATGTCGGCCCCAGCATCTTTGAACACGTAGTAGGGGGCGGCAAATTCTTCTAGCCAGAAGCCGGTTTTTTTGCCGGTGTCGCCCAGCTGGTCGTGGGAGGTCAATATCATCAAAATTTTCATGGGTTATTCCTTAGATAAAATTAGGGTGGCGGTCGAAACAGAGGTGCCCTAGCCGCTACCGCAAAGCAGCTCTGCCAGAGCCTGATTCAGCTGATCTAGGTCGAGGGGTTTACTCAGGTGGCGCTGAAACCCGGCGGCGATCGCGCGATCGCGCGTCTGTGCATCGACGTAGGCGGTCAGGGCGATCGCCGGGGTCAGCCCCCCCTGCGCCGCTGGCCACTGGCGCAGGGTCTGAATCATCATGATGCCGTCTTGGTCGGGCATGCCGATGTCGCTAATCAGCAGGTCAGGATGGTGCTGCTCGATCAGGTGCAGGCCCACCTCGGCAGATTCAGCGATCAGCACCTCCATGCCGCAGTCTTCCAGCAAGGCCATCAACAGGTGCAGCGAATCGAGATCGTCGTCGATCACCAAAGCCCGCCGCCCGCTCAGGTTAGTGAGGCTGAGTGAGGCAAGTTTTGGGGAGGAGTCGAGTTGGGTTGCCTGCAAGGGTAGGCGCACCATAAACATTGACCCCTGCCCTGGCCCTAGGCTGGTCACGGCCACCTCGCCGCCGTGCTGCTCGGTCAGGTAGCGCACGATCGATAGGCCTAGCCCCAGCCCGCCATAGGCTCGGGTGCTGCTGCTGTCGGCCTGGCGAAAGCGCTCAAACACATGGGGCAAAAAATCGACGCTAATACCCTGGCCGGTGTCGGCCACCTCAACGATGGCGAAGTTACCATCTTGGCGCAGTCTGATGGTGACCGTACCGCCCTTAGGGGTGAATTTAATCGCGTTAGAGAGCAGATTCCACACGATCTGCTGGAGGCGGTTGCGATCGCCCGCCACCGGGCCTAGGTCGGGGTCAAACTCGGTGGTCAAGGTAATCGCCTTGGCCTGAGCCGCGAGCTGCACGGTCTCTAGGGCGGCCTGCACCACGCCAGACAGCGCCACCGACTGAATATTGAGCGGTAGCTTGCCGCGCAAAATGCGCGACACATCGAGCAGATCATCGATCAGCTCGGCCTGAACTTTGGCGTTGCGCTCGATGGTTTCGAGGGCGCGGGTGCGGGTCGTCGCGTCGAAGGGGCGCGATCGCAGCAGCGAGGCCCAGCCCAAAATTGGGTTTAAGGGCGTGCGCAGCTCGTGGGAGAGCATCGCCAAAAACTCGTCTTTAATGCGGTTGGCATCTTCAGCCTCAGAGCGGGCCACGCGCTCCTGATCTAGGGCGCGATCGCGCTCCACCAGGGCCATTCTTTGGTCGTCAATATCGGTCGATGAGCCAAACCACCGCAGCACCTCCCCCTGCTCATCGCATAGGGGAAACGCCCGCACTAGGTGCCAGCGATACTGACCATCGGCGGCCCGCTGGGGCCTGGTCTCTAGGGTCAGCGGCAGCCCCTTTTGCAGCGCCTCGTCCCAGGCGGTCTGACAGCGATCGCGATCGTCGGGGTGCAGCACCACTAGCCAGCCCTCGGCAAAACTCTGGGCTGAGGATAAACCCGTGTAGTCGTACCAGCGCTGGTTGCAATACTCCAGCTGGCCGTTGGGCAGCGCCGTCCAAAACATCTGCGGCATGGAGTTGGCCAGGGTGCGAAAGTGCAGTTCACTCTTGCGCAGAGCGGCCTCCACCTGCTTTTGCTCGGTCACATCAGAGCTGATTTCTAAAACTGCATCGGGTTGATCCGCCGGAGTGGGCTGTAGCGTCCAGCGGCTGTTGGTAATAATTGAGCGGCCATCGCGGGTGGTTTGAGTCAGCTCCCCCCTCCAGTAGCCATCCTGCAAAATCGCCTCGCGAATTGCCTCGATGGGCTCTGGCAAAACGGTTTTGAGCAGGTCTGTGGTCGATTGCCCGATCGCCTCCGCCGTCGACCAGCCGTAGCGTCGTGCGGCCCCCTGGTTCCAGTAGGTAATGGTGGCCGTATCGAGGTTTTGAATGATAATGCTGTCGTTGGCCAGATCCAGCATTTGCATTTGCTGATAGAGCTGGCGCTGGTTGTTTCTGCGATCGGTCACGTCTCGAAAATAAATCGCCAGCCCGTTTGTCAGGGGGTTAATGTGCATTTCAAACAGGCGATCGGGGTGCGCCACCCCTGGGATTTCAACGATTAGCGACTGTCGAGTCGTCATCGCTCGCCTAAACGATTCCCCCATGGCGCTGCCCTCTAGGTTGGGCAGCACCTCCCAAATCGACTGACCCAGCAGCCCCTCTAAGGAACGGTTAAGTAGGTGCTGGGCCTGGGGGTTAATGTACACAAATCGCCACTGCAAATCGACTGCGTAAAAGCCGTCGGTAATGCTCTCTAAAATAGCCGTCACCCACTGGTTGGTGCAGCGCAGAGAGGACTCGCTTGCTTGCAGCTGTAGGGAGCTGTGCTCTAAGCGGTAGCGGGTCGCTCTCAACGAGCCGCACAGCAGGCTTAGAACTACACACTGCACAACAAAGACTACAAGCCGAATAAGGGCCGGAGCATCTAAGCTCAAGCTGTACTGCGGTGCCATAAAAAAATAGTTGCTGACTAAGGCCGATAGCCCCGTAGCGATTAGCCCGCAGGCAGCACCACCCCACCAGGCGGCTATTACCACCGACCCAAAAAACAGTAAAAATGGGGTCATAGTCATATCGGCTACTGGATTCAGCAGCCCCATTAGCAAGAGCGCCATCGTCACGCTCAAAACCGCTATGCCATAGGTTTTAGGACGCAAATAAAAATTAACGTTCATAGCAGCCTGACGGTATGAAGCATTTAGAACGATAGCAAGCTGCCTCTAGACTACAGCCCCCGCGCAAAAAACCTCTAACTAAGCCTGTTCTACCGGCTTTTAGCTAGATCTAGCTTGGGATGGCAGTTCCCTCTAGTCATATACCCCCAGACATAAATTAAGTATTTGCACCGACGGCGCTGGGCGATCGCCGCCAGCCTGTAGGCCATTCCAATCAAGCCAAACCACAGTCGCAAACGGCCTTTTAGGATAGTCTTGCAAAGTTGGCGGCAAACTTTGGCTCTGGCCCTAGAATCCTGCTTCAAAACTGGGTTCACCCCACCGAAAGATCACCCCGCCAAAGTCGGTCGTTCCAGTGGGGCCAGATTCTTATCTAAACCCATGTTAGAAAAGGGAATTTGCGTCAACGGCGTAGCTCCCGGCCCAATTTGGACGCCGTTTATCCTTCCTAGGGAGAGGCTGCGATCGCAGGTCAAGTGGTCGAGAGTGGCGGCTCTGCACGAAAGTGGCTTAGTAATTAGGGGCCTCAGGTTTAAGGATTAATGACAACAGAGAGGGTGGAGGGCGATCGCGCTGCCTAGGCCTATGCAAAGCTAGGCCCCTCTTCCATACCGTCTTGAGCCTTATTTATCTATCTTCAGAATTTTTCAGATCCGCCAGAGGAGTGATTTTTCCTGCGTTGCGGGAATCTATTATTGGTAGGGCAGTGAGCCTTTGGTTATCTATCCCAAGGTTCATATTGAGTTTTTTTGAAGGAACCGCTATGCAAGGCAATTGCTTAACAGCAATTCCCAGTTTTGTTGGTGAGCAACTGGATTATGATGCGCTTCAGCCCACCGCTGCACTGATTAGTAAGCCACCGTTGCCACAGACGCGAGTTTCTGTGATTGTGCCGGTTCGCGATGAAGAGGAGATACTGCACAAGACTCTGCAAGCCCTAGCCGATCAGATCGACCTTGATGGCAACCGCCTAGATGATAGAAGCTACGAAGTGCTCGTATTCGCTAACAACTGCACTGACGCTTCAGCCGCGATCGCCCGCCGTTTTGCCCAACAACATCCTCAGTTTCAACTGCATGTGGTGGAACAAAATCTACCTCAGCAGGAGGCTCACATTGGGCGAGTGCGCCGTATGTTGATGGATGAGGCCCATCGGCGGCTCGTAGGGTTAGGGCAGCACCACGGCATTATCGCTTCTACCGATGGCGATAGCCAGGTCGATCGCCAGTGGATCGCGGCCATGCGGTATGAGATCGCTCAGGGGGCCGATGCTGTGGGCGGGCGCACAGTGACCCACCGGGCCGAGCGAGCAGCACTCGATCGGGCGACTAAAACCTCTTACCTACGCTTTGTAGGGTATCGGTATCTGGTTAAGCAGCTAGAAGATTACCTCGATCCCGATCCCTTTGATCGGGCCCCCCGACACTACCAATTTTTTGGCGCTAACTTCGCAGTCACCCACGAGATGTATGCCCTGGCTGGGGGTATGCCCCTGCGGCCCACCTCTGAGGATGTGGCCTTTCACCAGGCGATTGTCAAAGTCGGGGCCAAGGTGCGCCACAGCATGCTGATGCGGGTGACCACCTCGGCGCGCCACCAGGGGCGGGCGACCCAGGGCCTAGCCGATCGCCTCAGCCAGTTTCAGGCCCTGGGGCAGCGGCAGCAGTCTTTTTTGGTGGCATCGGCCGCCGAGGTCAGGGCAAAACTCCTGGTTCGTCACGATCTGCGCCGCTGCTGGGCGCAGGCCACCAGCGATCAGCTGCGGGCAGCGCTGGCACCCCAGCGACTGGCCCAGCTAGCGAACCGCCTGACAGTGCCCATGGCCGAGCTGCACGAGGCGATCGAGCAGTCGCTAACCTTTGGGGAGCTGGTTCAGCGGGTCGAGCAGTGCCAGCAGGCAATGGGGCTCTGGCAACAGCAGTGGACAGCGGTACCCATCGAAATGGCGATCGCAGAGCTGCGCCTCTGTCTCTATCAGCAGCGCCAGCAGACCTGTTTCGCTACGGACGCTCGTAGAGGTCTAGGCGGTAGTCTGCCATGCGCTGGCTGTATAAAGAGTTGAGCGGTGCGATCGCCGCAAAGTCTTGAAAGGCGTTGTGGACATCATCGCCTCGCAGGGGGTAGCTAGGAGCGTCGTGCAGCCAGTGCACCAGCAGCAGCTGCCCACCGGGCTCCAGCGATTCGTAAATGCGGTGTTGGGCCTTAATCAGATCGGCTCGGCACCAGTAGTAGCCTACCTCTGATAACAAGACTAAATCGAAGCTGTTGTCGGGGTACTCGTGGGGCACATTCATGAGCTGAAAGCGCACCTGGGGTAGGTGCTGACAACGCTGTACGGCCCGCTCTTGGGCCAGAGTGGCAATATCTACCGACAGCAGCGCGTCGCAGCGAGGGGCCAGCCGCTCGGTAAGCACCCCAATAGAGCCGCCAATTTCAAAGGCCGAGCGATAGCGCGATTTGGGTAGGGCCGCCAGGGTGTCGGCGTATTTAGCGGCTTCGTACTCGCTGGTTTCAAACCGCCAGGGGTCGGGGTCGGCCTGGTAGAGGGTGTCAAAAAAATCGGCGGCCAGGGATTGCTCGGTCATGGGGTTTGCTCTAAATAAATTTCCCAGGGGTGGAGAAAGTTGGCAATCAGCTCGGGCAGTAGGCGAAACCCGGTGGGGTCATCCTGAATTAGATCGGTGGTTTGAGAGCGGTAGCAGTGAATCGCCTGCCGCTTGAGCTCAACTTGGGCACCCACATCGAGCCGCCAGGCCCGATAGCCCTCGGCTAGGGGTTGGCGCTGTCGGGGGTCCCAATCCCAAATCGGGTATTCGAGCCGTCTAGGCGGTTGGGGAAGGCTGGCGATCGCCCCCTGCACCAGCTGCCAACTCGCCCGATGGTCGCGGTGGGGATCAAACTGATAGGGCACAAAAATGGTTCGGGGAGCCGTTTGACGCAGATAGGTCTGACACAGCTCCAGAGCCGCCTGAGCCGCCGGTTCATAGGGGCCGCTCGGCAGAGATAAGTGTGGTACAGCTCCGTCGGGCAGGCCCAGAAAGGTGACATTCTCGGACTCCACCTGAAGCAATGCCAGGGCGGCCAGGGTTTCGGCCTGGCGTACCTGCTTCAGTCGAGGGGGCGGATACTGCTGCGATCGCGGATGGGAGCGCGTGCCGTCACTAATCACCAGCACATGCACCAGGTTGCCCCTAGCCCGCAGCTGGGCAATCACGCCACCACAGCCCAGGGTTTCGTCGTCGGGGTGGGGGGCCACCACCACCACCGGGGCTTGGAGAGTAGACAATCGCAGCTCTAGAGCCGTCGCTGCAAAGGGCGACGGGGTCGGTGAACAGTCTAGACTCACCATAGGCGATCGGCGGGAGTCGTCTGAGCCAGGGCATAGCCCCCGACCCCTGCCAAAGCCGCGTCGAAGGCGGGCTGCCGCAGGTAGAGGGTCAGATCGCGGATCACCCGCTCCATGGCATGGGGCGACAGTAGCCCTCGGGTGCCCACCGAGCGCTGGCAGAGCTGCATGATGTCGATACAAATTTGCTCAATGGCGGTGCGCATCATGTTGGCGTAGGCCACCAGCCGCGCCTGGTGAGGATGTGCCACCTGGGGGGTGCCACCAAACTGCGAGTCGTAGGCAGCCAGGCGATCGGCGGCGCCCCGCAGCCAGAGATTGCCGGTCTCTAGGGCGATCGCCATTTGGCCCAGCCGCTCTTGCTGGTAGGGATGCTCGGTGCGTTGCTCGCCCTGCAAGTACTGCCGTGTCAGGTCAAACAGCGCCTCGGCCCCGCCCAGCTGCACCGCCGCAAAGCGCACCACCCCAGCGGTGAGCCAGGGCTGTCGCAGGTAGTCGCCCGGCTGGCCAATTAGCGCTTCGGCCCCTAGCTCTACGCCCGTAAAGTCAATTTTGTAGCTGGCGGTGGCCCGCATGCCCATGGGCTGCCACCAATCGCGATCGCAGCGCGTGCTCACCTCATCCATAGGCACAATGCACATTTGCCACGACCCGTCGGGCAGCTTGCCGTTGACAAAGGGACGCTCCACATAGCCACCCCCCGAGCAAAATGTCTTAGCCCCCTCCAGTCGGTAGCGGTTTGGGCCAATGGGCACCAGGTGCAGGCCCTCAGCATCTTCAGCATTCCAAACGCCAAACAGCTTGTGCTGATCCCGTGCCTCTTGGCCATAGCGCTCAATTTGCTCCGCCGTGCCAAAGGTTTGAATCAGCTGTAGCGCATTCACATGGCCTTCGTACACCCGCCCGATCGCCAAATTTCCTCGGCCAATATGCTTGAGTAGGCGCAGCAGATCGTAGGTCGTCGCCGCCTCAATGCCCAAGCCGTCGCCACCCAGGGTAGCGCGCAGCGGAGCAGCCAAAAAACCCGCCCTGGCCAACTGCTCAAACTCATCTACCGGAAATGCCCCCGGCTGATCGACCGCCGCCGCCTGGGCCGCAAAGTCGTCGGCCATTTGCGCAACCAAATGCAGCAGGTCGGCGATCGCCAGTTTAGGCGCTAGCGGCAGGGTTAAAAGTTCAGCAGTAATAGGAACACTTTCTGAGACAGGCATTGTAAGCAGCCACGACGCTGGGAATGCTCCTAAGAATGACAGATGCCTAACCTGTGCCCCTCTACCCTTTGAGGTATTTGAGAGACGGTGTCTAGCTCTTTCAAACGCCAACCTAAACCGAAAAGAGGCAATCAGAAAGCTGTCAGCCGCAGCACCAATAGTATGAAGGCAAGATAGCGAATCGCTTGCGATCAACTTTGTGAAACAGGCTAATTGAACTTCAAAGACTGGCCAAACTGTGCAATGAAGCACCTCAAACTACCTCTTAGAAGAGTTTGAAGTGCTTTAGGGGATCTTGACTCCCGACAGCGCTACAGCGCGGTCATTACCTTCAAAAATTCCTCTGCTAGGCATGATGTCAATGCACTCTTCTGATGAAAAAGTACCCCGGCCAAGAAGTAAATTCTTTCCGAGAAAAATGCCTGGCGACGGCGCTGAAGCTCCGTAATCGTGTTTCTTACCTTAGGCTCTGAGCTGTAATAGCCAAATTTTAGGGGAGTGACCATAAAATCGACCACATCATAACCAAGCTGTGTAGCGTGGTTAATAGTATCGACGGGGTTTGAATAGGCTGAAATCATCAACATCACCTGCTCACAGCCCAGCGTCAAGAGCTGATTGGTAATACCCGCTCCATCGGCACCACCGTGCAGAGACGGCATGTACAACTGGTTGTCTGGAGCTGGCAGGTAGGGAGGATTTGCGATTAGATAACGCGCTTTTTCGGGGGAACTATTAAAAAAGCAGGTGTTGTGAACTTGATAATAGGGTGTTAGGCCATATTGCTCGATTCTGAGCTTTGCTAAGTGGCAAGCATCTGCATTTAGCTCATACCCTTGAATTGTTCCATTAAAGGAGCTTCTGAGCAAGGCCTGAATAACAGGACTGCCGTCGCCGGAACCAAACTCAAAGATGGTGTCTGCTGAAGTACTTTGCGATAGCACCATCTTCTCTAAACACTGGGCATAAAATTGAGACTCTTCGGGGCAGAAAAAAACTCGATTAGGAGACTTAACCTCGATCGCAGCATCAGAGGTCAACACAGTTTCGTTCATGGCAAGAAAAGGGTAAGGAGGTGAAAAGCAGATTGAAGCGTTAGGTCAAAGAGATCTGGGGCAGGGGAGCAATGGCTTTTTTGATGCACTGAATAATGGCATCGCCAGCCCGGTCGCCAATGTATTTTTCTTGAGCATAGCCCAGCAAAATTTCCCAGGCGTTGTCAGCGTACTGCTCAGAAAGGGGGAGCGCGACGTCTTGCAGCATCCACAGACCATGGCGCTCGTCTTCACGAATATGCAGTTCCCAATATCCTGAGGACTCTTCGCTGAGATTCAATCGCTCAGCCGCCATTAGATAATCGGTGTAAATGGAGGGGCCAACGATTTCAAAGTAGGTAAGCCCACCGTTGTAGCGCAGAAAATAGCGCTTGCACTCGGTCAGCAAAAAGTTGTGGTTAATGCTGGCCAGCAGTTGCCAAGGGGCGAGGTCGAAATAGCCTTCTGTTTTGGTGTTCAGGCTCATTTCGGCCATCATTTTGGCAAAAAAGGTGGAGTGTTTGCGGGCTAGGCGACCGTTGCCATACTCTTCCATCAAGACACGAATCAACATAGCCTGAACTTCGTTGCTCGCGCCTCCCAAAATACGAGACATGCGGCTAGCTTCTACTAAGCCATCTAGGGAGGCGATCGCTAGCAAACGTCGATAGCCCTCTCGATCTAAATCTTCTCGTAGGAAGCGTCGATTTTCGGTGACAGGTGGGTTTAAGTCTGCCTCATACCAATCGCGCAGGGTTTGCTCGACATTCTGTTGCTGAAGCGATTTGACATCTATCTGCCCCAGCTCCCAGGCTTGCCATACCGACTCAATGCGATCGCGCACCCACTGCAAATACAGAGAACGCTCGTTTTTATAATGCGATAAATCGTCGTACCAGAAAAGATTGAGGCGGTTAATTCGGTACAAAACGCGCTGGAGAAACTGATGGGCGGCGTCATCTCCAGATTCAGTAGAATCCCCATAGGCTAGGGGAATCGCCGCCGAAATCGCGGCTTCTAGCTCTTGGGTACAGTCAGGAGATTGAGTAACTTGCTGGTCGAGATTTTCAAGGCTTAGCAGCTCGATTAGCTGTTTTTCTGCGGCAAAAAAGTTAAAATTTTTGGCTACTGAGGAACCACGCTGCTCGTTTTCTGTCCTCAATTCACGATTATTTATAACGGAAAACATGGGTCTCCTTAAAAAGATTAATCTCGTTAATTAAGTTTAGCGACTGACCAAAAACAGCTTATCCATCTCTAGGCAGAATCTTTGCTTTGCCTGCTTTATGTCTTCCCTTTGGCAATGCATAGACTTTTTCAGGAGCAAAAAGCTCTTCCATAAAATTAGGTGCCGCATATTTTCTAACCCCACAGCTCTAAAGACTGAGGGGTTAGAAAATATGCCTTAAACTTAGCGTAGAGACACCGTTGACAAGCCAGTTTTACCAATTGAGTCTCGCTATCTTTCCCTCATTGGCTAGAGAAAAGATAGGCACCTTGAAGTTATTCTAAAACCTCGCTTTTACCGAGCGCCAGACTTTTGTAGAGTCCAAGCCAAGGTTTTGCGGGGAGCCTCTAGCAAAGCTTTAGTTAACGCCTCGTCGGAGTCAAACTGGAGCTGCGATAGATAGGAGGCATCGACCATAACCGTAAACTTGTCGTCGGAAAACGGCCAGGGCGTAATGCACAAATCACCGGAGTCTAGCGCATAAATGCTGTAGCGCCTGCCGTCGGGGCCGTTGGTGATTTCGAGCTGGCGACCACCCACGGGTACTTGGCGCTGGGCCAAAATTAGCGACAGGCGATCGCACCATCGCATGTAGGTATAGGCCTTTTCGGCATCCTCTTTGGCAATGTCAAGTTCGGCCTGCCACTGAGCCTGGCGCTGGCGCTGTTCCTTTAAAAAACTCGCCATTTCCGGGTCATCTTCTCCCTTGGCCTGGTTTAAAAAGCACAGGTGCATAGAGATTAGCATCGCCACCCAGCGGCCCTGATAAAGCGCTTCGTCAGCATGCTTCTGGAGTTTGTCGATGGGCGATTCGTTGTCGAGGGTAAAGTCTAGCGGTGCGCCCGCCTCGGTTAACTGGTTGCCCTCCCACTCTTTTTCGAGGTGGTCGTGGTGGGCGATCGCGGCAATAGTTTCGTAGAGCCGATAGGTTTTTTTGCTAAAGTCCCAATAACCGGCAATTTGAGCTGCTAAAAGGGCGTGGGCACGGTGATAAATAATCTCCCAGCCATCGGTTTGAAGATTGACAATCATAGACCTTGGTTTAAAGAAAATAGAGTGAGTAAGGTCGGTAGCGTTGTGAGGGTTGATGCAAAAAATAGCGGGGCTATGGTCGCCTATCCACTAGATATCCAGGCGGATAGTTGTAGGCTACCTCCACCTGGACACTGGTTTTAGGAACTCGCTGTGCTAAAGCCAGAGGTTAGCTGTTGGGCCGGTTAGGAGCAAGGCGACCTGCTTTGTCAGCGGCCCCATTGACCATGTCCCGAGCATTTTCGGCAGTATTTTCGGCGGCGCGCTTGGTTGACTTACCGATGTTTTTAGCGGCTTCCTTAGCCGCTTGACCAAGGTCTTGACCAGTCTCACCAGCCCGCTGACCTAGGGGCTTGTCAACGTTTTCCTGAATCCGCTGCTCAGCTTGACGAATCATGCGATCGGCCTTGGCATCAGCTCCTCTGGTATCCATATCAGTATCTTTATAGGGATACATGCCCTCACTCTGGGGAGGATTAATGCTGCCAGAACCATTGCTGGGCGGCACTGCAGCTTGAGTAGCGTTACAGGCAGTGGTCGTCAGGACGACCAAGCCAGCCAAAAAGATCACCATCCACTGTCGCCAGGCATTGGAGTTGAAAATGCGTTTTAGAGTTTGCATAAGTAATGCTCCTTTGAAAAACTAAGTTTGAACAGTTTGTAAGCCTTTGAGAGAAAGCTCTGGGGGCAAAGACCGTTGATAAAATCCTCCTTGACCTTCTGCTGCAAGTCATGAAGCGTTTCAAAGTCAAGGAAGATTGGCCTATCCACAGATCTCAGCGCATCTAGCGGCCCTACATTTGGCTCTGTAGCGACTGCTTGCTCTCTTTAAAGCGCATACCCAGCTGCTGCTGCTCTTCGCTCGACATGTTCTTGCGAATGGTAGCAAACATGGTGCTTTCTTCTTGGCGGGTGTGGTCGCCAATCATAGCCTTGAGCTCCTTGAGCTTGGCCATAAACTCATCGCCCGCCGAAGGCATGGCTTTAAGCTGATCGAGCAGGGTTTCCATTTGGGCTTGCTCAGCGTAAAGCTCTTGGGTGTCGTTACCGTAGAACGGTTGTACAGCGGGGTAAACCACGGCTTCCTCGGCCTTGGCATGCACTAGAAGATCTTTGTACAGCTGGCCAAACAACACTTTAATTTGGTCGGCATTGTCTGCATCTCTGATTTCGCTCATCAGGGTCTTGGCCTTCTGGTGATCCATGAAGATTAGATCCATGACGTCGGCAGACTCTTTGTCGGAGGCTTGGGTGGTGGCACTGCCCACAACGCCGGTGGCAGCAGCAACGGCATCTTGTACCCGAGCCCACAGACCCTGCTTGGGCTCTTGACCGGTGAGTTCTAGGGTGCCTAGATACTCAAGCATGCCTTTGAGCTGCTCCTGGTGGGCACGGTTTTCAAAGTTGACGGTGTTGAGGGGGGCGATCGCCGCTTCGATATCTTTGCCAACGACCTGAGCCGCTTTGTGAACCACCAGCCCCGACATGACTTGGCCATGCTTCAGCAGCTCGTGCTGGGCAATTTTCTCATACATGCTCAACCGAGAGCTTGAGAGCGTTTCTTTTGCTTGGCTGACAAACTCTTGCACTGTAGGTTTGGGCTCAGATTGAATCCCGTACTGGGTGATGGCTGTTTCGACGATGTCTAAGTTCTTTTGGTCGTCTTCGAGCATGTCTTCCAGCCGCTTGCGCAGGTGGTCGTCGCTGCACTGGCTGAGAAACTGCTGCTCGTTATCGATGATTAAATTTTGGATAGCTTTGATGTCGGCTAGCTTTTCTGCGATCGCAGTGCGCTTTTGATCGGTAAGTGTGGCAGGCATTATGGAGGGGCTCCAACCGAGAATTCGCTCACAGTCTAAGAGTTCTCAACCAAGGCGATATCTGCCGATAGAGCTGATTAAAGCCGAATATTGTCGGCGCAATCTATTCCCCTAGGCACAGCTCTGAATTTTTCCCCACAATATAGAGGCAATATTAAATCTATTAACCGTTAGCCAAAAAAATTACTCGCTGGTTTTATCCTAATGGCCACATTTACCACAAAAGCCGCTCTTAATCCCATGAAACAAGGTTAAGAGCAGCTTTTGTGGCGATCAAATTTGCGCGCTAGGGGGTCACTGACACCTGGCTAACATCGACCTCACGCGTGCCATCTAGGTGATTAGCAATATCCACAATGCGGTCTAGAGCCGTGCCGGTCGCCGTGCCAGTCAGGCAGAGAGCGCTGCCGTGCTGGGTTAAAGTTAGCGTATCGATGGCGGCTAAGTCAGGCTGTTGGTCGAGAGTCTTAGCTAGTCGCCGCACCAGCCCAAAAGAGTCATATTCTCCCTCTAGGCCCATGCACTCAGGCGGCGGCGGCGGCGTATGCATACCCGCTTTCTCTCGCAGCTCATCGTCGTAGGTGTTGGTGAGACCTGGGGTCATGGGGCTGTGCGATGAGGCCCCGTGGACAGGGCCGTCATCGCAGTGATCAAAATCGATTTTGTTGTGCCAAGTCATAGTTCAAAAACAGATTACTAAAGGATAGTTAAGGTACTGTAATTGATCTGCCTAGGCCTAATAATCGTTTGCGTCTGTAGCCCTGTCCTCAACTTGTTTACCAATCAACACCAAACTCCTTTAGTTGGAGTAATTGGGTGCGCCCTAGCGGCCTAAACTAGCCACAGACTTAAACCGATCTTTCAACCAGTTGCCGGCTTCTTTTAAATTGTAAGCCAAGGGTTCTTGCACACTGAGAAATACCCGAGCACAGTTGCGCCCCGGCATGCCCGAAATCGAACCGCCTGGGTGGGTACCTGCCCCGGTCAAAAATAGCCCCTCAATGGGAGTTTGGTAGTTGGCCAACTCGGGCAGCGGGCGAAAGAACACCATCTGGTCGAGGGTCATGTCGATGTGGTAGTGGTTGCCCTTGCGTACCCCAATGCGCTGGGTTAGCTCAGCGGGGCTTTCGAC
>JANPIO010000432.1:0-14219 GCA_031425055.1 Phormidium sp. VAR_61_metabat_6
GTAAACAGTCAGAAAAACTCGCTATAAAGCTTAGCGAGCCCTCTGCTCTAACCCTCGTGGCGACCGGAGGCTCAAAATGCGAAGCAGTTTTACTTGCGAGGCGCTTTCTTCTTGCCAGCCACCGTACGACGGGTACCGCCCCGGCGGGTGCGAGAGTTGGTTCGAGTGCGCTGCCCACGCACCGGTAGACCAGCGCGATGACGCCGCCCACGGTAGGAACCAATGTCCATCAATCGCTTGATGTTCATGTTCTCCAAACGGCGTAAATCGCCTTCTACTTGATAGTCGCTTTCGACGGAATCACGTAGCTTTGCTACGTCGGAGTCGGTCAAGTCTTTGACCCGTATATCGGGACTAACCCCGGTTTTAGCGAGAATTTCCTTAGAACGGGTGAGGCCGATACCGTAGATATAGGTCAAGCCAATTTCAACTCGTTTGTCGCGTGGCAAATCCACGCCTGCTATCCGTGCCACCTTTAACTATCTCCCCCAGTGTGTGGTTTCAACCATGCAGCCTAACTATGGCTACTCGGTCTGCTATATCGGGCCGCTGCCCAAGCCGTCGAAAGTCTTATACAAAAACCTAAACAGAACGTTTAGATTCAGTTGCTCTAAGTCAGTATACTCAGCACCATCTGGCCTATGAAAAGCGATATCCACATCGGTGTGAATACCCTGCCAGTCTTTCGTTACCCCTGTCGTTGCTTATGCTTGGGGTTAGAACAAATCACCATGACCCGGCCACGGCGGCGGATCACACGACACTTATCACACATCTTGCGCACAGACGCACGGACTTTCATGTCCAACTCGCACTTTACTACAGAATTGCTATGCTAGCAAACCGACGCCAACCCGTCAAATAAAAAATTGTCATTAGGTCATGCCCGACGTACAGAGAGGTCGTCCACTGGACGACCTCTTATTCTGAATTGATTAGAAAGCTGGCACAAGTGTGAGAACTTTGGCCTATGCCCCGCGTTTGAGTGCAGATTCTACCTGCTTTAGTTCTTGCTCAACGCGAGTTTTGAGTTTTTCTGGTAGGGGGCGGTTGGGATAGCTGCTATAGTGACCTGCGATCGCGTTTAGTGCCGTGCGCATCGTAGTAAATGAGCTGAGGTTTGCCACAGAAGTATCCCGGCGATAGCGAGAGGCAAAGTCGCTAATGACGGCTTTGGCTTCAGCCTGGGCCTCCACCTTAGCTGGGTCGTCGTCAGGTAGGTTGATTGAGGTTCTGAGGCTATCGACCAGCATCAGTGTGTCTTGCCGGTAGTCACCAGTGAGCATACCGCTGGTGCCTGCGCTGCACCCTGTGAGGCCAACAACGGCCACTAGTACCAGGGCCAAAAGACGAGAAATTAAAGATTTCATAGGATTCTTTGAAGGAGGTCAGATCAAATGACAGGCCAGGGGGAAAAGGCACTGGATTTCATGCTAAAGCTGCACTGGTGTCATTTCGGTGTTTTTATTCTATAGCGCACCGTGGTCATAGTATTCTCGGGTTGTTGATGGGCGCTCTGCCTCAGGCTGGATAAATGCGCAGCCGTCGGTTAGGTTCTTCGCCACAGCTGAGGGATTTGAGCCGATAGTGCTCGGCTAGCTCGTGCTGCATCTTGCGGATGTGGGCTGAGCGGGGCAGCAGTTCCACCGGCTGGCCTTTGGGAATCACAATCTGCTCAACCGCTAGGCGAGCTTCTTCTAAAGCTTCTAGCTCATCATCACCGCCGCTGTGACTAAACAGTTCTAGGTCAATGGCAGCTGGATTGTCATCCATGTCCAGCAGGCGCTGGAGGGCGCGGGTAATTTGGGGAATGCTGTTGGACTTGACCAAGTGGACAGGAATTTGCCGCCCCTGAGCCATGTGCTTGAGCTTAGCTTGGGCCTTGGCATGCGATCGCAGCGCTATCACCGCATCGGCGCTGTCCAAATCTTTAGTGATCACTACCGGCATGTGCAGGGTTTGAATCACCCGCTCAATCTGGTGCCGACTGAGGCCGTAGGGATAGAGGCGCATGGCATCTTCCCCGTTAGGCCCGACGATGTCGTCATCAGGAGTCATCTCTAGCAGGTGGGCAAACATGGGGTCAGTGGTCGGTTTTTGGCTGTAGACCTGACCTAAGGGCCGAACGTTGTTGCCGTTGCCTGTAGGGCGCTGGGCGATCGCAGCATTGGACGGAGGCACCATTTGCCCCGCCGCGCGCCAGCCCATGCCCGATCGCGATGGCTTAGCTACCTCTCGCCCTGAACCCGGCAGCTCGTGGGTAATGATCACCTTCTGGTTCTCATCTACAGTGCGAATCTGTAGCCCTGGCTGTCGCCCCCGCAGCAGGTTATCAATAGTGACCGTCACATCTTCGTGGATGGCCCAGCGCTGCCGCTCTAGCATCTCCACGGCGATGTCAAAAGTAGGGGGAGCCTTACGCTCTAGCACACTTTTTTGGCTACCCCGACGACGAGCTTCTTCATCCCCTAGGGTGACCGATTGAATACCGCCAATCAAGTCTGAAAGAGTGGGGTTTTTGATCAGATTTTCGAGCTGGTTGCCGTGAGCGGTACCCACTAGCTGTACCCCACGCTCAGCGATGGTGCGGGCCGCTAAGGCCTCTAGCTCGGTGCCAATCTCATCGATGACAATTACTTCGGGCATATGGTTTTCCACGGCCTCGATCATGACCCGATGTTGCTCTTCAGGGCGGGCTACCTGCATGCGCCGGGCCCGACCAATAGCGGGGTGGGGAATGTCACCATCGCCAGCAATTTCATTGGAGGTATCGATGATCACCACTCGTTTTTGCAGGTCGTCAGCTAGCACTCGGGCGATTTCGCGCAGGGCTGTAGTTTTGCCTACGCCGGGTCGTCCTAGCATCAGAATGGATCGGCCTGTCTCGACCAAGTCTCGAATCATGCCGATGGTGCCAAAAATGGCTCGCCCCACGCGGCAGGTGAGGCCAATCACTTCCCCAGAACGATTGCGAATGGCGCTGATGCGGTGCAAAGTTTTCTCAATGCCGGCTCGGTTATCGCCGCCAAAAATACCCACCCGCTTGATACAGTGGTCTAGATCGGCGTGGGTAACGGGCTCTTCAGACAGATACTCAACGCTGCCAAAAAATCTGGCTTCGGGCAGGCGACCCAAGTCTAAAACAACCTCAATCAGGCTCTGACGTTGGGGGTGGTGCAGAAGCTGAGCACGGATAGATGGGGGCAGAATACTGAGGATTTGCTCTAGGTCATCAATGGGCATATCTTGGGCAGGGGCAGACTGATGTTGGGGTGTCCCCTCAGATTCGGTGGGTAAAAAGTCCACGGCAAGGTTATTAATGGCAGAAATACTGTCGGCAGGGGCGCTGCTGCTCGATCCGTCACTCATCGAGCGATCGTCGCTATAGCTAACCATAACGTGTTGGTAAAAAATGTCTATGGGACTTGAGTTGGCCTACCAGCTGCCGGGCCAAGGCTAGGCTTTGGCCCAAGACGCTACTGTCTAGCCGCTGCCAAGGGGCAACGATGGGTTTGGAGTTGTCGCTGACTGAAGTGATTTGACCGATGGCGGGCTGGTCAAGGGAGTCATTCCCCAGCCAGGGTTGAAGCTCTTGGTCAAGGGCGTCAAGCAGCGGTAGTACTTGCGATCGCCCGTAGCTACCGTAGGCAATGCCCGAAATAGTTTTGGGGGCTAGAGCTATATCACTGCCGGCTATCCTAACCTGCTGCGAAGGCCAGGCATTGGGTTGAGACGCATCAGGCCGAGGTGGAAATGCTGTATTGACCAAACCGAGACTTAGCAACTTATCTACAGTGTAGCCATTGGTACCGCCAGCGGGTTGCACATAGCCTGGCAGCCCTGCGTCGAGAATCTTTTGGGTCAGACAAATGGCGGCGTGGGTTGTGCCTTTGCCCAGGTCACCGCTCATGGGACGACCATCGGTCTGCCAAATTAGAGGCACCTCTAACGGTGCCATTAGGGCATAGAGATTCCATAGGTAGGGCACCACCTGGTCGTGGTCTGGGCAGCTAATGGAGATTAGCTTGAGGTGAGGTCGCCAATCTTGTAGCCGCTGCCAGAGCTGCGCAAACTGAGCTTGATGCCCAGTTTGGGTGTGAATTTCTACGGCGTCGATCTGGGCCAGCTGTTCTCTAGGGAATGCCTCTGGGCTGGCTAGATAAGGCTGGGCCTCAATATTAGCAATGGGGCAAATGGTGATGCAGCGACCGCAGCCATAACAAAGATCTGCCACCACCCCTTGAGTCGGGGCCTGAAACTGAATAGCAGCGGTGGGACAGATGGCTTCACAGGGGCGATCGCACTCCGGTGGACAGTGCGCCGCATCAAAGTGCGCCTTGCGAAAGTGAGGGTCTTCGCTGTCATTGAGGCTCACCATGAGCCAGGGCAATCCAGGAAGTAGATGGTTGAAATTTTCTGAAGACGCTTCGCCTTTGTCCAAGTACTCCGCCAGGCGCACAGCATCCGCCAGTCCCTGGCGGGCAGCGGCCACCACCGCCCCATCGGCGGCGACGTCGATGCAGTCTACTCCCGCTAGGGCATAGAGCATCGCCAATCGCCGCACCGTCGGCATGTCCTGGTAGCTGGCACCGCAAATTAGCTTCACCCATTGCCCCATCTGTAGCGATCGGTGGGGCAACGGCAAGGAGCTTTCTCGATGTTGGCTCCCGGATGCAGTTCTAGGAGCGATTCCAGTATCCATGCGGAACTTCCGGCGGGATAAACCCAGCTTCTTGTCAGCTAGCCTGTCAGACTTAACTGAGGGTCTAAATCAGGTTGGCCAAAGGCTCCCAGCTAAAAGCGCGATCGCCCCCCATTTCTACTACCACCTTTACCCGGGGCTCAAGGGTCGGCAGGCTAACCAAATAGGCTAGCTCCTGGCGCGATAAGATATGCCCCTCGATCAGCCATAGCACCATGCCTTTAGCCTTAGCCGACATGGTATCTAGACGATACGTGAGTATCGGGGGAACAAAGTAGGTGTAGCCTACCGCCGCACCGCTGCCCACGGTTTTCTTACCCAAGTGGGGCGGGCGCACCCCATGAATAGCAGTGAGATAAGACGATACATCCCCGAGGCCACGGGCAGTGAGGTTCATCGTTTCATAGCCGGTGGCCTTCAGCCGGCGTTCGTAACGACCTTCAAACCCTCCCTCCAGGGGCATGCGCACGGCGATCGCACCGGTGCTCTCCAGATCCTTAATAAAGGGCTTACCCGTTGTCAGCAGCGCCATATTTAATCCTCGGCCATTGGCTATTTTGTCAGATGTCATTGTACTGTGTTCAAGCGGAGAGTAAACCTAGCTAGTGCGTTTGCCTTGTCTAACCATTTGCGCGCAGGTGTGACAGCAGCAACTTTTCAACTTTTCTGAAAATGAGCATAGACATCCGTCGAAAAGGGCTGTACTATGGTAAATCGCCGACAAAAAAGGATACTGAGTAGTCCAGCGGGTTACCCAAGTCCTGGCATTTGACTGTTCTGATGACCCAGCACCAAGGTGTTTGCGGTTCTGGCTCTAAGGCCAGCTGTAGTCAGAGCAAGTCAGCTTTCTTTTGAATAGTGACCGGTTTAGGCCGGCAACGCTTACCCCCGGTGAGCTTTTCAGTCCGGGGTGTTCAAAAGTTGATGTCGTTGATGCGCAAAGCTCTCCTTTGGAGAGTCCTGCGCATTTCGTAGTGTGTTAAGTAGGGAGACAGGACTGTGGCAGTCGGTATTCTCGGCAAAAAGCTGGGCATGACCCAAGTATTCGATGAGGCAGGCAATGCTATCCCCGTCACGGTGGTGCAGGCCGGTCCTTGTGTTGTTACTCAGATTAAAACCCCAGACACCGATGGCTACGCAGCTATCCAACTAGGGTTTGATGAGGTGACGGAAAAGAAGCTCAACAAGCCTGAACTGGGTCATCTGTCCCGCTCAGGCAGCAACCCTTTGCGTCACTTAAAAGAATATCGAGTTGATGCTGCCGATGGTTTTGAGTTGGGGCAGACTGTAACCGCTGAAACGTTTAGCGAAGGCCAGCTGGTGGATGTCACCGGCAAGAGCATGGGTCGCGGCTTTGCGGGCTATCAAAAGCGTCACAACTTCCGTCGTGGCCCTATGGCCCACGGTTCTAAGAACCACCGCGCTCCGGGCTCTACTGGTGCAGGTACAACCCCAGGTCGTGTTTACCCTGGTAAGCGCATGGCTGGTCAGATGGGCAATACCCGAGTGACTATTCGCAAGCTAGAAGTAGTGCGGGTAGATAACGATCGCAATCTTCTGCTGATCAAGGGTGCGATTCCTGGTAAACCCGGTGGGTTGCTAAGTATTGCTCCAGCCCAATGGGTTAAGGCTTAGTTTCTCAGGGTTGCAACAAGCGGTTTAAGTCTTTGACTTTCGGGCATCCAAAGCTTTTTAAAAGATAGGTTCAGACAATGGTTGAGTGCGTCGTAAAAAACTGGGAGGGCCAAGAGGCGGGTACGGCATCCCTAGATCTTCAGGTTGCTAAAGAAGAATCTGCCTCTCACATTGTTCACCGCGCTCTAGTGCGTCAGATGAACAACGCCCGTCAAGGCACGGTTTCTACTAAGACCCGTGCTGAAGTCAGAGGTGGTGGCCGCAAGCCCTGGCGTCAAAAAGGTACCGGTCGAGCCCGAGCTGGTTCTAACCGTTCTCCTCTCTGGCGCGGTGGCGGTGTCATCTTTGGCCCCAAGCCGCGCGACTATAGCGTCAAGATGAACCGCAAAGAACGGCGCCTGGCTCTGCGCACTGCTCTCCAGGGTCGGATTGATGATTTGGTCGTGGTTGAAGGGTTTGAGGATAAGTTTTCTCGGCCCAAAACTCGCGATCTGCTCGATGCGATCGCTCGCTGGGGCATTGATCCCAACGCCAAAATCCTGTTAGTCATTGCCGAGCGGCAAGAATTGGTCTACCTCTCAGCTCGTAATCTTGAGAATGTCAAGCTTATTACTGCGGTCAATCTCAATATCCACGATTTGCTAAATGCCGACCATCTTGTTATTACATCCCCTGCCCTAGAGGCTATTCAGGAGGTTTACAGTGATTAATGCCGCCAATACTCCATCTTTGGCTGATCTCATCCGTCGGCCACTGATCACCGAGAAGGCTACCCTTCTCCTGGAGAATAATCAATACGTCTTTGAAGTTGACCCTCGCGCCAACAAGCTCCAGATCAAGGCCGCGATCGAAGAATTATTCGAAGTTAGGGTTGTATCGGTCAATACCTACAACCCTCCTAAGAAAAAGCGCCGGATGGGGCGTTTTGCTGGGCATCGCCCCCACTATAAGCGTTCGGTGGTCACCCTGGCTCCCGGAAACTCCATCCCACTCTTCCCTGATCTTTAGAATTCAGGGTCTAACTGTTCCAACCTTTAGCCGTGTAGCCAGCAAGTACTCCCATGGGCATCCGTTCCTATCGACCTTATACCCCAGGTACTCGTGAGCGAACCGTTTCCGAGTTTGCCGAGATTACCCGCAGCGAGCCTGAGAAGTCTCTAACCCGCTCCACTCATCGTCCTAAGGGGCGTAACAACCGGGGGGTAATCACCTGTCGCCACCGGGGCGGTGGCCACAAGCGCTTGTACCGCGTGATCGACTTTCACCGTAACAAACTCGGCATACCTGCCAAGGTCGCATCTATCGAGTATGACCCCAACCGCAACGCTCGTATTTCTCTGCTTCATTACGAAGATGGAGAAAAACGATATATTCTTTGTCCTGCGGGGTTAACGGTAGGTTCAACAGTAGTTGCTGGCCCCGATGCGCCTCTTGAGGTCGGCAATGCTCTACCGCTGTACAAGATTCCGCTTGGTACAACGGTACACAACGTTGAAATGCAGGTCGGCAAGGGTGGGCAGATGGTGCGCTCTGCCGGTACCGGTGCCCAAGTTGTGGCTAAGGAAGGTGACTACGTCACCTTGAAACTGCCTTCTACGGAAGTTCGTATGGTGCGTCGCGAATGCTACGCTACCATCGGCCAAGTCGGAAACGCTGATATCCGCAACGTCAGTCTTGGTAAAGCTGGCCGTAAACGATGGTTGGGTCGTCGTCCTGAGGTGCGCGGTAGCGTGATGAACCCGGTCGATCACCCCCACGGTGGTGGTGAGGGACGAGCTCCTATTGGCCGCTCTGGTCCTGTAACCCCTTGGGGTAAGCCAGCTTTGGGTTACAAAACTCGCAAGAAGAACAAAGATAGCGACAAGTACGTGGTACGCCGCCGTCGTCGCGTATCAAAGCGGGGTCGTGGCGGTCGTAACGCCTAGTTAGTAATTCGTTGGTTGTTTCGTGATTGTGGCTGTTGTGACTTTTATGGGGGCTGAAGCATCATGTCTCGCTCATTAAAAAAAGGGCCGTTTGTGGCCGACCATCTTCTCTCTAAGATCGAAGCTCTAAACACCAAGGGTGACAAGCAGGTGATTAAAACCTGGTCACGGGCATCGACGATTTTGCCTCAGATGATTGGCCACACGATTGCGGTGCACAATGGTCGTCAGCATGTGCCGGTCTATGTTACAGAGCAGATGGTGGGCCATAAGCTGGGCGAATTTGCCCCCACGCGAACCTTTCGTGGCCATGCTAAGACCGATAAAAAAGCTCGTCGTTAGGTATTAGGTAGAGGAACTGGAGAAATGGCTGTGGATACCTCAGAGCAGGTTAAGGCGGTAGCCCGCTATGTACGCATGTCGCCCCGCAAGGTGCGTCGGGTGCTTGACCAAATTCGTGGTAAGAGCTATCGGGATGCGCTAATCATCCTAGAGTTCATGCCCTATAAAGCGTGCGAACCCATTATTAAGGTGTTGCGCTCCGCTGTGGCCAACGCTGAACACAACAACGGTCTTGACCCAGCGGGTTTGGTGGTAAGCGAGGCATTTGCTGATGCGGGGCCAGCTCTGAAGCGATTCCGCCCTCGGGCTCAGGGTCGGGCTTACCAAATTCGCAAGCCAACCTGCCACATTACTATTGCTGTGGCTCCGGTTGCCGAATAGCTTTTTTATTAATTCCATTGTCCAAACACCAGTTGTTCAAAAACCAATTTCCAGAGGGTTAGTTCGTGGGACACAAGATTCATCCAACCGGGTTTCGCCTTGGCATAGTTCAAGAGCACCGCTCTCGCTGGTTTGCAGAGGGCACTCGTTATCCTGATTTGCTTCAGGAAGACTATCGCATTCGCGAGTACGTTCAAAAAACTTTGAACAATGCCGGCATTGCCGACATTCGTATTGAGCGCAAGGCTGACCAAATTGATCTTGAGTTGCGAACGGCTCGCCCTGGGGTTGTGGTCGGTCGTGGTGGAGCGGGTATTGAATCCCTGAGAATGGGTGTTCAGAAGCTACTTAAAGACTCTAACCGTCAAATCCGCGTCAACGTGGTGGAAGTGAGCCGTGTAGATGCCGACGCTGCCCTTGTAGCGGAATACATCATTCAGCAGCTAGAGCGCCGGGTCTCTTTTCGTCGGGTGGTACGCCAAGCTATTCAGCGCGCCCAGCGCGCTGGAGTAGAGGGTATCAAAATCCAGGTGAGCGGTCGTTTAAACGGGGCAGAAATTGCCCGTACTGAGTGGACTCGGGAAGGCCGAGTACCGCTTCATACACTGCGGGCCGATGTTGACTATGCCTACACCACTGCCCAAACCACCTACGGCATTTTAGGTGTCAAGGTTTGGATCTTTAAGGGCGAGATTATTCCCGGCCAAGAGGAAGCTCCGGCTGCTGCTCCCAATGCTCAGCCCCGTCGTCGTCAACCCCGTCGTCGTCAGCAGTTTGAGGATCGCTCTAATGAAGATTAGGCTGACCTCGCGTTTCTTTGATTGAATTTACCTGTGACTTCAAGAGTGCCGATCCATGCTAAGTCCAAAACGAACTAAATTTCGCAAGCAGCACCGCGGGCGTATGCGCGGCATGGCTCAGCGGGGCAGTGATATCAACTTTGGTGATTTTGCCCTCCAGGCAACTGAGCCCTGCTGGCTAACTGCTCGTCAGATAGAGGCAGCCCGTCGAGCCATGACCCGCTATGTACGGCGAGGCGGCAAGATCTGGATTCGCGTCTTTCCTGACAAGCCTGTGACCATGCGTCCCGCAGAAACCCGAATGGGTTCTGGTAAGGGTAACCCTGAGTTTTGGGTAGCTGTGGTGAAACCCGGTCGGATCGTTTTTGAGATTGCTGGGGTACCTGAGGCTACGGCTCGGGAAGCGATGCGTCTAGCCGCTTTTAAGCTGCCGTTTAAGACTAAGTTCATCGCCCGCGAAAGCAAGGAGGCGTAGGCCAATGGCATTAACCAAGATTAAAGAGGCGCGCAGCCTGAACGATGAAGAGCTGCTGAATGCGATCGCTGGAACCAAGCGTGAATTGTTTCAACTGCGGTTTCAGAAAGCTACTCGCCAGCTCGATAAGCAGGTGCATCAATTTAAGCATCTCCGTCATCGTCTGGCTCAGCTTATGACGGTTCAGCGGGAGCGCCAGCTAACTGCCCTAGAGGCAGAGGCAGAGGCCCAAGGCACCGCCGCGGCAGCGGCCGCAACAGAATCGGTATCAGCGTAGGGAATAGGTGAATCAGATGGCGGTTAAAGAACGAGTGGGAATGGTCGTTAGCAACAAGATGGATAAAACCGTCGTGGTTGCTGTGGAAAGTCGCACCTCTCATCCTAAGTACGGCAAGATTGTGGTGCGGACAAAGCGCTATAAAGCCCATGACGAAGAGAATACGTGCCAGGAAGGAGATCAGGTGCGAATTCTTGAAACTCGTCCCCTGAGCCGAACCAAGCGTTGGATGGTAGCTGACATTGTTAATCGTGCGGCAGACGCATAGGGGGAAATTGTGATTCAGCAGGAATCGTACTTAAATGTGGCCGATAACAGCGGTGCGCGAAAGCTCATGTGCATTCGCGTCCTAGGTGGCAATCGCCGCTATGCCGGAGTAGGCGATGTAATCATTGCTGTGGTCAAAGATGCGCTGCCAAATATGGCCGTGAAAAAGTCGGATGTTGTCCGGGCTGTAGTGGTTCGCACTAAGAAGGGCTTGCGCCGCAGCAGCGGTATGAGTATTCGTTTCGATGACAACGCTGCCGTGATTATCAACCAAGACGGCAACCCCAAAGGCACTCGCGTGTTTGGGCCAGTAGCCCGTGAGCTGCGCGACAAAAACTTTACTAAGATTGTGTCGCTGGCACCGGAGGTTCTCTAATGGCAACAACAAAGCAACCTGTGCGCCACAAGGTGCATGTGCGTAAAGGTGATACCGTTCAGGTGATTGCTGGACGCGATCGCGGCAAGGTGGGTGAGGTGCTTAACGTTATTCCCAAAACCAGCCAGGTGGTTGTCCAGGGCGTAAACATTCGCACTAAGCACGTTAAACCTCAGCAAGAGGGTGAGTCTGGCCAAATTGTGACTCAAGAAGCCCCCATTCACAGCTCTAACGTCATGCTTTACTCCGAAAAAGAGAAAGTGGCCAGTCGAGTTGCCTACACCTTTACCGACGACGGTCGCAAGGTGCGGATGCTGAAAAAGACCGGTGAAATCATTGATTAAGGCTCTTAGTCTTACGCTCATTCTCTAGTCCTGACCCAGCCCAGGAAAGCGATAGAAACGACCCATGACCGACCAGTTAAAGACCATATATAAAGACACCGTTGTACCTAAACTGATGGAACAGTTTAAGTATGACAACATCCACCAAGTGCCCAAGGTTGTTAAGGTGACCGTCAACCGAGGCTTGGGTGAAGCGTCTCAGAATGCCAAAGCGCTGGAGTCTTCTCTGAGCGAACTGGCTTTAATCACCGGTCAGCGTCCGGTGGTAACCCGCGCCAAAAAGGCGATCGCAGGGTTCAAAATTCGTCAAGGCATGCCCGTAGGGATTATGGTCACCCTGCGCTCTGACCGCATGTACGCCTTTCTAAATCGTCTTATCAACCTGACCCTGCCCCGCATTCGCGACTTTCGCGGCATTAGCCCCAAGAGCTTCGACGGACGTGGTAACTACACCTTGGGTCTGCGAGAGCAGTTAATTTTTCCTGAAATTGACTACGACAGCATTGATCAAATTCGCGGTATGGATATCACGATTGTGACTACCGCCAGCACCGATGAAGAAGGCCGAGCGCTACTCAAGGAATTGGGTATGCCGTTCCGTGACAACTAACACAGGTTTATACGCGTACTAGAACTATGGCTGCTAACGACACAATTGCGGATATGTTGACTCGCATCAGAAATGCGAATCTGGCGCGGCACCAAACTGTAGGTATTCCTTCTACCCGGATGACCCGGAGTATTGCAAAGGTGCTTAAGGAAGAAGGGTTTATCACGGACTACTCTGAAACTACTGCCGAAGAGCGTCCTCAACTGATGGTCGCCCTCAAGTACAAGGGCAAGACTCGTCAGCCCATCATTCGCAACCTTACTCGCGTTAGCAAGCCCGGTTTGCGCGTGTATTCCAACCGAAAAGAGCTACCTCGGGTGCTGGGGGGTATTGGCATTGCAATTGTTTCAACCTCTAGCGGAATCATGACCGACCGCGATGCCCGTCGCCAGGGTATTGGTGGCGAAGTGCTTTGCTATGTTTGGTAGGCAGCTAAATGGCGATGTTGTTAGCTAACTGCTAGTCATTAAGGGCGTTATCGAGTGCTAAGATTTAGGAGTTTTGCATCATGTCACGTATTGGCAAGCGGCCAATCCCAGTCCCGGCTAAAGTGTCAATTGTAATTGACGGTCAGGACATTCAGGTTAAAGGGCCTAAGGGCGAGCTGTCTCGTACCCTACCCAGTGGAGTAATGGTTGTTCAGGATGGGGAGACCGTTCTGGTTAACCGCAAAGATGATTCTCGTCTAGCCCGCGAGCGTCACGGTCTCTGCCGCACCCTAGTGGCTAATATGGTTGAGGGAGTTTCGAACGGCTACCAGAAGCGCCTAGAAATCCAGGGTATTGGTTACCGGGCACAGGTGCAGGGCCGTAACTTGAACCTCAGCCTAGGGTACAGTCACCCTGTTGTATTCGAGCCCCCTGCCGGTATTGAATTCGTAGTCGAGAATAATACCAATGTCATTATCAGCGGCATTGACAAAGAATTAGTCGGTAATATTGCCGCTAGCATTCGAGCGAGCCGCCCCCCCGAACCCTATAAGGGTAAAGGTGTGCGCTATGCCGGTGAGCAGGTCAGACGTAAGGCCGGTAAGTCAGGGAAGAAATAAGCCATGAAAGCAAGTCGTAAAGAATTAACTCGTCGTCGTCACGTCCGTATTCGCCGCCGCGTGTCTGGTACCTCTGAGCGGCCTCGGTTAGCCGTGTTTCGTTCAAATCAGCATATCTATGCCCAGATTATTGACGATACGGCTCACCATACCTTAATAGCTGCTTCAACGGTTGAGCCCGACGTTTTGAAGGATGAGTCGGGAGCTACTCAGGGCTCGGCTGCTGTCGTTGGCAAGTTGTTGGCTGAGCGCGCGCTAAAAGCTGGTATTACTCAAGTTGTCTTTGACCGAGGCGGCAAGTTATATCACGGACGAGTAGCGGCTCTGGCTGAAGCAGCCCGTGAGGCCGGCTTGAGTCTGTAGGCCAATCGTGATTGGTGGATAAAAAGCACCTGATTTTGCTTGATGTAAACAAGGCTGGGGAAAGGCATGGCAAACCGTCGCAAAGAAGCGCGTACTAAAGAAAAGAAGACCGACTGGCAGGAACGCGTTGTCCAAATTCGCCGTGTGACCAAGGTGGTAAAGGGAGGTAAAAAACTTAGCTTCCGCGCCATTGTGGTTGTCGGCAATGAAAAAGGCCAAGTTGGCGTTGGCGTTGGCAAGGCTGGTGATGTCATTGGTGCCGTGAAAAAAGGCGTAGCCGACGGCAAAAAGCATTTGGTAGATGTGCCTCTGACTCGTTCTTATTCCATTCCCCATCCTTCTAACGGGATTGGTGGTGGTGCCAAGGTATTCATGCGCCCTGCCGCTCCTGGTACAGGGGTAATCGCTGGTGGTGCCGTACGCACGGTGCTCGAATTAGCTGGGGTACGTAATGTTTTAGCTAAGCAGCTAGGCTCTAACAACCCCCTCAATAATGCTCGGGCTGCTGCAGACGCTCTAGCATCTCTGCGCACCTTTGCTGACGTAGCTGAAGAACGGGATATCCCGGTTGAAAGCCTCTACATTTAATTCATTTCGGTATCGCTGTTTTTATTTTCCTCAGCCATGAGAATCAACGACGCACAACCACAAGTCGGCTCTAAGCGCCGCCGTCG
>JANPIO010000433.1:0-4409 GCA_031425055.1 Phormidium sp. VAR_61_metabat_6
CGCCTCAAGGCGCTCAATGCCGGGGTCAAAGAATCCTTAGTAGCTGACCTGACCGAAGAATTTATTACCGACTACGCCTTTCCGGCAATTCAGGCCAACGCCCTGTACGAAAACCGCTACCCCCTCTCTACGGCCCTGGCCCGCCCGCTAATTGCCAAGGCCTTGGTGGAGGCCGCCGATCGCTACGGGGCCGATGCCGTCGCCCACGGCTGCACCGGCAAAGGCAACGACCAGGTGCGCTTTGACGTGGCGATCGCCGCCCTCAACCCCAATCTCAAAGTGCTGGCCCCCGCCCGCGAGTGGGGCATGGGCCGCGAAGAAGCCATTGCCTACGGCGAAAAGCAGGGCCTCACCTTTCAGGTGAAGAAATCTAGCCCCTATTCCATCGACCGCAACCTGCTGGGCCGCAGCATCGAGGCCGGGCCGCTCGAAAACCCCATGACCGAGCCGCTCGAAGAAGTGTTTTTGATGACCGAGGCGATCGAAAACACCCCCAACGAGCCAGAATATATCGACATCGGCTTTACCAAGGGCCTACCCACCAGCCTCAACGGTGAAGCGCTAAGCCCGGTAGCGCTGATTACGCAGCTGAATGAAATTGCCGGTCGCCACGGCGTGGGCCGCATCGACATGATCGAAAACCGCCTAGTAGGCATCAAATCGCGGGAAATCTACGAAGCCCCCGCCCTGCTGGTGCTAATCGACGCCCACCGCGACCTAGAGAGCCTGACCCTGACCGCCGATGTCACCCAGTACAAGCGCGGCATTGAAGAAACCTACAGCCGCCTGGTTTACAACGGCCTCTGGTACAGCCCGCTCAAGCTAGCGCTGGATGCCTTCATTCAGCAGACCCAGGAACGAGTCAGCGGCACCGTGCGAGTGAAGCTGTTTAAGGGCACCAACCGAGTGGTGGGTCGTCAGTCTGATCTGGCCCTCTACAGCGATGCCCTGGCCACCTACAGCTCCGACGACGCCTTTGACCACAAAGCCGCCGAGGGCTTTATCTACGTGTGGGGTCTGCCCACCCGCGTCTGGTCTGAGAAAATGCGCGGTTAGCTCAGGGAATGGGTAGAGCGCTAGCGGCACCCAACAGCAGTGACCTGTGTCGGGTTACACTGCGTTTCACCCAACCTACATATCCACCATGACCTTTCCGGTTTATTTGGGGGTGGGGGTGTTCAAGCTCCACCCCCATTTTGTGTTTGAGGTGGTGGCCTACGGGGTCGCCATGGGCCTGCTGCGCCGCAACGTCAGCCGCGACGCTATCCCGCTGAGCCAGCGCAGCTCGGTCGTAGTGGGTGGGCTGATCGGAGCGCTAGTGGGCGCGAAGTTCTTAGTTCTGCTCCAGCATATCGATCTGCTGGGGAGCGATTGGCGATCGTGGCTGCTGCTGGGCTTGCAGGGCAAAACTGTGGTGGGGGCGCTACTGGGCGGGCTGATCGGCGTCGAGCTGACCAAAAAATGGATTGGCCTAACGCGATCGACCGGCGATGCCTTTGTGTTTCCGCTGCTGGTGGGGACGGCGATCGGGCGGGTGGGTTGCTTTTTGACCGGGCTGAGCGATCGCACCTACGGCACCGTCACCGACCTGCCCTGGGGCATCGACTTTGGCGATGGCCTGCCCCGCCACCCCACCCAGCTCTACGAGGTGGGGTTCTTGATTGTCTTGGGGTTGGTTCTGACCTGGTATCGTCAACGCGATCTCCCCAATGGCAGGCTGTTTCAGCTCTATCTGGTTGGCTACCTTGGCTTTCGCTTTGCTGTTGATTTCCTCAAACCCGACTTTCAGCCGCTCTTGGGGCTAAGCTTTATTCAGCTTGCCTGCCTGCTGGGAGTAATCTATGGGTTACGCCAGCTTTCGCGGCGAGAGGTCACAGTTTCGTAGCAGCATCTTATGCCCACCCGTCCCTACCTGTTCTACGCCCTGACCAACAGCCTCTGCTCTCGCTGCCTGGGCAAAGTCGAGGCCAAAATTGTCTTTCAAGACGGGGGCGTGTATCTGATCAAGCACTGCCCCACCCACGGGCGCGAAGAGGTGCTGATCGCTGACGACGAAGAGTATTACCGGCAAACCCAGGCGTTTATCAAACCGGGGGATATGCCCCTCAAGTTCAACACCCCGATTCGCTACGGCTGCCCCTACGACTGCGGCCTCTGCCCCGACCACGAGCAGCACAGCTGCCTAACGCTGATTGAGCTGACCGATCGCTGCAACCTGAGCTGCCCCATTTGCTACGCCGACTCGGGCACAGAAGAAACCAACACCGCCAGTCAGCCCCGCCGCCACCGCTCCCTGGCCGCGATCGAGCGCATGCTAGATGCGGTGGTGGCCAACGAGGGCAGCCCCCAGGTAGTGCAGCTTAGCGGCGGCGAACCCACTCTGCATCCCGACTTTTTTGCGGTGCTGGATTTGGTCAAGGCCCGACCGATTCAGCATTTGATGATCAACACCAACGGGCTGCGGATTGCCCAGGATGCGGAGTTCTGCGATCGCCTCGCCGAGTACAAAACCGGCACCGAAATCTATCTCCAGTTCGACAGCTTTGAGGAAAAAGCCCTGCGCGAACTGCGCGGGGCCGACCTGCGGGCCACGCGGCAGCAAGCAATCGATCGCCTCAACGATCTCAACCTCTCCACCACCCTGGTGGTCACCCTCAAGAAAGGGCTCAACGACCACGAAATTGGCAAAATCATCGACTATGCCCTGGCCCAGCGGTGCGTGCGGGGGGTCACGTTCCAGCCCATTCAGGCGGCGGGGCGGCTAAAGGGGTTTGAGGCGGGGCGCGATCGCTACACCCTGACTGAAGTGCGTCGCGCCATTCTCGACCAAAGCCCCCACTTCAAGCCGCAGGATATTCTGCCGGTGCCCTGTCACCCCGACTCGTTGGCAATGGCCTACGCCCTCAAGGTTAAAGGCAACGTAATTCCGCTAACGGGCATGTTCTCAACGCCGACGTTTGTAGACATGATGCCCAACTCGGTACTCTACGAGCAAGACCCCCAGCTCAAGCAAAAAATCTTCGAGCTGTTCTCCACTAGCCACTCCCCGCAGTCATCGGCCAAGGCGCTGAAGCAACTGCTGTGCTGCCTACCCCAGGTACCGGTGCCCACGGGCATCACCTACGAGAATATTTTTCGGATTATGATTGTGCAGTTTCTCGATGCCTATAACTTTGACGTGCGATCGGTGAAGCGATCGTGCATTCACATCGTCCACCCCGATGGCCGCATCATCCCCTTCGACACCTACAATCTGTTTTACCGAGAGGGCAGCGATGGAGCCGCTAAACTAGCCGAAGTTCAGTCTGCTACCCCCGTTCCAGCACCATGACCAACCCTACCGATCCACCACCTCCCAACGATCTGGGGGAAATCGTCAAAGGCATGCTGCTGCTGCTGGGCTGCCATGCGATCGCCGGAGCCCTGATCTTTGGCTTGGGCTTTTTAGTCGCAGCCCTAGGAGTTGGCGGCTATGCCTTTATATACCCCTGGGCGATCGGGGCAGCGGGGTTCTTATTCTGGCAGTTGCTCTACGTGATTCCGTTAATTTTGACCCTGCGGCGGCGGGGGCGCATAGCGATGGCGAAGGGAGTCATCATTGCCGCAGTATTGACTGCCCTAGTCAACGGAGCTTGTTTTATCTCTATGTTCGGCCTGGGCACTTAGGAAATAGGTATCTTCAACAGACTTGTCCCGACCTATCTCCTCCCTACTCCCCACAGTAGGCAATCAAATCAATCTCTACATCCCCAAAGCCCGCTAGAGCCGTGACCCCCACGGTCGTGCGGCTGGGTTGGGGAGCATCGCCAAAGTACGACTGGTAAATGGCGTTCACTGTTTCGTAATAGCGAAAGTCGGTGACAAATATCCTGGCCATGACCACATTGTTAAACCCGCTGCCCGCGTGGTCAAGCACTAGGGTCAGGTTGTCCATCACCCGACGGGTCTGTTCTTCAATGGAGCCTTTAACCACTTCGCCTGTAGCAGGATCTTCTGCTAGTTGCCCAGTGACAAACAAAAAGTCTCCCGCTCGCACCGCGTGGGAGTAGGGAGCTACTGGAGGCAACAGGTTATTGGGCAGGGTCATAAACTCCAGCATGGGGGTCAATTCTTAATAACAACAGCCCTAAAGTTTAGACCAACCTGCGATCGCAGCGTGAACGATTCCATACTTTCGCTAAAACGAATTCAGCCAGAGTTAAGCCGCTGGGAAAAAAGCTAAAGCTAAAACAAAGAGCGCCCCCCGAAGGGAGCGCTCTTTGCTAATCAATCAATGGAGTAGTCGGTCAAGACTAGCCGATGATTTCAGGTGCCTCAGCCGTGGCTAGGTCGAGGGGGAAGTTGTGAGCATTGCGCTCGTGCATCACTTCCATACCCAGGTTCGCCCGATTGATCACATCCGCCCAGGT
>JANPIO010000434.1:0-2517 GCA_031425055.1 Phormidium sp. VAR_61_metabat_6
TACGGCCATTCTAGAACGGATTACGGCCCTAGGTGTAGATTTTGCTCAAGGCTACGGCATTGCTAAACCTGCTCTCCTGATTCCAACCAGTTGCTGGATTAAGAGAGGCTAGATTTTGAGCGACGACTATTCTGAAATGAACCGCACAATTGCCCAGCCTAGTTGCCCCGCGCCACAGAGCAGCATCTCAATCCCTCTTGGCAGGTCTTTCGTGAAACGTTCCAAAATTTCTCCAACACTGTGCTGGACAATTACCACTCAGCTACGTTAGGCCCCCTATGGGTACAGGTGTGGGGTAAGCCAGATCAGTTATTTGCGCGCGCAGGCAACTACTCCACCCACCAGCCTTCAGCAGGTTAAGGCCATTGAGTACTCGGCTTAATCGATGTCACCTCAGCTACCTCCTAAGAGTGTCATTCTGCCCGTTCAAAGGCGATATTTCAGGAAACAGGTTGATTGCAGGAGGTCTAACGACTCAGCTCATCTGCTAAGCCCGTCGCCGTTATGAATTGTTAGTGCAACATCAGGGGCGCTGGTTGAAAAGCGTGGATTTGACGCCATTCGATGCAGCAGCACCCTAGGCTGACTGACCATCGCCCTCAACCGGGCGCAGCTGCGGCAGACGGACAGTGAACGTTGTGCCCTCCTCCGCTGTCGAGGCGACATCCACCGTGCCCCCATGGGCGACGACGATCTCGCGCACAATGTACAACCCCAAACCAACGCTGCCCGGAACCCGCTGTGCTGTCGAGTCGGCACTGGTTTTCTAACGGGTGATGGCTAGGATGTAGGTAGTGATTATCTTTTAGCCAATGTGATGTCCCTATTGCCAGAGTGAGGGCACGGTAAAGAACGGTAGAGCCGCCTTAAAAGAGCAAAACGCTCTACAACGCTATCTCTGTCGAGATTGCGGCAAACGATATAACGAGCGAACCAACACCCCGATGGCCCGGTTGCGCACCCCAGCAAGAGTCGTGTCTGCGGCGCTTAACGTGCGTAGCGAGGGCTTGGGCGTACGGGCCACAGGCCGCTCATTTAACGCCTCTCATGCCACGATTATGAACTGGGAACGCCGCCTAGCGGCGTGCGTGCCTCAAGGGTCACCGCCTGCCCCCGAGGGTAGTGAGCTAACGGTTGAAGGTGACGAAGTCTATACTCGCGTGGGCGAGAACCTTCCCCCCCTCTGAGTCGCAAGGCTGGACGCTGACTGCCTGACACAAGTGGGTGAAAGGCGTGAAACCTCGTGAGGCGAGGGGGAAAAGGTGAGCTGACATGAGACGCTGAAACTTGCGTATCTCAGGGTCTGTACCATGTCAGCTACCACCAGTCTCTATGATCAAGTGCTGCCGTTGCTGCGTCAATACAGCCATCCTCGCGACCTACGGCACCTCAAAGCCCTGGCCTGGATGGTGACGGCACTGGTGTGCAGCGGTCGGTTAAGTCTGCCGGAGTGGGAAGCCTATGTTCCCAGTCGCGCCCGTCAGGCACAAAGTACCGAGCGACGGTGGCAGCGCTTTCTGGGCAATCGCCGGGTGCGGATCAAAAGCTTGTACGTGCCGTTGGTGCTCGCGGCCATCCACCAGTGGAAAGGGCGTCGGCTTTATCTGGCGCTCGATACCACGGTCTTGTGGAATCGCTACTGCATGATTCACCTGTCGGTGACCTGTTGTGGACGAGCCGTGCCCCTGCTGTGGCGGGTTTTGGAACATCCCAGTGCTACCGTCAGTACTGACCGATATATTCCTATGCTGCGATTGGCCCATCGGCTGTTGCAGGCTTACCCTGATGTGATGCTGTTAGCCGACCGAGGGTTTGCCAACCATGACCTGCTGGCGTGGCTGAGCCAGAGCACCTGGCACTATTGTTTGCGCTTACCCAGTGACGTAGTGGTGCATGGTCCTCGCCGTCATCCCATTGAAGTCGGCTATCTATGGCCCCCCAAGGGCGAAGCTCAATTCTATGAGGGGGTTGGCTTGTGGACTGATGGTCGCTGGCGCTGCAACCTCGTTCTGGCTAACGTCAAAGGCGTCAAGGAACCTTGGGCCGTCATCACCGATGAGCCGCCCTCCCTCAATACCCTCTGGCAATATGCCCTTCGGTTCCGAGTCGAAGAACTTTTCCTCGATTCAAAATCCGGGGTCTTTGAGTTGGAAGCCTCCGGCATCCGCTCGGCTCAAGCCCTCGAACGCCTCTATCTCGTTGCTGCTGTCGCCATCCTCTATGGCACCACCCAGGGCATGGCCGCTCAACTCGATGGTCTGCGCACTCAGGTTGACCCCCATTGGACACGGGGCATTAGCTATCTCAAAGTCGGCCTCCGCTGGCTCAAGGGAGCTGTCAACAAAGGGCGTCCGTTGCTCAAACCCATCGCCTTATTGACCGTTGACCCAGAGCCCTGTTTTGCCTCCAAAAAAGCTGAAGCTCAGTATTATGACCGCATCTGGTTCTCTAGGATTCACTCCTTGTGCTGCCAACTACCACCCTGGGAGGCCGCCTAAAGATGTGTCAGGCAGTCAG
>JANPIO010000435.1:0-2449 GCA_031425055.1 Phormidium sp. VAR_61_metabat_6
TACGGCCATTCTAGAACGGATTACGGCCCTAGGTGTAGATTTTGCTCAAGGCTACGGCATTGCTAAACCTGCTCTCCTGATTCCAACCAGTTGCTGGATTAAGAGAGGCTAGATTTTGAGCGACGACTATTCTGAAATGAAACGCACAATTGCCCAGCCTAGTTGCCCCGCGCCACAGAGCAGCACCTCAATCCCTCTTGGCAGGTCTTTCGTGAAACGTTCCAAAATTTGTCCAACACTGTGCTGGACAATTACCACTCAGCTACGTTAGGCCCCCTATGGGTACAGGTGTGGGGTAAGCCAGATCGGCTAATTGCGCGCGCAGGTACCTACTCAACCCACAACATTATGGGTAGAGGCCTTCCGCAACCTTTTGTCGGCATACATCGCCTGGTCAGCTATCTCCATGGCCCTCAACAATCCGTGACTAGGGTGCCTAGTGGCCCAGCCGCACGATGCCCGGATACCGGCGATCGCGAAGGCTCCCTTCAATCGTTCAGTAATTAATGCTGCTGTTGCTTCGTCGCAGTTCACTAGAAGCACCCAAAACTCATCCCCTCCATGACGAGCCACGCAATCACCAGGTCTAAACTGCTGGCTCAGAACGGCGGCGGTTGCCTTGAGCAGTTCATCACCGGCGGCGTGCCCCTGGGTATCGTTGACGGGCTTGAGATCGTCAAGGTCAACGGCAATGACAGAGGCAGAATGTCCGTAGTCGCGGCAGCGCTCTTCCTCCAGGGCCAGAATGTGGTTCCACCCCTGCCGGTTATAGATGCCGGTGAGTGGATCTAGAGCGGCGGCCATTCGGTCCCGTTCGGAGATACGCTTTTCATCTTCTAAGGCCAGCTCCGTGCCGAGCAGGGTACTCAGCAGTTGGGCCAGCATCTCTAAGAGGGGAAGTTCGCCCTCGATCGACTCAGGCTGAATGTTCGAGTCGATCGCGCAGAGCGTGCCGAATAGGGTGCCGTCGGCGAAGGATACCGGGATACCGATATAGGCGCCAATTTGCATACTCTGATTGCAAGGTGCCCCGCGATAGGCCTCGACCAACTGGCAATGGGCAGCGACCCGAGGGCCGTTGCCCTCGACCATCTGCTTACAGTAGGAATTGGGATAGCTAAAGATTAAGCCTGGGTCAATTTCGGGATCTGTTGCTTGAAGGACTATCCAGTCATCCTTCTCAATACGACTCAGCATCCAGACTTCGAATTCAAACCGCTGCCTCAAAAAGCCCAGAACGGCTTCGACGGCCTGAGGGAATCCGGTAAACACGCTGCTTGAAAGCATGGCATTAAGCTCGGCTGGTTATGTCTAATTTACCCTCCGACCCACTTTCACCACCAATGACGATTAATCGTCCAAGATATTCCGATCGGAATGCCGACAGAATTACCGTGGTACACCTAGAGTGCTGATCAAGCCTGAGATGATACCAATCCATTCAGCGAGAGCAACTCTAATTCCAGCTATTTTCCCCATTAGCACAAGTACCTCTGGGACAGATCTTTCATTCTGAAGGGTCTGCTGAGCCAACCTTTGACGAGGGGCTCACTGCCTAGACCACCTCCCCACCGCACCGCCGCTGCCGCTGCGACCGTTGCAATCGCCCCCGCTGAGCCGCCGGAGTGAGGTGGCCGCCAAGGCGATCGCCAAGATGACCAGCCAGGAGCTGCGCCGGGAATGCCCACGGCAAGGGCAAGCACCTACTGAAGGGGAAAATGCTCAAGGCCGTGGCATAGGGGCCGCGCTACCAGCCCTGGGAGGTGACTAACCAGGGAATCAATGCAAAAACCCCTGCCAATGTTTCAAGGTCATGGCAGGGGATTACCCAGAGTGATAGGTAACCACAATATTAATTCAATCGAACCCGCTCGTAATCCCCTGCGATCAACGCTCAAGCCATCATCGAGAAGGTGGCAGCATAAATATGGCTACCATCGATCGCCCCGCCGCAGAGCGTGGCTCTGGCCGCCGCACTCACACCCGCTGGTTTCGCGTCGTCACAGCGCACGTTGCCAACGGTCAGACTGTAATTGAAGGCATCAACCTGGAGGTGCCCAGCGGTGGCTACTACGGCTGGGGCGAGCAGGCTGCGATCGAGTCCCATGTGACCGAGCACCACCCCGGGCATGAGGTGGTAGATACCTGGTCCATAGCCCGACCGATCGCAGCGTTAGACCACCCTGGGGCTGGCCCTTGCTAGCCCACCCTCTCACCCATGCACATTAACGGGAGAGACCATGTCTACGATTCAGAATGCCGCTGCTGGCTCATGGTGCCCTCGACGTAGGGAGTGATCGTAAGGAGGAAGAGGTGCGATAGGCCAGGTGGCTTAGTCGGGGGAACTAACGCGCTTGCAGGCATAGACATCACCTACTGAGTCCTGATCGATCAGTATTATCTATTTGTGAGCCTCTGGGCATTAGTCGCCCGTCCTACTCCCGCTACA
>JANPIO010000436.1:0-14034 GCA_031425055.1 Phormidium sp. VAR_61_metabat_6
GATCACCCAACGGTTCAACCTTTTGCGAAGGGGAATCTATGACCTTTATTGCGCTATTGGCAACCGCAGTCGGTATTGTCTCGGCGATCGCGCTAGTGGTCGTGGGATTAGTAGAGGCTCCTTGGCAGCTGCTGCTGTTTGGGCTCTTAGCCGCCCTTTATGGATTGCAGCGGCAGATTTGGGCCAGTGAGTCAATCACCGAGATTGGCAGTGCCACAGTAGCAACCGATGTTGATACCCAGAAAAATTCGGCTTTGTCCCAGCTAAAGCAGACTGATGTGAGAGCCACAGACAGTTATTCAGATCGAGAGTCGGAAAGCGAAGAGCTGATTTACCGAGGCATTCGCTATCGCGCTAGCCAGCCCGAGAACCCGCCACTGCTACCCGATGAGAAAATTGAGGGCATCTATCGAGGGCAACCCTGGGAGCGCTAGATCTTGGCGTTGACTAGCCGTAATATTCCCTGTTTTACGACACCTCCGCTGGAGCAAAAATGCTTTCGTCTTGGGCAAAGGCCTTAAATTCGAGGGCATTACCGCTAGGATCAGTGATAAACAGCGTGAACTGTTCTCCGACCTCGCCCACAAACCGCTGGTAGGGCTCAATTAAAAACTCTACCTGGGCCTGACGCAGGCGATCGGCCAAGGCGTGCCATTCAGCCGGGGTGAGAATAACTCCCCAGTGGCTAACCGGTACGTTGTGACCATCCACGGCATTAGTAGGCGCGATAGATTGGGGCTCAGCCCGATGAGCTGTAATCTGGTGACCAAACAAATTAAAGTCAATCCAGGTTGATGACGTGCGCCCCACCGAGCAGCCCAGCACGGTTTCATAAAAGTGACGCGTGCTGTTCAAGTCGTACACTGGAAACGCCACATGAAAAGGGCGAAGCATTGCCATGTCCTCTAGGTTTACGACAGGGCCTAGCGCCGATAGTTCTAGGCCCGCCACGGGAGCCGTCTACCCTCGCTATGCCCTCAACCACTGTACCCTCTACACCGGCCGTAGGGTGCTGCAAAACCACGCGTTGATTGTAGATGGCAACCGTATTTTAGATCTTGTACCCGAGGCCCAACTTCCGTCAGATTTACCCTGTCTCGACGGCCAGGGCCGGACAGTGGCCCCCGGCTTTATTGATCTACAGCTGAATGGCTGCGGTGGCGTGATGTTCAATGACGACATCACCGCCGACACCCTTAAGACCATGCACCGCACCAACCTTCAGAGCGGCACTACGAGCTTTTTACCCACCTTAATTACCACTACCGACCAGGCGATGGAAGTGTCCATGGCCCTGGTGGCTCAGTACCGGCAGCAGCAGCCTTATCAAGTATTGGGGCTTCATTTAGAAGGCCCCTACCTCAACGCCAAGCGAGGAGGAATTCACAGTCAAGCCTATATTCGCGCTGCCGACAGGGCCATGATCAATCACATAGCCCAAGCTGGGCCAGAGGTGGTCAAGCTGGTCACGTTGGCACCTGAAGTTGTCTCCTCAGAACACATTCGGCAGCTGGCGGAAGCCGGCATTTTGGTCTCTGCTGGACACTCTGAGGCTAGCTTTGAGGAGGCATTAGTCGGGTTTGAGGCTGGAGTTAGCATGGTCACGCACCTGTTTAACGCTATGTCTGGATGGCAAGGGCGTAGTCCTGGACTGGTTGGGGCAGCGCTGAGCCAAGCCGATGTCTATGCCGGCGTCATTGTGGATGGACACCACGTTCACTACAGTTCTGTGGGTCTAGCGCATCGGGTGAAACAAGACCATCTGGTGCTCGTGACCGACGCTACACCTCCAGTGGGCACCACGTTAGAATCCTTTGTCATTGGCGGCCAAGAGGTGTTTTATCGAGACGGCAAGTGCGTCTCTGCGGACGGCACCCTTGGGGGGGCAGCGCTAACCTTGATAGCTGCGATAGAAAACTGTGTGCGTCGAGTGGGCATTCCTCTGGCAGAAGCCCTGCGAATGGCGACTCTATACCCAGCCCGAGCCATCGGAGTCGATCACCAGCTTGGGCTGTTGTCTCCGGGCTATCAGGCAAACATAGCCCTATTTGATGCTGATACATTCACTGTAAAAGGGGTTATTGATCAAGGCTGGCTGGCTTGGTCTACGGCAGACCTGGGATGGAGCAACCAGAACCCTTAGAGCCGAGGACGAGGTAGACCTGCCACGTGCTGTTGAAGCAATTGCGCAGCCATCTTCTGGCTGCGCAAGCTAATCCATAGGCTGCACTGATCCTCGGCCACGGACACCAGTGCCCCAGCTTGCTGCTCTGAAAATTTACAGGCTAAGTGATACAGCCTTGTACGATTGTCGGCTTCAACAGTTAAGGCCCGGTAGTACAGTTCGTTATAGTAATGGGTGCCATCCTGCACGGCACCATTAAACCAAAACTTAAACACCTGAACCCGACTTTCGGGCAAAACCGTTGGCAGCATTGAGGCTCTCTATTGACCTGGTTTCAGCATACCCAGTTAGTCTAGGGAATGCTGATGCAGGGGCAAGGTAGGGCTGTGGGCTGAGATAGAGCAGCTCAATTTACTGGCAGGTCGTGCGGGCAAAGGCAGACTCAACTAGCGATCGCAAAATGTCCGTACTGAGGGGCTGCACCAGCAACCCATCTAGGCCTGAAGTATCTTCGCTGTAGTCCCATTGTGGGCTAGTTGAGTCTGTTAAAGCCACGATGGTCATATCGGGAGCCTGCCCATGCTGTCGCAGGTGATTGACCAACGGCAGTGACCAATCTTGAAAATTGTTGCCGACCAAAATTACCAGACTGGGTGCCCCCTGCCTGACGCGGGTAACCGCTTGCTCGGTAGAACTGGCTACAAATACGGGGTATTGCAGGTCAGTCTCTAGAGGATGAGCGTCGCTATGATGAGCACAATCTGGGTCAAGCACAAGGATATAGTCACGGATTAAGGTCATGGCTGAAAACGACGCAATTGCCTTCCATGTTACCTAGGGCAAAAACAGCGCCTAACCCACCTATAGTCGCTTTTTTCAACGATAGACTAGGGTTTTCACGGCATTTTAGAAACTTGGACTTATTTCAATCTTCCGTTTTTTTTAGCCTATCTAAAGGTATGCCAAAGCCTTCACCTTTCAAAAGCAAAACTATAATTAAGTTATGCAAATAATTGATCCAAAACTTGCTAGCTACCCAGCTATTAATAACGTTTTGTACAATTAGCCCGCGATCGCACCCGCAGACCCCAGCTCAGATTTGGGTAGCTCTAGCTACAAAAATCCCCAGGGGCCTTTGCTATGTTTAGCAGATAAAATTTGCCGTTTATAACGAAACCCAGTGGGCGCTGTATCAGTACAGATTATTGAGGGCAACCCCCATTTGCGATCGCTTCTGGGCTGGCATCTTCAGCAAGCTGGCTACAGGGTTTTTCAGTCGGCAGATAGTGTTCGCACTCGCGACCTTTTTCAGAGCCGACAGCCAGACTTAGTGATTTTAGACTCGCAGCTTCCAGACGGCGATGGTGTGGAGCTGTGCAAATGGCTGCACAGTCAGGGGCAGCCTTTGATCATGATTCTCTCAGCCTGCAACACAGAGACCGATATTGTGACCGGGCTACGGGCCGGTGCCGATGACTACATGACCAAGCCCTTCGGCATGCAGGAGTTTTTAGCCAGAGTCGAGGCGCTAACCCGACGCGTACGGCTGATGAGTGCGCCAGCGTCGCTCACCTATGGCGACTTAAACATTGACCTAGTGCAGCGGCGCGTCAACTTTCGCGGCGACTATATCGATCTAACGCCCCAGGAATTTAGCCTGCTGTACGTGCTCACCCAGGCGGCGGGGTCTCCTCTGAGCCGTACCGATTTGCTGCGCCGTGCCTGGCCCGATGCGATCGACAACCCTAGAACCGTTGACACCCACATCCTCTCCCTGCGCAAGAAGATTGAGGTTGACCCAAGACAGCCCAATATCATTCAAACCGTGCGTAATGTGGGCTATCGATTCAATGTTGAGCGTGTTGCTGCTGAATCTAACGGCCATAGCCCTCGAGTTAGCGCATCTTTAGCCTCTTCATCCCTAAGTTAAAGCCGTCAGCGCCTCTACCAATCGTTTATGCCACCCCGACGGCATACCCAGGCGAGGATAGGCTTTCTCCTCTGCGGACACTGTCTGAATGCTGGGCAGGATTTGCTGATGTCCTAATCGCTTGGCTCCAGCTACATTTTCAGGAAAACCTGCCCTTAAGCCCTCAGTCAAAACCAAGAATCTTTTTAAGGGCAAATTCAGCAATGGCCAGTTTTGGTGAATTAAACTATAATTCAAAAATCCACTCATGCTGGCCTAGACTAACCTGTGTTTACGACCCTTTCGCCTGTTGCTACAGTTTCGACCCACGATTTGGTCAACGCCATTAACGCTCTCAAGCAAGAGCTAAATGCCGTCATTTTGGCGCACTACTACCAAGAATCTGACATTCAAGATGTCGCTGACTACATTGGCGACTCGCTGGGGCTGTCTCGCCAGGCAGCGGACACCAGTGCCGATGTGATTGTGTTCGCGGGGGTGCATTTTATGGCCGAAACCGCCAAAATTCTCAATCCCGATAAGCAGGTGCTACTGCCCGACCTCAATGCGGGCTGCTCGCTAGCAGACAGCTGCCCCCCCGAGGCCTTTGCGACATTTAAGGCTGCCCACCCCGACCACCTGGTAATTTCCTACATCAACTGCACAGCGGCCATCAAGGCCATGAGCGACATTATTTGCACCAGCTCTAACGCGGTCAGCATTGTGCAGCAGCTGCCACTTGATCAAAAGATTATTTTTGCCCCCGACCAAAACCTGGGCCGCTACGTGATGCAGCAGACCGGCCGCGACATGGTGCTGTGGCAGGGCAGCTGCATGGTGCACGAGACGTTTTCCGAAAAAAAGCTGGTACAGCTTCAGATGAACCACCCTCAGGCTGAAGTGATTGCCCACCCCGAGTGCGAAGCGGCAGTGCTGCGCCATGCCCATTTTGTTGGGTCAACGACGGCCCTGCTCCAGTACGCCCAGCAGAGCCCCAAGGCTGAGTTTATCGTGGTGACAGAACCAGGCATTATTCACCAGATGGAGAAACAGGCCCCGGGCAAGGTCTTTATCCCGGCACCGCCTACAGCCTCCTGCGCCTGCAACGAATGCCCCCATATGCGCCTTAACACCTTAGAAAAGCTGTACTTCGCCATGAAGCACCGCCAGCCCGAGATTGTTTTAGACTCAGAGCTACAGCGCCAAGCACTGAAGCCTATCCAACGAATGCTAAACCTCAGTGTGACTTAATTCAGCTAGCCTTAAGCTCCCTGAACAAAGCTCTTTAACTCGGCAGCCAGCTGATCAATGAGGCTGTCATGGTCTGTATCCAAGGAGCTGCTGTCTTGCTCGATGCGCTGCACGACCTCATCGGGCAGGTTGAGCAATGACACCAAACGGTTGTAGGCATCTGCTTCCTGTTGGTTGATTAACTCTTCGCCAGGAGTACGGGCACTAGCGCTAATCACCTGACGGCCCAATTTCAGCACTAGCTCTCGCTCAGCAGGGCGGGTAAGCTTAGGCACTAGTTCTTCAAGAGGCAGGTTTTGCATTAAGTAGTCGCGCAACTCAGCCCGCAGCGCAGCCTGCTGACCAGCATCGCTGGCAAACAGACGGCTGAACTGATCGAGCATCAGACCCACTTCTTCATCGGCCAGGTGGCCGTCGCTCCAAGCCATGGTCGACGCGATGCGCAGCAGAGTCATCTGGCTGGGGGTAATGGACGGAGGCAGAGGAGGTTGGATAGGCATAGCAATCTCCGGGGTAGTGAACTACGTCGGGCAGCTGATGATGACAACCTACCACAGGGATTTAGAGAGGCTGGCTAACTTTAGCAATCTCTACAAATCTAGGTAGATGAGGGACGACTTGCTATAGCCGCCCGGCTAAATGGGCCAGCTGGCGAATATTTTTGAGGCGCAGCGCTGAGCGATCGCTGTCTTCAACAATCCAGCCTTTTTCGACTAACTTGGCCATAATTTTGTCGGCTTCGTCGGCGGTAATGTCGGCCAAGTCGGCGAGGTCATTACGGGGAATGTTGAACAGGTCAACACCGTCATCTACCGGCTCACCATGGGCCTCTTGGAGCGCCGTTAGGGTGGCGGCTAGTTTGACCGCAGGAGGTTGATGTCGCAGCTGAAAACGTAAGTTGGTCTGGCGCAACCGCTGCACCATAATTTGCAGCAGCCGATGGTGTAGCTGAGGATCTTTAAATAGGGTTTGCAGAAATCGTTGGGCTGGAATGCTCATCAGCTTGACGGCGGTCATAGCGACGACATCTGTGGAGCGGGGTGACTCGTCTAGGATGGCCATCTCCCCAAAGAAGTCACCTCGGCCTAGCACCGCCAGCGTAATGGAACTATCTTCAACATGGCGGCGAACCTTAACCCAGCCGGCTTCTACAAAGTAAACGGCATTACCCCAGGCATCTTCCATGACTACAGCTCGGTCGGCCGGGTAGTCATGGTGGGTGGCCACAGACAACAACCACTCTAGGGTTTCAGGGCTCGCCGCTTGAAACAGAGGATATTGTTCGCGCAGCGTATCGGCTTGCATAAAAGGCATGGTCAAGGGGTGACGGCTCAGGAATAACTAGGCAAGGCCACGATCGGCCTATATCTATTCATGGTACCCAGAATTTTAAATTGACCGAAATAGCGACATTACCTAGGCAGTCCGATCGCACTGACAACGTCATTCAAGGGCGCTCGCAGCGCCTCTACATAGCTGGGCCAGCCCACCACAATGGGCTGATGGTGAGTTAGGGTCTCGGGAGCTACATCGGGCTCCGTAAATCGAATTGGTTGCCCAGCCAGGTCGCAGCAGATCAGCCCGGCCGCCTCGGCCAAGGCCAGTGGCCCTGTGGTATCCCACAGCTTGACGCGACCGTTGAGGTAGATATATAGGCCTGCCCGGCCAGTAATTACCGCCAGCACCTTCAGGCCAAAGCTGCCCAAAGAGAGAAACTGAATGGTGGGAAAGCGGCGGGCGATCGCAGCGCCAAACCGACGCTCATCCTTATCGCCAATCACCATAGACCAAGCCTGATTCGGGTCAAAAATCGGCTCCTGGGGCACTAGGGGTTGGGGCGCACCACCATCCGTCTGCTCAAACAAACCCCACCCTGAACCACCCCACACCAGATGTCTTGCCACCGGCGCATAGATCCAGCCCGCCTGGGGAATGCCACCTACCACCCGGCCCACCATCACGGAGTAATGATCGCGCCCCTGAATAAAGTCGTCGGTGCCATCAATAGGGTCGACAAACCAAAGAACGCGATGCTCCCCGACGGCTCCCGGACTGTCATCCTGCCGAAACTGCTGCACCGTGGCGCGGTTTTCTTCAGTAATAATGCCATCTTCTGGAAAGATCGCCTTCATACCCGCCAGCAGCTTTTGATCGAGCAGCTGATCGACCGTAGTGACATAGTCATCCACACCTTTTTCAAACACCTGGAACGAATGTTTGGGCTGCTGGCTGGCATAGTCACCACAGGCAATCAATAACTGATGCAGGGCCGACAGATCAGAGGGGCAAATGGGCGGCATACCAGGCTAGACCACAGAACCCCAATGCTGGGGAGATAGAGATAGATCAGGGGCGATCGCCCAGTACAAAGATCTGATCACTCCGCTAGTGTAGTCTGGCTCGGTAGCAGAACACTACCGGCCATAGACACAAAAAACGGGCTGGTCAGCACGTGCTGACCAGCCCATTTCGGGAACGCGATGCAGACTTACTGAAGCACCAGCTTAACGTTGGCGTTCTGCAGACCAGGACGCTTAACCTCAGCCAGGGTCTTATTGACCGCGTACTTTTGGTTGATGGAGTTGATCAACTCAGTCTGGTTGTGCTTTTTGGCCACACCCCAGAGGTCAGCGATCAGATCAAAGGAGCCATCGGCATTACGAGACCAACCCAGATCATACTCACCATCCAGAACGGCAACAAGGTCGGCGCGCACACGCTGGCCGTTGTAACCGCGAACATCAGCTTCGGTCTTAGTGGAAATACCCAAGTCAGACAGCGACTGCTTGAGAATCTCAGCATCGGTCACTTTCGTGCGAAGGGTGCTGAAGTGAGACATGGTGTTTCCTCCTGTAGGGAAATTGAGAGAGACAACGAGGTTTGAGAGAGACAAAACCAGTTAGCCACGGGCTATCTGGATACTAACTGCTAGCAAATGCTAGCCCTTCCCCCGGATACCGCCGGGAGGAAAGCCTTTAGAACTCCATCCGCTGATACTCAGCGACGGAGGCTGCCGCCGGACGCGCCCGCTGGCGGGCCCAGTCCCGCAGGGCAGTGACCTGCTCACTCATGGTCTTCGACAGCGGCATCGTGGCGCGAATGGCCGCAATAATATCGAGCTGAGTGAACTCACGTCCTTGGGCAAACGCTTCATACATAGCCGAAATCAGCCCCTGCTCGATTTCAGCTCCGGAAAATCCATCGCAGACCTTGGTCAACTGGTCGAGGTCAAAGCGCTCAATATCGCGACGGCGCTTTTGCAGATGAATTTGAAAAATATCTTTGCGCTCTTCGGCATTGGGTAGGTCAACAAAGAAGATCTCGTCGAACCGGCCCTTGCGTAGAAACTCACTGGGCAGCTTTTCAACCCGGTTAGCCGTGGCCATTACAAACACCGGCGAGGTTTTTTCCTGCATCCAGGTGAGAAAGGTGCCAAAGATGCGGCTTGAGGTGCCCCCGTCAGAGTCGGAGGAGCCGCCAGCTCCACCAAAAGCTTTATCAATTTCATCGATAAATAAAATACAAGGAGAAATTGACTCAGCCGTGCGCAGGGCATTGCGAAGGTTAGCCTCAGACTTGCCTACCGTGGAGCCATCGTATACCCGACCCAGGTCAAGACGCAGCAGAGGTAGCCCCCACAATCGAGATGTAGTCTTGGCGATCAGCGACTTACCGCAGCCCGGCACCCCCAGGATCAACATGCCCTTGGGTTGAGGCAGGCCGTATTCCCGCGCCCGCTCGGTGAAGGCATCAGATCGCTGCTGCAACCAGTGTTTAAGCTCTTCGAGACCACCTACGGAGTCTAGGGTCTCATCCACATCCATAAACTCAAGAATGCCGTTGCGACGAATTAGCTGCTTTTTCTCAGAGAGAACAATGTCAACCTCTTCGGCAGTGAGGCGCTTAGCCATCACCCGCGCCTTGCGGTAGACCTTCTCAGCTTCGTCGCGGGTAAGCCCCAAGGCGGCCTTCAAAAGCTTCTCGCGCTCTTCGGTAGAGATGCTGTTGCCGCGAGCGCGGTTCATCTCCGTGGAGAGGACTTCGTCAAGCTCCGACATATCGGGTAGCGGGAAGTCAAGCAGGACGACCTCTTTCTCAAGCTCAATGGGAATCTCCTGTACTGGCGACATCAGCACGATAGTCTTGCGGGTGCCCTTGAGCGCCACGATAGAGTCACGCAGACAGCGAGTTACCGCTGGAGAATCTTTAAAGGGGTGCAGGTCTTTGAAGATGAAAATGCCGGGTTCTCGCTGCCGGATCACCCACTCCACCGCCGCCTCAGGGGAAACCGTATTGTTGTTTTGGCTACCAGTTGCCGGGGCACCAACCTCAACCATGCCTCGGGTCATCGTCCAGGTAAAGACTCGCATAGGAGACTTAATCTCAGGATCCCTGGCAAGATGACGCGCCACGGCGGCGATGGTTTGCTCAGCCCGCTCTTCCTCAAAGGTGACCAAATAGATCAGAGGATATTGGGCTTGTACCAGTACATTCAAATCCTCTCGCATGACCATATCCCTTCTCAGGTGTGGGGGGCAGTGAAACTGCTGTCTAGCTAACTACAACCAAAGCAGCCAAATCTGTACCTAGCAAACAACCAGCTCTCCTTCTTCACGGGAACCAGAATTGGGAACAACCTCAGGCACAATGGCAGCGCTTAGAGAATCGTTAATTTGAGCAGCGCCAATGCTGGCAATCTCAACTAGCTCACCCTCACGCAGCACCATAGGGGATGCACAGCTCGGACAGCTGTGGATGCGATGGGTCTGACCCAAGGAAGACTCTAGACTTTCAGCAACTACATCACCGTGGGCCAGGTAAAAACCAATGGCACGCTTAGCAATGGAAGACATCGCCTCACCCTCAACAGCAGAGCGAATCTTTAACTGACGGTGCAGGTCGGGAGGTAAATACAGCGTGACCTTAGTAGCTTTCTGCTCTTCCATAGCGCTTTATCTAAATAGGTGTGACCCGGGTATGTAGTCACCTTAATCGGGCTGCCCTAGGCTGTCAAGCCAGCATGCTGTCATGACGTTATTCTTGTAACATTACTTTACATGGAGCAATGGTCTTTAACCCCTGCTGCCTAACCAACTGGGCGTGCTCGTGATGCTGAACCGGTATAGATATAGAGTTTGGCCAGGGCGGTTACAGTTAACCTAGCGAGAGAATTGCTCTTTGAGCAGGGACGTAAACTTATACGACAGCCAGAGAATTTCTCTGGGGCAGGCCGATATGCTTTTCAGAGTGACCAGAGCGAAGCGCTTTGCGGGATAAAAGTTCCCGTCGTCGCTATGGTTATGACTCAAATTCAATTCCTACAGTTGGGCTATGCCGCCGATGGCAGGGAATGCTGTGGTTGTTCTGTATCCATCTCTCCACCAGCTATGAAATCTACTGTCGCCCAGGGTGTTGTGCTCTCTACCCTAAGCTCCCAAGTAGCAACGCCGTCCTCACCTCAGAATGGCGATTTTCAGCAGTGGTATGGGGAGGGAGAAAGGCTGGCTAATGCTGGGGACTACGATCGCGCCCTGCGGTGCTTCGAAGAGGCGGCCATTCTTGCTCCTGACCAGGTGACGGCCCTAGTTTATCAAGCGGTGTGTCTGATTCATTTGGGGCAGCCTCAGCAGGCTTTAGGAGTAGCTGAGCAAATTTTGGCGATCGCCCCTGACCATTCCCAGGGGTGGCTTTACCGAGGTGTAGCCTTACATCGGCTGGGCCAGTACCAAGAGGCCTACGCCAGCTACGCCCAAGTTGAGCCAGCCTAATTAATTTAGGCCTAACGAAGGCGTACATTCCCTAAAAGAGTACACTTGAACGCACGAAGTCATTCTCTGAGCGTTGGCTATGGTTGGGGTCGCATCACCCACAGCGGCGTTTCCCTCGTTGGAAACGGCCCTAAAACATCATTTTGGCTACGACCAATTTCGCCCAGGTCAGCGATCGGTGATCGAGGCGGTGCTGAAGAACCAGGATGCCCTGGTCATCATGCCCACGGGGGGCGGCAAGTCGCTGTGCTATCAGCTGCCCGCCCTGCTCAAGCTAGGGGTGATGGTGGTAATTTCACCGCTGATTGCCCTAATGCAAGACCAGGTCGATAGCCTGACCGATAACGGTGTGGCCGCCACCTGCCTGAACAGTTCCCTCGACTTCGCCACCATTCGTCAACGAGAAGCCGACCTATTGGCAGGCAAAATTAAGCTGCTGTACGTGTCGCCTGAGCGGTTGATGAGTCCGGGCTTTTTTGGGCTGCTGGGGCAGCTGATCCAAACTGTAGGGGTGAGCGGCTTTGCCATTGATGAAGCCCACTGCGTGTCGGAGTGGGGCCATGACTTTCGCCCTGAGTACCGACAGATGTCGGTGCTGCGGGAGAAGTTTCCCCAGATTGGCGTGATGGGGCTGACGGCTACTGCCACCGAGCGGGTGCGGGTCGATATTGCCCAGCAGCTGCGGCTGCGCGACCCGCTGGTGCAGGTGTCGAGCTTTAACCGGCCCAATTTGTTTTACGAGGTGCGCCCCAAAAGCCGCGATGGCTATTTGGAGCTGAGGCAGCAGGTCAAGCAGCACCAAGGGTCTGGAATTATCTACTGCCTCAGCCGCAAGCGGGTCGATGAGCTGGCCCAGCGACTCACCGAGGATGGGGAGTCGGTGCTGCCCTACCACGCCGGGCTGGCGGACGATGTGCGGCGGGAGAACCAAACTCGGTTTATTCGCGACGATGTGCGCCTGATGGTGGCGACGGTGGCCTTTGGTATGGGCATTAATAAGCCCGACGTGCGGTTTGTCATCCACTACGACATTCCCCGCAACATAGAGGGCTATTACCAGGAGAGCGGGCGGGCGGGGCGCGACGGCGAACCGGCTCACTGCACGCTGTACCTGGCCTACGGCGACGTAGCCACGGCAGACTATTTGATTAGCCAAAAGCCCGATGAAGTCGAGCAGCGCATTGCCCGCCAGCAGCTTAGACAAATGGTGGACTATGCCGAAACCACGGTCTGCCGCCGCCGGGTGCAGCTCAGCTACTTTGGTGAAACCCTAGGCGAACACCTAGAGGGACCGTGTCACCAGTGCGATAACTGCACCAACCCGCCGCCGGTCGAGGACTGGACGGTTGAGGCACAGAAGTTTCTCTCCTGCGTGGCTCGTTGTCAGGAGCGGTTTGGCATGGCCCACATCATCGACGTGCTGCGGGGCTCAAAAAAGCAGAAGATTGTGGATCTGCGCCACGACCAGCTCTCAACCCACGGCATTGGCAAGGATAGATCAGTAGAGGAGTGGCGGTTGCTGGGGCGATCGCTCCTCCACCAGCGCCTAGTCGATGAAACCACCGACGGCTTCCCGGTGCTCAAACTCAATGCCGCCAGTTGGCAGGTCTTGCGCAAGCAAATTTCTGTAGAGGTGGCCGTACCGAAGGATTTTACTCCTGGCCCCGCCGAAGCGTCCACACTTGAGGACACCCCCGAGGTGGCCCAGCTCTTAACTGTGCTCAAAGCCCTACGCAAACAGCTAGCTGATCAGCAGAGTGTGCCTCCCTACGTCGTCTTTCCAGAGTCAGCCCTGCGGCAAATGGCCCAAACTCGGCCCCAGACTATGGAGGCCTTTGGCCAGGTTTCGGGGGTGGGCAGCCGCAAACTGGCTCAGTATGGCGAGGTGTTTACCGATGCTATTCGTCAATTTTGTGCCGACTATGGGCTAGAGTCTGACCCTGGAGCCGCGCGAGGGAGGTCTCGCCCAGTCCGAGAACGCCGTCAGGCCGTGGGCGACACCCACCGACAGACACTGGAGCTTCACCGCCAGGGGTTATCTATGGAGGAGGTGTCCGCCCAGCGTCGGCTTAAGGCCACCACCGTCGCCAGTCATCTAGAACAGCTGATTCGCCAGGGTGAAACGGTGGATATTGATCGATTGGTTAGCGCCGACCGCCAGCGAGCCATTATTGATGTGCTAGCAGGACTGGAGCAGGGATCGCTGACGGAAATACGCGATCGCCTCGGCCCCACCTTTAGCTACGAAGATATTCGCTTGGTACGCGCCGCCTGGCAGATGGAACAACAGCCATAGATCAAACCACTCTCAACCAGGCGGGTTCTCTGAGGCAGCCTGGGGACTAGAAGGTGTAACTGACAAATCTAGAGTGTTGAGCAGCTCTGCGAGCCGACTCTGATCGGTTAGGTAGAGATAACCGATCAGAGCCTCAAACGCGGTGGACTGCTGATAGATTTGGCTATCAACCCGTCGGGGACCACGAGACGAAGCATTGCGTCCCCGGCGCAATAAGTCTTGTTCAGCAGCGGTGAGCAGCGGCAAGAGCTGCTGTACTTGACGGGCCTGCTGCTCAGCTCGAACCTGGTTGACGACCTGCTGATGAAAGGCCTGAATCCGTTTGGGGGGCAATAAAAAACTCCCCCGCACAAAGAGTTCGTAGACCGCATCACCAATGTAGGCAAGGGCCACGGGGGATAGGGCATTAACCTGCTCTAGGGTAAGGGATCCAGCAGAGTCGTGGGCACTAAACCGTAGCAGCCACAGCAGGCTGGCCGAAGGCTCGGAAGTTAGATCAGCCACAGCTACCTCTGGCTAGGCCAATAGAGACCTAGGGCTATTCACTGGGCGGGTTTTCGAGGTGGGCGATCGCATCTTCCACTGAGGGCTGTAGCGACAGAAACTTCTCTAGCCGCACCAGCTTCACGGTTTGGGTAACGCGGGGGTTGGTCACCACCTGCACGGTGCCACCTTCGGTGGTCGC
>JANPIO010000437.1:0-2083 GCA_031425055.1 Phormidium sp. VAR_61_metabat_6
GCCGTCTCCAGACCCCTCTAGGGCAAACTGCCAGCGCGCCTCACTGGCCTGGAGGGCTGATTCTGCCTGTTTGCGATCGGTGATGTTTGTGATGGTACCGATATAGCCAACAGTCTCACCGCTGGCATCTTTTTCGGCAATCGCCTGCTCAATCAACCAAGACACAACCCCTGCCGGGGTTTGAAATCGATATTCGGAGTGGAACGGCTGGTTTGAGGCGGCGGCTTGATACCATTCGGCGAAGACGCGATCGCGATCGTCAGGATGTATGGCAGCCACCCAACCTTTACCCTGCGCTTCCTCGGGAGCAAGTTCGGCGAGTTCACACCAGCGAGTATTGGCATAGAGGCAATCTCCAGAGGCATCGGTGCGAAAAATGCCGACAGGAGACACCTGTACCAGTGCTGCGTAGCGTGCTTCGCTGGTTTGCAATGCTTGTTCGGCTTGTTTGCGATCGCTGATGTCTGCCGCCACGTAGGAAAAGCGAGGTCGCTGGCTCTCCCCCAGACCGATATACGACACCACCACCGATAGCCAAGTCGTTGTGGTATCGGTGGTATGGACATAGTCAAACTGCACCGGCTGCCCAGAGGCTTGGCTCTGGCGGTAGTGGGTAACCCAGTCCAGAATGTGGTCTGGCGGCACACCCAGATCGCTGGCCCAGCGCCCCTCTAGAGCCTCGATGGTGGTGTTAAAAAAGGTGACGGTCGCCTGGTTATCGGAAATGTGCAGAATGTCATCGCCTGACAGCTCCACCACCCCCATCATCAGCGGCGATGAATTGTAGAAACTGTGGAGAATGGCGGTTTGCTCTTGCAGGGCGCGCTGGGCCTGCCGCTGGGCAGTAATGTCCCTGACTATTTTAGAAGCGCCAATCACCACGCCGATTTCGTCTTGAATGGGGGAAATGGTCAGTGCCACATCCACCAGGCGGCCATCTTTACACTGGCGCTGGGTTTCGTAGGTGTCTATGCTTTTACCCTGGTGCAGATGCTGGCAAATTAAAATTTCATTGGCCTGGCGATCGGGCGGAATAATCAGGGTAATGGGCTGACCGATCGCCTCGGCGGCACTGTAGCCAAACAACTGTTCGGCGGCTCGGTTCCAACTGGTAATGATGCCCTCGGGGGTTTTGCTAATGATCGCATCTTGGGATGAGTCGACAATAGCTGCCAGTTGGAGCCGCTGATCGCGGCTTTGGCGCAGAGCGTGTTCGGCCTGGGCTTCTAAGTTGGCGTTGGCGGCTTGCAGTTGCGCCACCAGGCTGGCCTGCTGAATAGCAATGCCCACGTGGACGGCAAGCTGTTGCAGGGCGGTGATTTCGTCGGGTAGCCAGGCTCGGGGCGCGGTGCAGCTATGGGCAATCAGCAGGCCCCACAGCTGCGACTCACACAGCACCGGCACCACCAGGTTGGCCTTGACCTGAAACCCCGCTAAAAACTCGGCGTGGCAGGGGGTGAGGTTGGCGGTGGCAACATCGGCGATCGCCCGCACCTGCCGCTCGTCGTAGGGTTTTAGCCAGCTAGCCTCAAAGCAAGCATCGTGGACGGTTTGCCCCAAAATTGACCATTGCGGATTGGCCACCGCCTCGACCACAACCTGGCCGCTCTTGTCGGCAGCGAACTGGTAGAGCAGGGCGCGATCGCAGCCCAAGAGCTGCCGCACGGCATCGACAGCGACCTGCAAAATCGTTGCCGAATCTAAAGATTGGCGGATCTGGAGGGCGATATTGGCGACCAGATGCTCCCAATTAAATTGGGTCGGGAGAACATAGCCGCTGTGGCCATCCCTATCCAGAACTCCGTTTCTTTCTACAGCCGACATCTTCAACCGCTCCTAAGCCCAGGCCCGAAACCACACCGCGAACCAGCTACAAGGAAGATTTCCTGTTATCTCTTCTCTATTAAGCCCCACGCACCCTGAGATATATGCTAGTTGGCAAAGCTTAACCGTTCCTGCCCGGCGGAGATCTGGGTAGGGGTGCCGTCTAGGCCGAGGTAATGAGAGCCTTAGATTTTCTTGTTTTGAGCGATCGCCGCAGACCGACTAGCCCCAAAATTCCTGGCCGTAGAAAAACCCCTGT
>JANPIO010000438.1:0-2259 GCA_031425055.1 Phormidium sp. VAR_61_metabat_6
AACAAAGCCCGCCGTCCCCAGCCCGGCGCAAAAGTTTTCGACGTTGATGGCCAGCACCATGACCAGGTAATTTTTGCCGACGATCGCCAGGATCAGGTAGCCCAGATTGCTCAGGGCCTGAAGCCCGCCAAAAATCCACAGAGAGCGGTTGATGCCCAGCTGGCTGAGGGCCGCCCCGCCCGCTAGGGTGCCGACGATGGTGGCCAGCAGCCCCAGCCCCTGACGAATGGTGCCAATGTCGGTATCCGAAAAGCCCAGTCCCTGGTCACCCAAAAAGGGAATGGCCATTTTCGCCGTCAGGTTGTCGCCCAGCTTGTAGAGCAGAATGAACAGCACCACGGCGATCGTTCGCTGTACCCCCAAGCGACTAAAAAACTCGCCAAAGGGCTGCACCACCGCCTGCTTCAGCGAGTCGGGGGGGTGCACGGCGCGCACCGGCTCCGGTGCCCACAGCGAGACCAGCACCCCCAGCCCCATCAGCCCGGCCATTACCCCATAGACCCAGGGCCAGGTGATGCGATCGGCCAGAATAAAGGCCATCGCCCCGGTCAGCAAAATGGCAATTCGGTAGCCCAAGACGTAGGTGGCCGCCCCGGCCCCCATCTCGCGCTCCTCTAGCACATCGGTGCGGTAGGCATCGATGGCGATGTCTTGGGTGGCGCTGAGAAAGGTAATTCCCAGGGCGATCAGGGCGACGAGCTGGAGCACCGAGGCTGGCGTGGGCGTGGGCGCTTGGGCGATCGCGGCCATCTGTAGGGCGAGAATTGCGATCGTCACCACTAGCCCCAGTTGCCCGATTACCATCCAGCCCCGCCGCCGGCCCAGCCGGGGGGGGACGAAGCGATCGAGAAAGGGCGACCACAGAAATTTGAGCGAGTAGGGCAGGCTAATCAGGCTGAACCAGCCGATGGTTCTCAAGTCGAGCTGGGCTTTGGTCATCCAGCCCCGAAAGGCATCGTCCATCAGGGCGTAGGGTAGCCCCGAGGCAATGCCCAACAGCAGAATGGCCGCCATCTTGCGGCTTTGAAAAACCCGAACTAGGGATTGAGTAGCTTTCACAATGGTGCAGGCGGAGATTGAACAGGGCTGGTATTAGAGCCAGATACTAGCAGATTAGGGTTGCTTAAACCCTGAATATCTAGCCAGTAGTATGGCAGTTGCCCAAAGCCTTGTAACAGTTGTGGGCCAGTCAGTCTGCCAGCAAAGCAACTTCGCAACAAGCCTTCACGCCTTGCCAATCCTGCTCAGATAAATGCCCAATGACAACCAAGTTAGCGGAGGGAGGCAGCGTCACAATAAAGCTACGGAAAACAGATGCAACTCTCAAGCCCGCTGCTTGCCAATCTTGAAGCGCATAATCTGTGATGCCTAGACCCTTTGTCTGCGAGGTTATTAATCCAACAATTACGTCGGGGCGATTGGCGTGATACACCGCTGAAGATAGGACAACGGCTGGGCGGCGCTTGACACCCGCGACACCGGGAAAATCAACCGTCACTACATCACCCGGATTAAAGCTCACCCGTTATTTCCTCATCGCCAGGAAAAACTGTTGCGGCATATTGCAAAGAGAAGGTGGCTAAATCTAGTTGATCTTGATCTGTCCAAGTATCGCTTTCATCAACAACAGCACTGTTCTGCTGAACTAGGCTATTGAGGATCAGTGTCGCCAACTGTAAACGCTCAGTGGGTGACAGGGTAGACATAACCTGTGTGTAAATTTCTTGGATGGTGGTTGGCATAAAGCATCCTTCCAATCTTTAACTCTAGTTTAACCCGACAACCTTAATTCAGTTTGGGATATAAACGATCGTTTTGGCAAGTGGCTCTTGGGATCTGAATCAATAGGGTAATTACATATCAAGCGATTGCTAGAGACTTTGATATTTCACAAACGGCTTTGGCCAATTCGCTGCACTAGGATTGCTAGACTCAGACTGTTTCGCTTGAGTTCAATCTGATGTCCACCTGTAAGGTGGATTTTCTCTCAATGACTGTAAAAGGCTATCCACTAAATCTAGCGAATGTTTGGTGTCCAAATCAAAATGAAGAAAGCGCTCGTAAATTTCGGCAAGTTGAATCGCAGCAGACAAGGATTCAAGGTTTTCTGCCACATTAAAGGCTAGACCATCAGGCTCAATTCTGTAGAGGTTGAATGTAAGTCGATCTTCAAAAATCTCATAGAGAGCACCAATAATATTAACTATAAAGCCATCTCCCCGATCATTACGTTCCAGTTGATAACAGGTTCCGTAAACG
>JANPIO010000439.1:0-24667 GCA_031425055.1 Phormidium sp. VAR_61_metabat_6
GTGGGATCTTCTTCAACAAGCTTTGCGATCGCCATACCCATCCCGCAGCTCAGCCATGTCGCCCGCCATCGCCTGGCAGCTAGTGCACCAGTTGGCGTAAAACTCTAGCAGCGTGGGCTTGCCGTTGGTTTGGGCCACCTCATAGGGCACGGCGCTGGTGGCAAGCTCGCTCAGCGAGGGCGTAGTCGACTGGGTGCGAATCCCCAAAAACAGCGCCGCTGCCAGCACAATGGCTGCGATCGCCACCACTAGATTGCGGGCGCGGCTGGTCGGAAGTTCGGTAGGGCTAGGGGAATTATCTGACATAGGGACGACGGCAGTCTCAGCATTGGATGAGGGCCGGACACCCTAGCTCTCCGGTTAGGATAGATAGAAGGAGCCCGCTAGTATTTAGTGTAAAAGAATCGGGGTGTAGAGGCGGCCATGAAAAAACGGGTCAAACTAATTTTCCCCAAGCGGTCGGTGCATATGCCGATTACCTACCGACTGGCCAAAGACTTCAATATTGCCGCCAACATTATTCGCGCCCAGGTCGCCCCCAATCAGGTGGGCACCCTGGTGGTTGAGCTGTCGGGCGACATCGACCATCTCAACGACGCCATTGACTGGTTAGAGGTGCAGGGCATTGAGGTGTCGAGCGCCAGCGGCGAAATTGTCGTAGACGAAGACCTCTGCGTCCACTGCGGTCTCTGTACCGGAGTTTGCCCCACCCGCGCCCTCACCCTCGACCCAGAGACCTACCGGCTGACCTTTGCGCGATCGCGCTGCATTGTCTGTGAGCAGTGCGTGCCCACCTGCCCGGTGCAGGCCATTTCGACCAATCTATAGCTGTCCCCCGTGAGGCGATCGCCGTGAGACCCAGCCGCTCCCTGTCTACCGTGCTCCAGAGCCACTGGCTCTCATGGACGCTTTTGATCATGGCCTACGCTACCTACGGCGGTTTTTTGCACCACGGCGAGATAGCTCCTGCGGGTTGGGCCTTGAGCGCTCTGCTGGCGATTTGGGGGGCCTGGGCAATCACCCTGGGCTGGCCCAAGCTACGGCAGCTCCTGCTTCTGGGCTTTCAGTCTGACCTAGGCTATTTCATCATGGCCCTCACCATTGCCTCGCTGGCGGTGGCTGCCGTCAGCCAGTTTCAACGGTTTGCCTACTTCGTCATGCTGATTGCTGTGTCGCTGCTGGCCCGAGTCGATAACTTAATCGCTGGGTACAAAGACACGGTGGCCTTTGTTTGGCTGTCAGCCCTGGCGCTCCTGGGGCTAGCTCTGAGCTGGCTACCCGTCCTGTTGCGATCGGCCACAATCCACGGTGCGCACCTCTAAGCTCTCAAACCCTACAAATGTCGGCTCACCCCAATCTCAGCCCTCCAGAATCGTAATGGTGCCCACCGCCTTGGTGCCCCATCGCTGTGTAGGATGGTTAACAGCTCCTTGCCAACTGCATACAATTGCGCCTGCTGAACAGTTGCTGCTCAGTTAACCGGGCGCGCAAGCAAGACTGGGGAGCCATGGTTCTTTTGACGCTAGTTAGGGGGTTTAAGGTATGACGATGGCTACCACGCAATCAATTCCAGCTTTTTGCGAAGGCATTCAGCACTTTGGGGAGCTGCTCCCCGAGTTTGCGGCCTACGGTCAGTCTGCGGCGATCGCCCCCGAGCAAACCGCCGTCTCTTCTCCCAGCGATCCGACAGCTGTCTACCAGACCCTGCTGGCCGCCGATGCGCTGCGCTACCTCACCCTGCAAGTCACCGCCAGCAAAGAGTCGGGCCACCCTGGCGGGTTTGCCAGCATTGCTGAGGCGATCGCATCTCTGGTCATGCTGGGCCACAAAAACATCATTACCGAGGTCGGCCACCACGCTCCCGGCTTCTACAGCAATGTGTTTTTAGATCGATCCCTAGAGGATATGGGAATTGAAACCGTGCAGCAGTTGTGCGATCGCTTCCGCGAGACCCATGGTTTGCTAGGCCACCTGTCGGGCCAAATTCCCGGCCTGCTCAACCCCGCCGGGCCACTAGGGCAGGGCCAGCACTTCGCCATGGTCGGAGCCAAGCTGCACCCCGGCGTACTGTTCCCCGTCACCATCGGCGATGGTGGCCTGGGTGAGCCCTACATCATGAGCAGCTTTGGCCACTTCAACACCGCCTACCCCACCGTTACCAACTTCCTGCCCATCCTGGTCTGGAATGGCTACAGCCAAGAGCACCACAGCATGGTCTCCACCAAGTCTAACCAGGCTATGGTCGACTACTGGCGCGGCAACGGCTTCCAGGAGGTGGTGCTGGTCGATGCTAAAGACTTCGACGACGCTAACCAACCCGGCGATTATATAGACAGCACCGCCTTCTCCTTTCCCCAGCGGTTTGCCTTTACCCAAGCCGTGCTCGAAGCCACCGATAAAGCGGCCAAGCTCGCCCTGGGCGGCACCCTGACCGTACTGATCGTCAAGCAGCTCAAGGGGGCCGGTGTTCACAAGCGCGGTGCCCAGTCCCACAACCTCTACCCCGGCGACTCCCTCCAGCGTGACTATATCGTCAGTGCCCTCACCACCCGCGCCCTGCACCCCGACGCCTGGGCGCTGGTGCGCACTAACTACGAGCGCTCCATGGGCGGCCCCGGCGCTAAAACAGCGGTCACAGAATCGGTGCTGCCCCTGGCCGACCTAGGCACCCTGCCCCTGAACGAATTTCCTGTTGGGGGTGACAAGCAGGTGGCCACTACAGCCATGGGTGCCCTGGTGGGCTATGTGGGCCAGCAAGATGCGCAGTTCGTAGTTACCAACGCCGACGGCAATGCCGCCTCTGGCCTCAACAACATCAACCAGGCGCTCAAAATCATTCACCCCACCACTGACGCCACCTACTTCCAGCAGCCCCAGGGCCAAGTGTACGAACCCCTCAGCGAAGACGCCTGCGCCGGATTCGCCGCTGCCCAGGCCCTATTTGGGGCCCGCACCCTCTGGTGCTCCTACGAATCCTTTGCCATCAACGGCCTGCCAGTCTGGCAGACCGTCACTCAGGCGATGGCCGAGCTGCGCCGCCCGACTCCCTCTACGATCGCCCTGTTTACCGCCGGAGCCTTAGAGCAGGGCCGCAACGGCTGGACTCACCAGCGCCCCGAGGTTGAAAACTACTTCGCGGGCATGCTGCGCAACGGCAACGTGTACGCGCTCTTTCCCACCGACGCTAACGGCATTCAGGTATGCTACGACTGGGCGCTGGCCACCCGCAACAAAGGCATCACGATCACGGCCAGCAAGTCGCCGCTGCCCGTGCGCACTACCTTTGAGCAGACCCGCCGCGCCCTAGCTGAAGGAGCAGTGGCCTTGACCAGCACCGCTGGTGATAAAACCGTTGTGTTTGCCGTAATCGGCGATATGACTCTAATACCTGTATTTGAGGCCGCCGAACAGTTAGCGGTTAAGGGTATCGGCAGCCGCATTGTGTCAGTGGTTAACCCCCGTCAGCTCTATCGCCCCACCGATGTAGCTTGGGATATGTGCTCAGAACCCGACAGCAATTTCTTAGACGACGCCGGGTTCGAAAAGCTCTTTGGTGGCGATGTGCTGATTGGGGTGACCGGGGGCTCGAGCGCCATGCTCGAACCCATCATGCTGCGCAGTACCGCTCCCCGCGACACCTTCTGCTGGAGGCGGGGCGAGACCACCGCCAGCGCTGGCCAGATCATGGCGCTGAACGGCCTTACCGCCGATGATTTTGTGGCCAGGGCCACGGCGCTGCTGGGTTAACGTTTAATTGCGATCGCCGTTGAAGCCACTATGGCTTTAACGGCAAAAATAGCCGATGGCTGCGACTCTGCTCAGCCATCGGCTATTTTGGTTTTGCTGATCCCCAAGCTTGGTCGGGGATCCCTGAATAGCTAAGTCAGGATGGGCAAACGGCGTTTGCCCCTACGCAAGCCACCTGTTTAGAATCGGGGTTATGCGATTCGGATTAAGTCTTACTCTCCAGCAGCAGGCGCTGAATCCTGGGCTCGAATGTAGTTGAGCACCTCGGTAGAGGGAAAGAGCCGCACCTGTTGAAGTTGCGCGTCGAGTTCAGGGTCGCTGTTGCTGGTCATCGTAGCCAACAACCACTCCAGCGAAAGCACTTGTACCACGATATCGGCGGCAGCTTCGGCATTAGACTCACTGTAGCGATCGAGCAGCGTTTGGAGGTCGTTGCGCGAGAAAAACATCGGCAGCGATGCCTGTCCATCCTGATTGATGGTGAGGTAAGGCCCGTCTGCACCCTGGCGGGCTATAAATAACGGCACCCCTTGAAAATTTGACTGGAGCGCGATCGCTGTATCCAACTCATCGCCGATGGGCAGATACAGCAGCGGCACCTTGTCTTCATCGCCAAGGACTGTCTCCTGATACAGCGTACCGAGATCCACCAGAGCCACCTCAGCGCTGGGATCTTCTTCTTGGGCGCGGGTCAAGAACTCTTCAGCAGCCTCGCCATCAATAAAGACTACGGGCACCTTAACCTCTTGGTCGTCGACCTCGGCCGCAGCGGTGAGGGGCTGACCGTCGGAGTTCAAAATTACAAAGACCGGCACCTGCTCAAGTTTGTCAACAATGGCCTCTTCACCCAGAGCGTTGGCGGGTAGAGGCAGCGCCAGACTACCCCCCAGCAAGCTGCCGCTGACCAGGGTCATCAGGGGAAGAGGCCGTAGAAGGGAGGAAAAGAGGTGTTTCATAGGGTGTTTCGTCGTGGCGTAACGGCAAAGAAGCGGGCGGATGAGCGTCAATATCCTGACTATAAATACTACAAACCAACAGCATATTTTATGGCTCCCTGTGACAGTCCTACTATCTGCCTAAGGCAAGCCACTATACTCAAAATCGGGATGACAGGATTTGAACCTGCGACATCCTGCTCCCAAAGCAGGCGCGCTACCAAGCTGCGCTACATCCCGTAGACCAACATGTTCACCAGTATAGCCTGCTTTTTTGCCGCTACAGCTGGTTCATGCTTAGATGAACGTCCCTGATCGATATAGGTCTCCTATGGCTAGCCCAGTCTATCCCCTTGAGCAGTTGCCTGGCTTGAGCGCCACCCATGCCCAGGGAATGGCTCAGCTGGGCTTAACTAGTACCGACCAACTCCGCCGCTATGGAGCCACAGTAGACCGTCGCCAAACCCTGGCTAAGAAGATGCAGGTGCCCCTGCGCTACGTCACTAAGTGGGTTACTTTGGCAGAATTGGCTCGGGTGCCAGCCGTGGGTTGTGAGTTTAACGGGCTGCTGCTGCACGCTGGCATTATCTCGGTGGCGCAACTGGCTGAGGCTACAGCCCAAGGGCTTTACATCCGACTGCGTCGGCTGCATGTGGCCACCCTACAGCGCAACGACCTGTGCCCTACTCCCGACCAGGTCAACCTCTGGATTCAACAGGCCAAAGCCCTTACGCGTTCAGCCTAAGCCCAAAAGCCAGATGACACTTTCAGTATTGTAGGCTGGTTGAAGTCTTTGAAGGTGGCGCAGGGCATGACCCACCGGCTGGTCAGTGCCCTGCCGATAACGTTGAACCCCATGCTGATCCTACTCTGGGTACCAAAACATGCCCTTGATGCCTTCAGGATCGGGCATAAAACCTAAACCCTTATAAAACTCAACTACTTGCGGGTCAGCAAATAACGTCACGTTGCTGATGTCTTCGCTGCGCAGTTTTTTGATTAGCTGGCGCATGAGTTCTTTGCCCAAACCGCGCCCCTGAAAGTCGGGATGCACGACCACATCCCAAATTGTAGCGTTAAAGGCATGGTCAGAGGTGGCGCGAGAAAAGCCGACTAGGCGGCGGCGGGCACCCCGCTGCTCCCACATGGTGACAACTAGATAGCTGTGCTGAATGGCTTTTTTAACTTTGCGAATGGGACGGCGGGCCCAGCCTACGGCGTTGCACAACTCTTCGAGCTCGTAGAGGTCAAGGTCGCGATCGGTGCTAAACACAATGGTTGACCCTTCACCCTGCTCAGGCAGAGCGTCTAAGACGCTACCTGCCGCCTTGGTTTCTCCGGACGCAGCGCCATCAGATCCGACAAAAAGACTTTTCCAAAAACCCATGCAGGCCCTGTCTGATAATGAAGTGGCACAACGTTCAGCAGTATAAGTTAAGCACCTCAATGGCGCGGCACATTGGCTACGGCTAAGGGTTAGACTTAAAAGCCTGACGACCGTTTCTCATAGTATATCCCCATAAAATCCCTATGCTTCTGGCAACCCTGGAGATTTATGTGGGCGGCTGAAGAGGCTTTGTCTTGAGGAGCAGGCGGGCGATTCCGGGACGGATCGCTTCGCGAATCGCAACCCGAGCCTTCGAGGCGCACTGTAGTTCCTTTGGGTGTCTGACGCCTCTAACCTAGTACTTAGAAGGTTCCCCCGACGACAACGGTGGCCGAAAGCGTTAGGACAGGAATAGATTCTTGCTTTTGCTAGGGGTTTCCTGATGCGGCAAATGATAACGTTACCTCCATGGAGTTCCATCCTTCCCACCATGGCCGCTGGCTTAAACCCCTCAACGGTTGAGCTGCTAAAGCGCTTCAACCGAGCTTTCCCCCAGTTTTATGAGCAGTTTGTCAGCAGCGAGATTCAGCTGCAAAACTTGCGCTTGGCCTACCAGCTCTACAAGCAGCGCAAGGCTGTGCTCAACATCAAGCCCGAGGGCAACAAAAGCGCGCTGCACTTTGTCTATCGCAACCAGTCGTTTTTGCTGAGCGACATTTTCGGTGTGCTGGCGGCCTACGGCCTGACTATTCACAATCTCAGTCTCTACGGGCAGATTTATCCGCCCATGCTGGTGTTCATTAAGCTAGTGGTGTCTCGGGGGGGCAAGGCCCTCAGCCCTAAGACAACTGACAATGTCTGCCGCGCTATTCAAGAAACGCTGGCAGGGCATTTTGAAGTAGAAGAAATGTTGACGGTAGAGTTTAACCTCAACGCCGGGCTTGAACGGGTCGAGACAGAGTTTTACGTCGATCCGGTTTTTCATCTACCGGCGCTGTTGATTGAAGCCGACAACCAGCCAGGCCTTTTTTATAAGGTGATGTACGCCATCTGGCAAGAAGATCTGCTAGTAGTCAACGCCAACCTGCTGGTGTGGCGGGGGCGCACTCGACTTATTCTCTATCTGCTTGGGCCTAACGAGAGCCTGATTCCCGACTATTTAGGACAAAAAATTGCTGACGGCATGCGCTACCGCCTGATGAGCTAGGGTAAGATGGTCGTAGCCCGGCCTCAGAGGCCACCACTCTATGGCCATCACCACAGTCTTTGGTGTACCCCACTATTATCAGCTCACCAATGAGGGTGAGGCACCGCCTCTAGTTTTTATCCACGGCTGGTTGCTCAGCCACCGGTATTGGCAGCCATTGATTGATGGACTGAGCGTCGATCACCCCTGCCTAGCCTATGACCTGCGGGGGTTTGGTGAATCTCGCCACGGCCTTGAGCACTACAATCCAGGCATTCCTGCCGCTGCCCAACGCTGGGGAGCTTCGGAATCGCCCTATGGTTTGGGAGCCTATGCCCGTGACTTAGCGGCGCTGTTAGAACAGCTCAACCTGGGCCCGGTGTGGCTAGTCGGCCATTCTCTCGGGGGCAGCGTGGCGCTGTGGATGGCTCACTGCTACCCTCATCTGGTGCAGGGAGTGGTTTGCTTGAATGCGGGCGGTGGCCTTTATCTAGACCGAGAGTTTCGGCAGTTTCGCCAGGCAGGGCAGTACATCGTGGGCTGGCGGCGGCCTTGGTTAGGTCGGTTGCCGCTGCTGCCGCTGCTGCTCACTCGCATGATGGTGCATCAGCCGCTTGACTATCGATGGGGTCGCGATCGCTGCCTCGACCTGCTCCAGGCAGACCCCGCTGCGGCTCTAGGCACCCTGCTAGAATCAACCACCGAAGCCGAAGTGCACCTGCTGCCCCGGCTAGTGTCCACGATTGAGCAGCCGATATACTTTATTGCGGGTCGCCAAGACCAAGTGATGAATCTGCGCTATGTGCACCACTTAGCAGGCTATCTCCAAGGTGCCCACCAGGAAAAACTTCCGGTCATTGAAATCGAAAATTGCGGCCATCTAGCCATGTTAGAACAACCTCAGATGGTCGTCCAATCGCTGCGAAATATTCTCAAAACTTCCTTACCCCAGCTCAAAAAGAGCGGATAGCAATAGGGGAGAAGATTTACAATTTCGACAGAACCAGCGCGAAGCGATTGGCCAGAACCATGTCGATTTCAAAATTCAATACAAAACAAAAGAGATGCCGACGACTGGCCGTGTTTCGTCTCGGCATCTCTTCTGGTTCGCTCCTCACACATGTATACTATAGGTCTACTCTGAGGAAATGTCACCCCTTACAACCCGCTTGAACGAACAGTTTTTCTTATAGGAATTCAGAAGTAAAGCTGTCCAGCAGGCGATCTCCTTATCATACCGCTACAAGGCTTTGGAGAGATAGCAAACTGAGCTCAACTGACTAAGCTGTCTAGCAGAAAGAGTAAGGGAAAGGATCCGCAGAATGTCGCCGATTGGCTAAAGATGCTACGGGAAACTACGGGATCTCTGTATTAGTATTGGATGGTTTACGTAACTTTCACGATGACAAATTTACGAGAATCTGCAACAAGCTGGTTTTTCTGATACCAGAGGACTGTCTGAACTGGAGAAAGTGTTGGATCCCAGACCTCATGCCCGCTATGACAAAGCCAGTTGATAGCGGCAGATCAACCGCCTAACCCCCCAATGGAGTGGTAGTCTACCCAGTGAGTGTTGCTGACATAGCCCACTCGTCCTGAGCGATCGCACCTTAACTCTTTGCCCCATGGTCACGGTTTGTACCGTTTAGCCCAGCTATCGCTATGCAATCATCCCCTCGCTCCGACAACGCCCGACCGTTCCTAACCTGGCAGCGCATTACCGACTGGGCCCATGCCCACTATAGGGCCAGAACCTTCAATAAAGACGAACGCATCCCCGCTCGCTCTGGGCTGCTATACCTGGTTGAGCGGGGTTCTGTTCGCCTGGTGGGCAGCGCCCAGGGGGTAGAGGCGGCCCCAGATTTGGCCGACCCAGAATTAGATGAATCCGGCGATGACGACACCGCTAACGGGTTAACGGTCGGGCTAAGTGAAGAGGCATTTTTAGGATTTGTCGGAGCCGGGCAGCCCTTTGAAATTGTGGCTCAGTCACCCTTCCTGCTGCAAAGCTATGCCCACGTCGATCAGACCACCGTGATCTGGTTGTACTGGAGCGATCTCGACAATTGGCCCCACTTTCGGCGAGAGGTGCTCGACGCCTTTCGCTATCAGCACCAGCGCAAACTGTTGTGGCTGAGCACCCTAGGCCAGCGGCGCACCATCGATCGCCTACTCGGCTTTCTCACCCTGCTAATCGAAGAGTTTGGCGAACCCTACGACTCTGGCTACTACCTGCCCTGGTCCCTCACCCACGCCCAGATTGGCAGCGCCATTGGTTCTACTCGGGTGACGGTGACCCGTTTGATGGGCAAGCTGCGCCAGCGCAAGCTGATTCACATTTACAAAGATGGCTTGATTGCGATTCCGGGCAACCCAGCAGCAGTCCGGGAGGCATAGGCAAGTTGGCGTGGGGCCAAAAATCGTCTAAGGGCTGAGGTTAAGAGGCTCTGGCGGTGGAGCGGTGGGCTTAGTGCCGTTCTTGTCGGCCCCATTTTTCTCAGCCCCGATGGGTTTGAAATTTAGGGGCAGGTTGGTGAACTGGGGCAAAATCTCAGCGGTAAAAGCGGCGGCGGCCTTAGATCGATAACGGTTGGGGTTAAAGATGACCGACAGGGTGCGGTTGACCACCACTGAATCGATCTTGGCCCGGTGCAGTACCCCCATCTGCAACTCTTTCTCAATCGCTGAGTTAGACACAAAGGCCACTCCCAACCCTGATTGCACAGCGGTTTTAATGGCCTCAATGGAGTTCAGCTCCATCTCAATTTTGAGACGGCGAGTTTCAATGCCGCAGCGGGTCAGCACCTGGTCGATCACCTTGCGGATGGTCGACTGGGAGTCGAGGGCGATGAAGTGCAGCTTATAGAGGTCTTCTCGCTGAATCACTGCCTGACTGGCCAGCGGATGATACATCGGCATAATCAGTGCGAGTTCGTCTTCGGCGTAGGGCACTCTTTCTAAAGAGTCCTGTAGTTCAGGAGGCAGTTCGCCACCAATAATGGCTAGGTCAACCTGGCCGTTGGCCACACTCCAGGCGGTGCGGCGGGTGGAGTGCACGTGCAGCTGCACCGCCACATCGGCGTACTTTTGCCGAAACAGGCCAATCATGCGGGGCAGCAGGTAAGTACCCGTGGTTTGACTAGCGCCGATGATCAGGGTGCCCCCCTGCAAGTTTTGCAGATCTTCGATAGCGCGGCAGGTTTCTTGACATAAGCTAAGGATGCGATCGCCGTAGCTCAGCAGCAAATGCCCGGCCTCGGTGAGCTGTGCCCGTCGCCCACCCCGGTCAAACAGCGGCACGTCTAGCTGGCGCTCTAGGTTTTGCACCTGAAGACTGACCGCCGGCTGAGACACATATAGGCTGTCTGCCGCTCGTTTGAAGCTGCCCTCCGCTGCAATAGCTTTGAGAATACGCAGCTGATCGAGGGTAAAGGGAAGGTCAGACATGGGCATTAACCCTAACGTACGATAATCCTGGGCTGCCAACAAACCATGATAGTAATACAGGCTACTCCCCGTGGTGCCACCGCACCACCCCTGGGTAAACTAATGACCCAAGCTCATGCCGTTTAAGGCCGGTGCTGAATTAAGTCTGCCATCCCTAGATTACTTGGTTCGGGACACTCAACACCAAAATTTAGAGCGAGACCCTAAAGGATTTATGAAACGTCAGGTGATCCAGAATGTCCTGAATTTGCCCGGCATCTCTGGGATGGCGTTCATTGACGGACGCAACCGCCCCTTCTTCTTTGGGCCAGATATCAGCCTCAACTCCCATCAGCAGGATGCCCTTGCCCAGGGCATTCAGCAGGTAGTTGAAACCACTCCCGCCCATTTCGACACCTTTACCTTTCGCTTTGCCAATCAGCTGGCCCACATCTACAAGCTCGATCAGGGTCTGATTTTGATGGTGCTGATCACCGACCAGATGCCAATGGCCGACTATCGCACGGCCATTGGTCAGCTCAAGGCTACCCTGGTAGAAGCTCCCCACAATGCAGTGCCGACCTTTCGGCTATTGGCTGGTTGCGTCACCCTCGGCGGTGCTGGCACGGTCTCCGAGGCTGCAGTCCCGCCGCTGGAGCCTGTGCCCCCTACGCGGGGTACCCTAACTCCAAACTGTCAGGAGGTAATTGTGGCCCTCAACCACCTCAGTGATGGCGCTACCCAATATCTGGGAAAAACCATGGTGATCAATACTTGGAAACAGTCGCGACCGGCTCACCCTTGGCTAGAGCGGTTTGAGATCCAAAAGGATGGCCACTTTACTGTTGCCGCCGATGGCCAAGCGCCGCTGACAGCTGAACAACACCAGTGGATGAAAGACTGGGTGACAGCCTTTTTAGGGCGAGGCGGCAGAACTATCCGCAATTTTCAAACTCTAGCTACTGACCAAGCCCTTACTCCTCAGGAGCAGGGGCTTTTGCTGGAGCCTCCGTCCAGTAGCTAGGCGGGGCTCCAGCAGATTCCCATGCCTGCCGCTATGCTTTTAAGCTATCACCAGGCTCTTTCCTCTATTCCTTACCCCCGTTGTATTCATGTCCAAAACTGTTCGCCTAGAGCCTATTGCCCAAGAAACCTCCGTCGAAACCAACGGCAACCTGCTTTCGGTACTTTTAAACAAAGACTTAGATGTGCTCAAGGAGTGCGGTGGCCGAGGTATGTGCGCCACCTGCCATATCTACGTGCAGTCGGGTATGGAGGCTCTAACTCCGATCAACCGCCGCGAGCAGCGCACCCTAGAGGTCATTACCTCCTGCAAGCCCAATTCGCGGTTGGCCTGCCAAGCCCGAGTGGTAAACAATGGCGTTATCGTCGAGCTGCCACCGGGGATGTACGTTAATTCTCTCCAGGACATTGAGGCTCTAATTGGCCGCCGAGCTGACCAAGATCTGCTGCACCCGATTACCGGTGAGGTGCTGGTGGAGCAGGGCAAGCTGATCACGCGATCGACGATGGCCCAGCTCGAGAGCACCGCTAGCTTTAAGGTGGGCGAATTCTTTAGCCAGAGCAAAGATTTGTAGGCTTGAGCCTGTAGGCTGAGGGGCCAATGCCGAACCCCAGAAAACATCTGTTATGGTAAGGCAATGCCGTAGTCGAGTTTTATACCAACCCCCTATGGACCCCGCCCCTCCCCTGAGTGCTCGCCATGAGCAGGTGCTTCAGGCCACCATTCGTCACTACATTGCTACGGCAGAGCCGGTTGGGTCACGGGCCTTGGCCCAAGAATATAACCTGCGGGTTAGCCCAGCTACGGTGCGCAACACCATGGGCCTGCTTGAGAAATATGGGCTGCTCTATCAGCCCCATACCTCGTCGGGGCGCGTGCCCTCTGATTTTGGCTATCGACTCTACGTAGACCGGTTGATGTCGCCGTCGGCGCAGGTAGGTCGTCGGGTTGATGTGGCTCTGTCAGAAGAGCTGCGCTGGATGGGCCGTAGTCTGGAGTCGCTGCTGAAGGAGGCGACCCAGATTTTGGCCCAAATCAGTGGCTACTTAGCTCTGGTGACTGTGCCCCAGGCCAATACTGTACTCATCCGCCACATTCAGCTGGTGGTGGTAGATGGTGGGCAGGTGCTGATGGTGGTGCTGCTCGACTCGCTGGCGACCCAGTCGGTGGTGGTGCAGCTGCCAGCAGTGCTGGGTTCGGCTACGTCAGGGTCGGTCAGAGAACCCGGTCGTCGGGATTTAGAGATTTTGTCTAACTTTCTGACCCACCACCTGCGGGGGCGGCCCCTGGCCGATGTGACTGCGCTCAACTGGGGCGATCTCGATGTCGAGTTTGAGCACTATGGCGTGATGCTGTGCCAGGCGCTGGGGGATTTGGCGCAGCGATCGCAGGTCGCCGAAACTCCGCAGCTGGTGATTAGCGGTCTGGCTGAAGTGCTGCGCCAGCCTGAGTTTTCCGATGCCCAGCGCATTCAGTCGATCGTGCGCCTGCTGGAAGAAGACCAGTCGCAGCTGTGGCCGTTGTTTTTTGCCACTCCGCCGGTGGCGACCCAGACGCTGAAGGGCGTAGATGTCAAAGTCTGGATTGGCGCTGAAAACCCGCTAGAGCCGATGCAGGGTTGTGCCCTGGTGGTGTCTAACTACACCCGCAACGACACCTCTGTTGGCAGTGTGGGGGTGCTGGGGCCAACCCGGATGGTGTACGAAAATGCGGTGGCGGTGGTCAAGGCAGCAGCCGACTACCTATCCACTGCCCTAAGCGAGTAGGGTATCCCTGGGAGTAGCCCGAGCCGGGAAGGGAAAGCCGTGATTATTACAGAACTACTGGCTATTTTGTCGATCGCAGCGGCGACGGGGCTACGGCTAGCGCTGCCGCTGCTGCTGATTGGCCTGCTGTCTGGCCCCCAGCTGTGGTCAAATGTCCCCCTGTTGTCACGATTGCCCCCGGCCCTGGTATTGGGGGTTTTGGTGAGCTGGTCGATGGCTGAGCTGATGCTCTCTAAGAGCCGTGACAGCCAGCGGTTTTTTCAGGGTCTGGAGCTGATATTGAGCCCTGGCGTTGGCTCTTTAGCTGGGCTGGGGCTAGCCCGCACCTTTGGCCTAGAGGGCTGGATCTACCCGCTGATTGGTCTGATCAGCGCCCTGCTGGCCCTGGTAATTCAACTGTTGCAGATGGGGCTGTTTTTTCGGCCCCGTCGCCCACCCCTATGGAGCTTTTTTGTCGTTGACGGGCTGTGCATTGTGCTGGCTGTGCTGGCCTTTGATGCCCCCAACCAGGGAGGCATTATTGCGCTACTGCTGCTGTGGCTGGTGATTCGCACCTCGTACCTGTGGCAACGCTGGCCGCGGCGATCGCGGCCCTAGAGAATGCCCACAAAATGCAGCGGGCCTCGCCCGCTGACCAGCTCTAGCAGCAGGCCCAAAAAGCCCACCATCGCCAGTCGCCCATTCCACACCTCGGCGACGGGGGTGAGGCCCCAGGCCGATCGCTCTTGGGGGTAAATTTTGACCTTTTTGTCGGGCTGCACTACGTCGGAGAAGAGCTGGCGCGGCGCTTCTAAAGCCTCGGTGACCATGTCGGCCATGTCGGCGATAAAGCGGGGATGGGTGTTGAGAGCAGGCACGCGGTGAAATCCGTGGATGCCGGCTTCTTCAGCAATTTCGCGGTACTCGATGTCGATCTCTTGCAGGGTTTCAATGTGCTCGGAGACAAAGCTGATGGGGACTACCACCAGGTCTTTTACCCCCTGCTGGGCGAGCTGCTCGATCGCGTCTTCGGTATAGGGCTGGAGCCACTCGACTGGCCCGACCCGGCTCTGGTAGGCCAGGGTGTGGGGATTGGGGCGGTTGAGCGATCGCATGATCAGCTCGGTGCAGTGCTCAATCTCGCGCTGGTAGGGGTCGCCGGCTTCTTCGACGTAGCTGACAGGCACGCCGTGGGCGCTAAAGAAAATGTGGGCTTGGTCGGGGTTTTCGAGTTTGTCGAGTTCTTGGGCAATCAGGTCGGCCATGGCCTCGCTATAGCCGGGGCGCTCGTACCAAGAGGGAATAGCCGTATAGACAATGCGCTGGAGGGCAGGGTCTTCGAGCCACAGCCGCTCAAGCAGGCGAAAGCTGGAGCCGCTGGTGCTGATCGAAAACTGGGGATAGAGGGGCAACACCACCAGCTTTTCGATCCCGTCGCGCTTGATTTGGGCGACGGCCTCTTCGGTGAAGGGGTACCAGTAGCGCATGCCGATGTAAATATTGGCCTCGGTGCCTTGGTCGGCCAGAGCCTGCTTGAGGGCGTCGGCCTGCTCTTCGGTAATGCGGCGCAGGGGTGAGCCACCGCCAATCTGCTGGTAGTTGGCTTGGGACTGTTTGGCGCGCGAGCTTGAAATCAACCAGGCCAGGGGCCGCTGGAGCCAAGGGAATGGCAGGCGAATAATTTCTGGATCGGCAAACAGGTTAAACAAAAAGGGGCGAACGTCGTCGGGCTGCTCTGGCCCCCCCAGATTTAGTAATAAGACCCCAACACGACCCATGGCACTCTAGTGGCTCTAAAGTAAGTACTCATACCCCAATTATTCTACAAGCTGAATGAACGGTTTCCGACGTTGATGGCTTCCCCTGCTGCTTTAGATGGCGCGATCGCAGCGCTCAGCAACCGCCTCAAAGCCGCCCGCTTGGGCCTCTAGGTAGAGCGCCGGGGCGATCGCCTCAGCCGGCGGGGCATCCTACCCCCCGCCGCGACAGCCTCAAAACTCAGCCCCATCAGCAGCGCATTCCCCTCAAGCTGTCCGCTACCCCAACCGAGCTCAAGCAGATCGAGCGCGAGGCTAAGGTGATTGCTGCCTAGCTAAGAAAAAGCGGTAGAGAAGATGAATGCTCAACGATGTGCTAAGGAATATTTAGCTAGATCGGCTCTTTCCTTCAACCGCTATCAGGCGAGTCGCCAAGCACCTAAACGGGGTCGTAATTGTTCTCAGAAAAAGGATATTGCTTAACTTTGTTGCCTATAGTAAATCTACTTAATCTACTGGCTCGTAGTAGCTCTACAGACAGATGCTAATTGGCTTCGCCCTATGCTGGGTTTAGTCTGGTTACTGTCTCTTGGCATTGGCAGCATCTACTGTTCTGGCTATGCCCAACCGATGAAAATTTTACTTGTTGAGGATGACCCCTCTACCCGAGAACTCTTGGTTTTTCACTTGACTGCGGCGCGCTACACCGTGGAACAGGCGGCTGACGGCCTCATTGCTCAGGAGCTAGCAGCCCTGTGGAACTACGACCTAATTTTGCTAGATGTCAACATTCCCCGGCTGGATGGCCTTGGCCTATGCCGTCACCTGCGGGGGCAGGAAGTGTCTACTCCGATCTTAATGCTCACCGCCCAGGCCAAAGACGAAGATGTGATCACTGGGCTAGACGCTGGGGCCGACGACTACGTAACCAAGCCCTTTGAGGTATCTCAGGTGCTAGCTCGCATTCGCGCTCTGCTGCGGCGGGGGGCACGGGCGACAACCATTCCGCCGCTGGTGTGGGGGCAGCTGTGCCTTGACCCAACCCTGGCTCAGGTTACCTACAGCGGCCAAGTCGTGCCCCTCACGCCGAAGGAATACAGCCTGCTTGAACTGTTTTTGCGCTATCCCCAGCGGGTGTTTAGCCGCAGTGCCATTCTCGACCACCTGTGGACGATCGACGATTCGCCCACTGAAGGGGCGGTGACCAACCTGGTGAAGGATCTGCGCAACCGCCTCAAGCGCAGCGGCGTGGTCGAAAACATGATTCAGACGGTATATGGGCTGGGCTATCGCCTCCGCGATTTGCCGCCAAGTTTGGTTCTAGGGGCAGTCAATAACGGCTTCCCCGGGCCTAGCGGCAGTGCTCAGACAGAGACTCAGGAGCCCATACAGGTTACCGCGCCCAAGGGCCAGACTTTGGAGGCGATCGCCGCTCGGTTTCAGTCATCGATTCAGCAGCGGCTGGCGGTGGTAGAAGCAGCGGTGCGATCGCTCCAGGCGGGCAATTTGCCTCACCAGCAGCGAGCCATTGCCCAGGATGAGGCCCATCGGCTGGCTGGAGGACTGGGCACCTTTGGCTATGACGAAGGCTCGACCTACGCCCGTCAGATCGAGCAGTTGCTGGGCGATCGCCCCCTGCAAACGGCAGAAGTTGACCAGCTCTCGCGCCACCTGCTCGACCTCAAGCAAACCTTAGCCTTCACCCCAAAGCCGCTATCAGCTGAGGTTGGCCAGGCTCGCCACCTTGGGGTGGTGCTAGAGGGGGAGCCCGAGTTGCTCAATCAATTGCAGGCCGATGCTGGCACCCACGGCTGGCACCTCGATCGGGCCACCGACCTGGGCGAGCTTTTGCAGACCCTGGCCCAGGGCCAAGCGGAGGCGGTGGTACTCACCCTCGACCAGAGCGCCCCTTTAGCCGAAAAGTTGGCACCCCTGAGGGAGGTCAAGCATCGGTTTCCGCAGCTGCCGGTGCTGGTCTTAACCTGCCACGACAGCCTAGAGGAGCGAGTACAGGTGGCGCGCCTTCAGGGCGATCACTACCTGGTGGCACCGGCTACCCCCAACCAAATTTTCGATACCCTAAACCACCTCTTGCCGGAAACCCAAGCGCCCGAGGCCCAGGTGATGGTGGTCGACAATGACCCCATCACTCGGGGTGCCATTACAGAACTGCTCACTCCCTGGGGTTTACAGGTGACTGAGTTAGGCGACTCCAGCCAGTTTTGGGAAATGCTGCGCCAGACGCAGCCCGACCTGCTGCTGCTGGCTTTAGAAATGCCCACCTTTAGCGGCATTGACCTCTGCCAGGTGGTGCGCCAAGACTCGCGGTTCGGCAACCTGCCCATTTTGATGGTGGCAGCCCATCCCGACACCGTGACCGTGCGCCAAGTGTTTGAAATGGGTGCCGACGACCTGATCGGTAAGCCCATCGTGGGGCCAGAGCTGATAACGCGGGTGCTGAGCCGGATCGAGCGATCGCGACTGTGCCAGCAAATTGAGCAAATGCGCCACCATCAGGCCCTCTACTGGACTCAGCAAGAGACTACCGATCCCCTCACCCAGGTGGCTAACGGCCTACACTTCGACGCCTTTTTGCAGCAGCAGTGGGAGCGCCACTGCCAAGACCAGGCTCCGATCTCGCTGATTTTGTGCAGCCCCGACAACCTGCGCACCTACTACCAGATCTACGGGCAGCAGGCGGGCGATGCGGCCCTGCGCCGCATTGCTCGCACCCTGCACCGCACCATCAACCCCAACATTGACCTGGTGGCTCGCTGCGGCGACGATGAATTTGCCATTGTGCTGCCCAACACCAACCTGGATGGGGCACTGCGGGTAGTCTCGCGTATGCATCAGGCCGTTACCGATCTCAAAATTCCGCAGCCCAGCCCTGATGGGGGCGATTACATTACCCTAAGCTTAGGCATTGGCGGCACCACCCCTACCGGCACCCTCTCCAGCGATCTGCTGCTAAACACCGCCGACCAGGCTCTCAAGGACGCCAAAGGGCGCGGCGGCAACACCTTTTGCCTGTATCCAATGTGCTGAGTTAGCTCGACTTTGCTATGAAGTTCTCTCTGCGCAATTTGCTCATCGTGCCGTTCTTGCTGCAGGTGATTGGCATTACGGGGCTGGTGGGCTACCTGTCGTACCGCAGCGGGCAGCAGGCGGTGCAGGACATCGCCCGTCAAATGATGACGATAACGGGCCAGCGGGCGAGGGAAAATTTCAATGCCTATCTACAAACCTCCCGCTTTGTGGCTCAGACTAATGCCTATCTGCTCGAAACCGGGACGTTTAGCAGCACCGAGCTGGCCGCCTTAGAAAGTCACCTGGTAAAGCAGCTCCAGCTGTTTCCGGAGCTGACGGGCCTTGTCGTTGCCAACGAGGCCGGGGCGTTTCTCAATGTAGCTCGTCAAGCATCACCAGAATTCTTTTTGGTGCGGCAGCGCAATGTGACCGTGGTTGACAACCGGCTCTACCGCTACCAGCTAGATGTCGCGGATCAATCTAAGACGCTGCTGCCGCCAATTCGGCAGGGCTACGATCCCCACCGCGACCCCCCCGACAACCCGTGGTATGCGGCGGCCCAGGCTAGCCCAGAGGGGCTATGGCAGCTAGTAGTGACCTTAGAGCGCGGAGACGATCAGCCTCGGCTGGTCATGGTGCGGTTTGTCCCCTTTCAAACCCCAGCGGGTGACTTTGGCGGTGTCTTTAGCACCGGCATTTTGCTCACGCAGCTGGGGGAATTTTTGCAGCGCCTGAACCCGAGCGGCGAGGGTCAGATTTTCTTAATTGAGCCCGACGGTCACCTAGTAGCGACCTCAACTGGGGAACTACCGTTTGATCAACAGCCGCGTTCTAATCCGGCACAGAATGTGGCATTGCGGTCTCGCCGACTGGCGGTGGGTCAAAGCCGTAATCCCCTCACCCGGACGGTAGCGGCCAGTCTGATTGCCGATTATGGCAGCCTTGAGAACGTGCGATCGCCGCGCTTTTCTCAAGTCCAGTTCGACCAAAAGCAGTATTTCGTGCAGACGACGCCGCTCCAGGGGGACTTGAACTGGCTGCTGGTCACTGTGGTGCCGACATCTGAATTTATGGCCAACATCTATGCCAACACGGCCCGTACGGCCCTGCTGTGCGCCCTGGCCCTGATGGGGTCGATCGGACTGGGCCTTTGGACGGCTGAGTACATTGCCAAGCCAATTTTGTCGCTCCAGCGGGCGACCCGGGCGTTGACCGACGGCCTGGCGATTGTGCCGCCCACTCAGCCCAGCACCATTCAGGAAGTTGAAGCCCTGCGCCAGGGGTTTGACCGCATGGTGGGCCAGTTGGTGTCGTCGTTTTATGCCCTTAAAGATCGGGAGAATACGCTAGCTACTTTTTTGAACGGGGTGCCCGTGGCCCTGAGCGTGCACGACCAGTCGGGGCAAATGCTGTTTCTCAATACCAAGGGTAAAGAACTGTTGGTCAACGGAGTTACGACCGCCGACTCTGGACAGCTGGCAGAAACCTATCAGCTCTACCGGGCCGGTAGTAACGAGTTGTACCCTACCGACGAGCTACCGGTGGTGCGCGGGCTGCGGGGTGAAACCGCCTATACCGATGACATTGAGGTAGACATTGGCGATCGCCGCATTCCCCTAGATGTACACACGATTCCGGTGTTCAACAGCCTGGGGCAGGTGCTCTACAGCATCAATACGTTCCAGGACATTACTGAACGGCGACAGGTAGAGCGGTTTCGGGTTGACTACCAGCGCGAGCTAGAACATCAGGTGGCCCAGCAAATGGCCTCACTGGCAGCCAGTGAGGCCACCCAAAAGGCCCTGATCAACGCCATTCCTGACCTACTGATGCGCCTGGGGCGGAAGGGGTTCCCGCTGGCGATCTATAACCTAGAGTCGGTGAACTGGCTAGGCGATCGCAGCCAGCTCTACGAGAAGAGCATGTATGACAACCTGCCCAGCCCCATTGCCCAGGAGCGCCAGCGCTGCGTCGATCTGGCCCTAGAGACGGGCACCATTCAGCGCCAGGAGTATGAGTTTGTCGCCGGGGGCCAGACGTTCTACGAAGAGGCGCGGATTATTCCGGTGACCCAGGACGAGGTGTTGGTGGTGGTGCGCGATATCAGCGATCGCTACCGGATTGACCGGCTCAAGGATGAGTTTATCTCCATCATCAGCCACGAGCTGCGCACGCCCCTAACGGCTATTCGGGGAGCCCTGGGCATTTTAGAGTCGGGGGTGCTGCACAATCGGCCCCAGAAAGCCCAGCAGATGATGGGCATGGCCCTCAACAATACTGAGCGACTGATTCGGTTGGTCAACGACATCCTCGATCTGGAGCGCTTAACGTCGGGCCGCATTGAACTCAAGCTGGAACCCTGCCCCCTAGACGAGCTGATGGTGTTAGCGGTTAACGGGGTAGAGGCGATCGCCCTGGAGGCCAACGTCACTATTCAGGTCACTCCCGCCGCCGCGACGGTGCTGGCCGCCCCCGATGCGGTGGTGCAAACCCTCACCAACCTGCTGGGCAATGCGATTAAATTTTCTGAGGCGAGCAGCAAAATTTGGCTGACAGCAACCCTGACCTCTAGCGCTAAAGCGACCGTCGCTCCTACAACCATTGGGGATCAGCCGCTTTGGGTGCGGGTCGCAGTCCAAGATCAGGGGCGAGGCATTCCAGCGGATCGTTTGGAGATGATTTTTGAGCGCTTTCAGCAGGTAGATGTGTCAGATTCACGGCAGCGCGGGGGCACGGGGCTGGGGCTAGCGATCTGCAAACAGATTGTGGAGCAGCACGGCGGGGAAATCTGGGTAGAGAGCCAGATCGGCCATGGCAGTACATTTTTCTTTACGCTGCCGCTGAAGGGATCATGAGCAAGCGAATTTTAGTTATCGACGACGAACTGGACATTCGCGAATTGGTCTGTCTATCGCTCGAAGAGTTTGGCGGTTGGCAGCCTGACAGTGCGGGGTCCGGGCAGGAGGGCTTGAACAAAGCCTTAGTCGTCCATTGGGATGCTATCTTGCTGGATGTCTCGATGCCCGAGATGGATGGTTTCGCGGTCTACGAGCAGCTTCAGGCTAACCGCAAAACTCGGGCTATACCAGTGATTTTGCTCACGGCTAAGGTGTTGACCAGCGATCGCGATCGCTTCCGTACCCTGGGCGTGGCTGGAGTAATTGCTAAGCCCTTCAACCCGGTGACGGTATGGCAACAGGTGGCCCAGCTCTTAGACTGGGCCACCTGACCGTAGAACTCAGGAGCAAAGCTAGCAGGGACAACTAAGCCGTCGCCAGAATGCAGCCGAAAAAACGAGCGGCTTACCCCTAGGCGGGGGTAATCATCAGCACCAAGGCCTTTTTGTCGAGGGCCTGCACCTTGCCCGCATCGCCGATGTCCTTCACGATTCTATCGAGCAGCTCTCCAGCGCGATCGCGGTGCTGGTGCTCACGCCCACGCAGGCGCACCAAAAACTTAACCGAGTCTCCCTTCGACAGCCACTCGACCGAGCGGCGAATCCGGAGCTGGTAGTCAGACTCACCCACGTTGGGGCGCAGCTTGACCTCTTTCAAAGACGGCTTAGAGCTTTGCTTCTGCCGCTTACTCTGCTGGTACTGAAGCTTGCCGTAGTCCAGAATTTTGGCCACAGGGGCATCTTTGCCGTTAGAGACCACCACCAGGTCGAGTCCTGCATCCTCGGCCAGCGTAAGCGCTTCGCGAGTTTCCATGAGACCCCGATTTTGGTTCTCCTGGTCGATTAAGAACACCTGAGGTGAGCGAATTTGCCGGTTTACCAGTTGCGTCTTAGAAATAAGTCGTTCCTCTCAAAATTCGACAGTTGGCCGGGACGATGGCTAAGGACAGAAGTGCCCCCAGGGTTGCTTGGCCTAGCAACCATACACCTAGAAGGGTATTATCCATCATGTTATCCATAGAATAGCTTAGCTTTTAGGCTAGAGCGGTGTCGAAATATCCGGTCTTAACAAAACGGTAGATGCCTTATAAAGTCGGGCTTTGATCCCGCTATGCTGAGGCGTACAACAGAACTCGTAGGGGAGGCCCCATGGCCGCATATTTTGCCACCGTTGCCCGTGGGCTAGAGGCCTTAGCCGCCGCCGAACTCGAAGATTTGGGTGCCCAGCAGATCGAGCCGGGCTTTTGCGGCGTTGCCTTTGAGGGCGATCTGGCCCTGCTGTATCGGGTTAACCTCTGGTCGCGGCTGGCCTTTCGGGTGTTGGTGAAGCTGGGCGAATGCCCCTGCCGCGACGCTGAAGATCTTTACCAGGGCATTCAGAGCATTGACTGGCGGCCTTACCTGACCCCCGACCTCACCTTTGCCGTCGATGCCACCGGCAAAAACCGCAGCCTCAACCACAGCCACTTCACTGCCCTACAGGTGAAAAATGCCGTGGTTGACCAGCAGCGTCAGCACTGGGGCGATCGCTCCACCATCGACACCCACCAGCCCGAGGTACGGCTCAATGTTCACATTCAAGACGACACGGCCACCGTCAGCCTCGACAGTTCGGGCAGCAGCCTGCACCGCCGTGGCTATCGCCCTGCGGTGGGGGCCGCTCCGCTGAAAGAATCCCTGGCGGCAGCGCTAGTGAAGCTGACAGACTGGCCCGGCGACGTGCCGCTGCTGGATCCCCTCTGCGGATCGGGCACGCTGCCCCTGGAGGCCAGCATGGCGGCGCTCAATATTGCCCCAGGTATTTTTCGCGAAGAGTTTGGCTTTCAGACCTGGCCCGATTTTGACGGCGATCTGTGGGATCGCCTGTGGCAAGAGGCGGAATCAGCGCGCCAGGAGCCTTTGGGCACCTGGGTGGGGGGGTGCGATCGCGATCCCGACATCATCCACCAGGCCCGTCTCAATGCCCAGCGCTGTGACCTGGCCGAGCAGATCAACTTTTGGGCCGCCGACTTAGCCGATCTAGAGGCTCCTGCCGACAGCGGCTTTCTGCTGTGCAATCCGCCCTACGGCGAGCGTCTGGGGGCCGACGACGATTTAGGAGCCTTCTACAAACTATTGGGGAACGTGCTGAAGCAGCGCTTCAAAGGCTGGACAGCCTTTGTGCTTAGCGGCAACAAAGCCCTGTCACAACACATTGGCCTCAAGTCGGCTCAGCGAGTGGCGGTTTACAACGGCACACTCCCCTGCCAGTGGCTCAAGTACGAGCTGTATTAAAAACGATGGAGTTCAAAGCTTTACTAAGCTCCTAATTGACGTTGCTTAAAGCGGTCAAACTTGACATTGAGAATGAATATGTGCTCACATATCGCAATGCTAAAGTCAAGCAAATCGCGGGCATCTTCCTGATTTATTTGCTCTGTTGTTGCATGTGCGCCTAAATTCCGACTTATGCGGAGTGCCTCGCCCCAACTATACATTCGTTCATCAATGACACCACTTTCTCGAAGCTTTTTGAGTCCAGTGGCCAGTGGCTTCATTCCTGCATCATGATGTTTGCACACACCCTCGATAGCTCGTCCACACATGACTGTGCAAGCACTATAAGCCTTTGCCTTGAAGCAGAGCTTGGCCTCGATCAATGAATTGCGAACGAGTTCTGGAATCGTTCCATTGATATCAGCTTCAGGATCCGGCCACAGTCGAAACGCAGTATCCCATTCCCATTTCTCATGATCGACTTGAAACATTTCTGCAATGCCAAGCAATGGTTTTTGACAAATTTTGCACTTCAACAACACAACTTTTGTTGGATAGCCAGAGCCAGTGTCAAAATCAATATGGCCTTTGTCCTCACAATCAACTTTCAATTCGCAATAAGGACATTCGGCAATCATAATAAATGGTAAAGGTGGCTAACAAATCTATTAGCTACTTAGCTAAAGACGACTCAGCTTTTAGGTCAGTTTCTGAGGTGTTCAAGACGCAGTTATCTAGGCTGTGACCCAGCTTGTCGGCGATGCCTTCGATCCACGCTTCGTCTTGACGGGTGTAGCTGCGGGGGGCATTGGCAGCCAAGATCAGCGCGCCGCCCTGGCCCATGGGCTGGCAGATCACGCCTTGAGTATTTTCAGGCAAATAGTCGAACTCTACACGGCCTGGGTAAATGCTGAGTTTGACCAAATACACCGCTTTGCCAGTCTCTAACACTCGTTTCAAGATTGGGCCGGGGGTGACCTCAGCTTTGGGGGCTAAGATTCCCCGCCGCAACAGGGTTTTGCCCTGGCGGTAGGCGACGACGGATCGCGTAACGGTGTTGGTCAATAGCAGGTGAGAAGCCCAAGCCAGCTCAGTTTTAGCGGCATCGGGCAGGGCCTCATCTAGCTCCAACCCTTCTTCTCCAATTAAGGCAACGGCTTCAGGCAGGGTCGGCTGCACCCGCTGCCACAGCAGGCCCGTCAAAATCAGCAGAGCGCTAAGAATCACACCCATCACATCCGATCGCGCCTGGGATTCGGTCAGGGCAGGGGTCAGCACTCGATTGAGCAGCAGCAGAGTACCGCCCAAACCGCCAGCCACTAGCGGCAGCAGCCGGAG